>JBKHDE010000038.1:0-26084 GCA_046541495.1 Desulfococcaceae bacterium
TTTTTTGTATTCTAAGCCCCTTTTCGGCGTATCCCCGTTCGTTTGCCGGACTTTCGATCCTTTCGAGGATATTTCAGATACGGAATCACCACGTCATTTTTATTGCCGCCGGTGCCGTCATAGGTAATGGAGACCACCGGCACACCGGTTTTTTGTTCGATTTGCCCCGCCATGGCTTCGGTAATGATGGACGGACAGCAAAAGGCGGGGCTGGTCTGAACAAACAGGGAAATGTCCGGATGATGGCGAAGGAGGTAAAATATTTTCAAAATATTGTCCATGGATTCGCCGGTGTTCTCCAACCGAAGGTGGTATTCCGAAAGGATCTGTTGAGGAGGCACATCGAACTCCCAGTCCGGCTCCTTCAGAATCCGTTCAAAATAGGGATAGTAAGCTTTCTCCCGATATCGAATGGCGGCCACCAGGGCTTTAGTGGTCAGGGTATCCATGTATTTGCCTTCCAGGAACCATTTTCGAAGATACTGCCCGGCCAGCATTTTGACATATGAGCTGTAGGGGGTGGTGATCACTTCTCCCCCGTGGGCTTCGATGAACCGAATCAGGTCCCGGTTCATGAAATCATTGTCCCGGACGTAGAGATCCCCGAATATCGCCACCTTGGTCCGCCCCCCCGGCCGGGTGTCGACGGCTTCAAAACCGGAAACGATTTTTTCAAGGGCTTCCCGCTTGGAATCGCCGGCCTGGAAGGTCTTTTCCAGAAGATCCACCGACTGTTCCAGAACCCAATCGGTATCTCCCTTTTGTTTCTCATAGGGCCTCACTTTGCAGGCCATCCTGCGAAGAAGACCGCCGAACATATAGGCCAGATAATTGTTCACCGGCAGTCGAACCGAGATTTCCATGAAAGAGAGGCCGCCCAGATAGACGGAGGCCTGTTCCATGCCGTTTCCGTGGGCCTGAAGCAGGTTTCGAATGTGGTAGGGGAACATGGAGAGATTGCAGGAGAGGGTCGAATTCATCATCCACAGGGCGGTTTTTGCGGGATCCAGTTCATATTTGTCGATATAGTCGATAAACTCCTGGGCCATGATATTCAAGGGAATGCACTGGCCGGTGTTGTGGACCAATGCCTTTTGCACGCTCAGATCGCTCTCCTCCATCAGCCGGGCGTCCACCCCTTCTCGCCTCAGATTGGCCGCCACCAGCCGCAGGGATATGTCGTCCCAGTTGGGAAGGACCAGGGTTTTGCCGGTCAGATCCTGATCCGAGGCGGGGATTCGCAAAGGTGTATGGGCGGCCGGTTTTTCCGTCCGCCCCCCTTCGAAGTGGGTGCGAAAGGAGCGAACCGCCGCTTCGATGCGGGTTTCGTATCCCACGCTGGAATCGTGCTCATCCAGCTGCAGAATCAGGTAGGGTTTGTCATGGGCGGCCATCAACTGCTTGAAATACTCGACCCCGAAGGCGTCGGGGGTGCATTTGAAAGAGGTCACGTAGACCGGGTAGGCCCCCTCGGTCCGGGCCGCCGTTTCCGCGGTCTTCAGAATCTCCGCGGCATACCGCCAGGGGAGCGTCTCCAGAAGCGGCCGCAGGGAATCCTCATCCCCTGAAACATCCTCCACCATATCCTGGTAAAAGGTTTTGACGCCGAGTCCTGCGAAGATGTCGGGAATCCGCTTGTTCATGGATCGGGAGAGCAGGGTGTACGGCCTCCCCAAAAAGATCACGTGGATATCCGCTTCACCGCTTTGTTTCATTTCCTGCTGATACACCGCCTTTAATCGCTGAAGACCGGTTTTCTTGAATGCCTTGGCTTTGTCAAAAGCACGGGAGACTTCCAGAAAAGGGATTCCGTCCTTGGACAATTTTTTGAACATTCGGTAAAGCTGAACCTTGGTATAAAATTCGGTGTAGAGATAGTCCACCAGTGGAGTGAGAAACTTCGTTCCCGAGTTTTCGGGGTCCATGGAGCTGGCCAGAGCGGTGGAAAACTGGGTGTAATAGCAGTACTGACGCCGTGCGGATTTGTCGTCCTGCTTTTTCTCCAGGTAGACCGGCAGAAAAACGGAATCGGCCCGATCGGACAAATACCGGACATGCCCGTGGAGGGCCGCCATGGGGGCGCAGAATTCCGCCCCGGCCGAAGATTTTCCCGCCTTGACGGCCCCGGTGAATCCTTCGCTGGTGAGGGTCTGTACGCCGAGCGCATCAAAAAAATATTTCCAGAAATCGAGATCCTCAAACAGATGAAGGGCTGCGGGTATTCCGATGATCCCGATCTCATGTCTGGATTTTTCCGCTTCGAATTTTCGATCCGCACCGGCCCGGACCTTCCGCCGCTCTCGAAGCAGATCAAACCCGGACCGGTTGTTGCTGACAAATTGTTGGGTATCGTAGTCCCGACCGCACAAAAACCCGTATGCCGCCGGGGTTCCCCCCACGTCTGCAATGGTGAGCTTACAGTGATTGGCGCAGAAATCGCACACCTCGGAGCGCACCGGAATGGGATTTCGATGGAGTCCCAACCCGCGGAATCGCGTCTGAAAGGCCGGTTCATCCCTCAGGGCCAGGGCCACCCCCACAGCGCCGGTGAGATGACAGAATTTGGAGACATGAATCGGCTTTTTCAGCCGCTGCTCAAATGCGGCCACCAGCGCACGGTTTTTGGCGGTGGCCCCCTGAAAAGTGATGACATCTCCAATGGCGCCGAGCACCGCCACCTTGGTCAAGTAGTTTTCCCGAATCGAGTGCAGCACCGCCGCCAGAACCTGGTTCGTCTCATATCCTTCGGTCAGGTAATGGTTGAGGTCCCGCTCCATGAAGACGGTGCAGCGGTCGCTGGCCATGGGGGCGCGGCGGCCTTCGGTACGCGTCGCGTACTCGGAAAGCGGACACCCGAGCTTTCGGGCCTGCTCTTCGATAAAGCTGCCGGTGCCGGCGGCACAGACGGTATTCATCACTGAAAAGGTGACCCGCCCGTCCTTCAGAGTGGTGAACTTGGCGTCCTGGCCGCCGATCTCGATGATGGTGTCCACGGCCGGCACCAGATCCCGGGCGGCCCGGGCATGGGCGGTGATTTCATCCAGAATCAGATCGGCCCCCATGACTTTTCCGGCGAATTTGCGGCCTGACCCGGTGGTCCCGGCCCCGGCGATCCGCCATCGAAACCGTTTTCGTTCCGACAGATCCTCGATGGCGGAAAAGAGCGCCATCACCGCATCCAGGGGCCTGCCGGCGGTTCGGGTGTAAAACCCCGCAAGCACTCTGTTTTCCGGGTCCAGAAGTGCTGCTTTGGTGCTGGTGGAGCCGATATCGAGCCCGAGATACGCCTCCAAGGCTTCCCCCGGCGCCGGCTGTTCATAAAGATCGACTTCGACCCGGTGAAGGCGGGTATGGTCTTGGGGACGGTATTCATACCCCTCGATGCCGTCAAAAACGGGATACCCGGATTGTTCCAGCCGAAGCGGCGGATAATAGCAGGTTCGCGCCTTCGCTTCGGTAGCCAGCAAATCCCCGATGCCGGTGATGTCGCCGGGCGTATTCAGGGCGGCCGGATCCGCCGCCGATTCCAGGGCCGCACCCACCGCGCCCAAAATCCCGGCGTTTCCATCGGTGATGAATTCCAACCCGGTCAGGGCCGTCAGGTGCTTGACTACCGCCCCGTTTTGGGCCACCCCGCCGGCAAAGATCACCGGCGGAATCGGTGGATCATGCCTGAACAGCACATCCGCGATGTTTTCGGCCAAGCCCCGGCACAATCCGTCGCAGATCTCGGCCAGGGAATACCCCTCCTGCTGGGCATGGATCAGGTCGGTCTTGGCGAAAACGGCGCACCGGGTGGCGATCTTGGGTACCTCGCCGGTGTTGGAGAGGGCCACCCGACAGAGTTCCGCGGCGGTGTCCAGGTTCAGCCGACCGGCCTGCTGGTCCAGAAAGCCGCCGGTCCCGGCCGCACAGGCGGTGTTGGACTTGAAGCCCATGTAATCTCCTTGTCCGTCGAACCGGATCAATCCGAATTTTTCGCCCCCCACCACCAGAATGGCGCCGAATCCCTCGTATAGATGGCGGCTGCCGGTGATGAGACAGACCCGGCTGTCGTACCGCCCGTGGGCTTTGACTATGGACGGGGTGGCGGAAGTGACCGCAACCCGCCCGATTTCGGAAAAATCCTCATCGCCCAGAATCCGGGTCAAGGTGCCGGGAATATCCCCGTGATGAAATTCATAGTCGGTCCGTCCCGGGACCTTGTCCGAACCGAGTCGGGCTACCGACACCGACACCGATCCGATATCGATTCCCAAAACATGGGTATTTGTGTGCATCGAAAACCTCCCCTGCCCGGTCACCGGACCTGCTCCGGGCGGTTCCTCTGTTCTGAGTTTTTTATACATCACAATTCTCTATTCCTCCCTTTTGATGCAACTATTTTAAACCCGGTTCATGGATTGTTCAATGGGTAAAACCCTTACGCGGAAACGTTTTTTAGACCAAGCTTTCCCTGGAAAAAGCCGTTCGAATCTGCTATTCGAATTTCAAACGCATGTTCTCACAGCGACCTCCCGTTCGATCATGCGTTTGGAACCCTGTAAACCCTCTTGCCTTAAGGGAGACATTATGTATCTGAAACAGGCGGATCTTTTCAATGGGTTGACCATGCATTTTCTGCAACAGGTGATGGACATCGGCGCCAAGGAATCCCATTCCGAGGGGGACATCCTGTTCCGAAGCGGTGATCCGGCCCGGCATTTCTACATCCTCATTCAAGGGCGGATCAGACTCACCATCGACAGCGGAGAACAACGGGTCTATGTGGGGGATCAGACCGGCGAATTTTTCGGCTGGTCGGCCATTCTGGGGCGCTACACCTATACCGCCACCGGCCAATGCGAACATCCGACACGGCTCCTGAAAATAAATGTGGAATCTTTTCAAAAACTATTGGACGGCGATCCGGACAACGGCATGATGTTCTTTAGAAATCTGGCCAAGGTGCTCGGGGAACGACTGATCGAAAGCTATCGAGTCATTTCGAAAACCGCCGATTAAGCAAGGAAGATTCCATGGGAGCCATGGAAAGAATATAGAGGATGCCGGCGGAGCTGAATCATGGATTCTGAAGCGAGCAGGGAGGAAGCGGCGCTCCTGAATCGGTTGCGCGCCGGTTTGACGGATTTCGAAAAAGACCGGACGAACCTGCTTCCCATTCTCCGGATGATACAGGAGACCCTCTCCTATATTCCCGAAGAGGCCATTCATATGGCGGCCGACCATCTCGACATGGCGCCGTCCGAGATTTTCGGGGTGGCCACCTTTTACAATCAGTTCAAATTCAACCCGCCGGGGAAATACCCGATCAAGGTGTGTTTGGGCACCGCCTGCCATGTCAAAGGGGGCGATATCATCCTGGAAAATTTTGAACGAAAGCTCGATATTCGGGAAGGAGAAACCACGCCGGACCGGGACTTCAGCCTGGAGCGGGTGGCCTGCGTCGGCTGCTGCGCCCTGGCGCCGGTGGCCCTGGTGGGGGAGGCGGTCTACGGGCATATGGCCCCCAGCAAGGTTGAGGGGCTCTTCACCCGGATTCAGGTGGAAAAAGAGATGGCCGAGCGCGAAAAGAGGCGTCATGAGTCCGCCCGATAAGAGATCCCGATCCGACGCATACCGAGCCCTTCAAGAGGCGGCGCTTCAACAGCAAAAGGAGCGTGAGGAGACCGGCGGGCCTGTCATCCATATCGGCCTGGCCACCTGCGGCATCGCCGCCGGGGCCCTGGAGACCCGGCACGCCTTTGAACAGGTATTGGCCGAACGGAAGATTCCGGCCCGCATCCACCCGGTCGGCTGTATGGGCCACTGCTATGCCGAACCCGTAGTGATCATCGATCATCCCGATTCCGGATTTCCCCCGATCTTTTATCACGAGGTCACCCCGGGCAAGGCCAAAATGCTGGCCCGCCTGTTTCTGGAAGAAGGCGATCCGCGCTTCGAGCATGTCTACGGCGCCATGAAGCCGAACGATCTGATTCCGTCGGTCATGGAGTTTTCGCGGTTCAGCAGGGAGCATCGGGTGGTGATGGAAAAATGCGGCCGCATCGACCCCGAGGACCTGAACGAATATATCGCCGAGGGCGGCTATCAGACACTGGATGCGGTGCTGCGGATGGACCCCGGCCAGGTCATTGAGACCGTCACCGCATCGAGGCTTCGAGGACGGGGCGGAGCCGGTTTTCCCACCGGTCTGAAGTGGGAACGGGCCCGAACGGCCTTCGGCGACAAACTGGTCATCTGCAATGCGGACGAGGGAGACCCCGGCGCCTACATGGACCGGGCCATCATCGAAAGCAATCCTCACCAGGTGCTGGAGGGCCTGGCGATCTGCGCCCATGCGGCGGGGGCCGGAGAGGGGGTCATCTATATTCGTTCCGAATACCCCCTGGCGGTTCGAATCATCACCCGGGCCGTCGACCAGGCCCGGCAGGCGGGGCTTCTGGGGAAAAACATCCTGGGGTCCGGAGTCGATTTTGATGTGACGGTGTTTCAGGGTTCCGGGGCCTTTGTCTGCGGCGAGGAGACCGGTCTGATTCAATCCATGGAAGGCCGCCGGGGCATGCCCCGACACCGCCCGCCGTATCCGGTCACTCGGGGTTTTCAGGGGCGGCCCACCGTCATCAACAATGTCAAAACCTTGGCCTACCTTCCCCTGATTCTTCAAAGGGGGGCCGAGTGGTTTCGATCCCTGGGAACCGAACAAAGCCCTGGCACCGCCGTCTTTTCGGTGGTGGGCGATGTGGTTCACCCCGGCCTGGTGGAAATCCCCATGGGGGTGACCCTTCGCACCCTGATTTTCGATATCTGCGGCGGAATTCCCAAACACAAGGGATTTAAAGCGGTCCAGATCGGCGGCCCCTCGGGCGGGTGCCTGCCGGAATCCTTTCTCGACACGCCCATCGATTTCGACTCCCTCACCGAAGCCGGGGCCATGATGGGCTCCGGCGGCATGGTGGTCATGGACGAAGCGACCTGCGTGGTCAATGTCTCCCGGTATTTCCTCGATTTCACCCAGAAGGAATCCTGCGGGAAATGCACCTTCTGCCGAATCGGCACCCGCCATCTTCTGGACATCCTGACGCGAATCACCTGCGGGAACGGCCGGGACGGGGACCTGGAACAGCTGGAGCGGTTGAGCCGCGACATCAAACAGGGATCTCTGTGCGGACTGGGGCGAACCGCCCCCAACCCGATTCTCACCTCCTTGGCCTATTTTCGGGAGGAATACGAAGCCCATGTTCAAGAGGGGCGGTGCCTCGGCATGATGTGCCGTCCCCTCACCGCCTTTTATATCGATCTGGAAAAATGCGCCCGGGGATGCGATGCCTGTGCCACCTGCTGCCCCACCGACGCCGTTTTCACCACCAGCACCCGCAAAAAAGGGATCGACCTCGATCTCTGTGTCAAATGTGGGGAGTGCGTCACCGCCTGCCCTCCGGAATATGATGCGGTTCGCCGGGTTTCTCCGGCCGATCTCGCACCGGTGGTGGCGCGGCCCGCCGAACCGGTGGAGTCGGCAGCAGACAAAACCGAAAGCCGGGAGGCGCCATGAATCGGATTTCCTTTCAGGTGAATGATCGAAAGATCAGCGCCCCCGAGGGGATGTCGCTGCTGAGGGCCTGCCTGAACGCCGACATCTATATCCCCCATCTTTGTTATATGGAGGGAATGACCGAACCGCCGGCCTCCTGCCGACTCTGCTTTGTGGAGATCGAGGGGCGGCGGGAGCCGGTCCCGGCCTGCACCGTTCCGGTGGCGGCCGGCCTGAGGGTCCGCACCGATACCCCGGCGGTCCGCCGGCTGCAACGGACCGCCCTTCGGTTGCTGCTTTCGGTTCACCATGTGGACTGCAAAAACTGCATCGCCAATAAAAAATGCGAACTTCAGCGGACGGCCAAATTTCTCGGCATCGGGCTCAAGCCCAAGCATCTCGACCATTACCGCAAAGAACCCGAGGTGGATGACACCCATCCGCACCTGATTTACCGCCCCAACCGCTGCGTTCTGTGCGGCCGGTGCATTCATATCTGTGATTCCCGTCACGGCCGGGCCTACATCGCCATGGCACGGCGGGGGTTCGATACCGTCCTCACCTTTTACGGAAGCACTCATGCCTTCGATCTTCCCGCTCCGGACTGCACCGCCTGCATCGATGTCTGCCCGGTGGGGGCCCTGGAATCCAAACACGGTGAATGAACCTCGGGAGAACCCCGATCACGGGCGGAAATTTTCCGAAAAAAGAGTTGAAACTCAGCTCCGTATCCGGAGTTTGAATTGAAGTCGTCCCCCATAGCAACAGAAATCTCAAAATGGGATATTCTTTCCGGAGTTTTCCTCCTTATCTTGCTATCAGGTCTTCTGACGATGGCCCTTTTCGTCTGGCGCAAAACCCCGAGCCATAACCGCAACTGGAAGATCGAACACAGCCGGCTTCCGGTGGCGGCGGTGGACGGCGACCGGGTTCAGATTCAACATGTCCGCAACTTCCGCTATGATGCGGCGGGCCGGGTGGTCCGCCCGACCTATGAGGACCGCATCTATTCCCTGGCTGAACTCGCGTCGGTCTGGTACGGAATCTCCCATTTCGGAGATTACGGATTGGCCCACACCTTTCTCAGCTTCGGCTTTGAAGACGGCCGGTATCTGGCGGTCTCCATCGAGGCCCGCCAGGAGATGGGAGAAACCTACAGCCCGATTCAGGGGATGCTTCGCCGGTATGAACTGATCTATGTCATCGGCGATGAACGGGACATCATCGGGCTTCGCACCCATATTCGACAGGAGCGGGTCTATCTCTATCCGCTGACCCTCTCCGTCGAAACGGCCCGGATCCTGTTTGCAGACATGCTCCGCATCGCCGACGGCATTCGACTCACACCCCGTTTTTACCACACCATTACCGACAACTGCACGGTCGGGATTATTCGGCATGCCAGACAGATCTCCGCCTTTCGGCGGTTTTTCGATTACCGGGTTCTGCTTCCCGGGTATTCCGATCGTTTGGGGTATGCCTACCGGTTCATCCCCGATGACCTTCCACTGGCGAAGCTGAGAGAGGCCGTTCGGATTCACCCCGAAGGATTCGCCGTTGATGATCCTGATTTCTACGATCGAATTCGGGGGCGGTAGCGGCTTATGTTTCCGTCAGGGCCGGCTCTTCGAGAATCTGATAAGAATGGTCGAAACGGGCATTTAATGAGGAGAGGCCGCTGCAATATTTTTCTTTGGAGAGCCCGATGGCACGCTCCACATCCTCGGCCTGAATGTCCTTGCCGTAAAAGACATACTCCACATGGATGTCGGTGAACCGCTTGGGATGCTCCTCGGCCTGATCCCCGGTGATATTGACCTGAAAATCAGTGATTTCCCCGCGCTTCTTTTTCAGGCTGTAGATCATATCGATGGCGGTGCACCCGGCCACCCCGATCAGAATCATCTCCATGGGAGTCGGGCCGCTGCGGCCTTGGGTGCTGTCCATGATCACGGCGGGCCCGTCTTCGGGACGGGCCAGAAACTGATACCCGTCGATCCATTTTAGTTGGGCAGACAAAGACATACCGGTTTTCCTTTCTTTTTCTTTGAATGCCGGTTCCGTTTCCAAAGCCGGGGACCGGCGCTTATCCTCTGTTATCCTTTGGCGGCGCTTTCGTGGGCTTCACTCAGGCGCGCCTCGATATAGGTGAGCATTTCTTCATCCCATTCTTCCAGATCAAAACACATGGCATCGTCTCCCAGCAAGCCTTCCGGCACAAAATCGCCTCTTTCATCGGGATCGGTGATCATGTCGCCGTAAAAGCAGACCGACAGCCATCGGGGATCATCCTCGATGACATCCACCATGACATAGAGGGCTTTGTCGGTCTGGTTCCGGTGGGCGGCCCGAAGGGAATAGGTCACCCCGGCCCTGGGGACGAAATCAAGGACCGCCCCGTCTTTGGACGCCAGAAAGGACTTGAGTCGCAGAAAGGCTTTTTTGTTCTGTTCCGGGGTGTCCGTCCATTCCTCGATGAATTGATTCAGCGCTTGCTCCGCCTCTTGTTTCATTTTTTCGCTCCTTTCGATCGGTTTGGGTGAGTTCACTCTTCCCCTCACAGCTCAATAAATCCCGAAAAAAGTCCAGACGGCCGCAATCATCACCACCAGATAGAGCAATGTCATGCCGATGCCGGCCCGAATAAAATCGATGGTCCGGTAACTGCCCGGACTCATGATCAGGGCATTGACCTGATGCGTGGGAAGCACAAAAGAATTAGAGGTCGCCACCGCCACCACCAGGGCGGCGATGCGGGGGTCGGCTCCGATGTTGAGAGCCAGATTCATGGACAGCGGCACCAACAGAACCGCCGCCCCCACATTGGAGATCACCAGCGTAAAAAAAGAAGAAAGGATGGCGATCACCGACATCAGAAGAATCGGCGCCACCTCGTCTCCCAGCCATTGGGTGATCGTGGCGGAGATCAGTTTTGCGGTCCCGGTGTTTTCAAAGGCCATCCCCAGCGGAATCAAACCGGCCAGAAGAAACACCGTCATCCAGTCCACGGCCCGGTAGGCTTCGTCGATGGACATGACCCGCAGCAACACCATTCCCAGGGCCCCGGATAACAGGGCGATGGAAAGCTGGACATGGAAGCCGAGAATCATCACCAGGGAGAGGGCCAGGCAGGCCAGGGCGTGCACCGCCTTGTCTTCTCGCAGAATCTCACCCCGAATCGGGGTGGTGAAGATCAGATCGGGGGAATCGTTCAACCGATGAAAACGCTCCCACCGCCCCTGAAGCAGGAGGGCGTCACCCGGTCGCAGCACCAGATCGCTCAGATTGGCCACAAACACCTCATCCTCCCGCAATACCGCCAACGGGTTGATCTGGAACTTCTTCCGAAACTGGATTTCGCTCACCGTATGGCGGTAGAGCTTGGAACGGGGAGCGATGATCGCCTTTACCACACCGGCCTCACTGGGGGAAAGGTCTTCGGCGAAGGTGACCAGGTTCCGTCGAATTTCCCAGCCCAGCTGCCGGGCCATCTCTTTTACTATATCGGGCGGTCCGACCACCGCCACATGGTCTCCCGCATGGATTTCAGTGTCCCGCATGGGGGCGAAGGACTTTTCCCGTCTTCGATGCCGGGCGATGGCCACCACCGATGTGTAGAAGAAGGATCGAAGGTGAAGCGAACCGATCGTCTGGGCTTTGAAATTCCAGGGCACGTGAAGCTCGAACAGGGTGCCCACATCCTCATACAGGCTTTCCAGAATGGCCGACACCGGATGGTCCCGGTCCTCCGGCTTCCGCTCGGGAAGAATCCATTTTCGAAACAGCATGAAATAGAAGAGGGCGGCCAGCACCAGGGCCAATCCGATCGGGGTGACGCTGAAAAGACCGAAAGGCGTCACATTCGGGTCCACTACCCGCATCAGGTCGTTGAGCATGATCAGGGCGCTGGAACCGACCAGGGTGAGGCACCCGCCGATGATAGCGCAGTAGCCCATGGGCAGCAGCACCCGCGAAATCGGCACCCCCGTCTGGCGGGCGAGTCGGCGCACCGCAGGTAAAAAGAGCGCAGCCGCGCCGATGTTCTGCAGAAAACCGGATATCCCCGCCACGGTGCCCGAGATCAGAAACATGATCCGCCGCTCGCTGTTTCCCGACAGCACAAAGATATAGTGGGACAGGGTTTTCATCACCCCGGTCTTGTCCAGTCCGGCCCCGATGATGATCACCGCAATAATCGAGACCACCGCATTGGAGCTGAGGCCGCTGATGGCCTCGGCCGGGGTGACCAGTCCCAGCAGCGGCAGCAGCACCATCATGAGGAGGCCGACCACGTCCACCCGGACCCATTCGAAAATGAACAGAAGGATGACGAAAATCAGAATACCGATTACCAGCAAAACATCCGGGGTCATGGCTTCGCCTCGGCTTTCCGGTTTCCGCGGTTATCCTCTATTTGGAATAAATGGGTCATGTCTTCAACATCGGTCATCGAATTGCACTCACCGGCGGCCCTGGGTTGTGTTGAGGCTGTCTGGTTCCATTCGGTTTTTCCATGGCGGTCTGTCCCGTATCGGTTAGGGATTCAGGTAAATATCCGCTGAATCCGACATCCTGTCAAGCCAAAGGATCGAGATAATCGGCAATTCAAAGCCGGTTCTTTCCGATCACTACTGGTTTTTTATCTGAAACGGGTCCAACATCTTTATCATCCGTTTTGATTTTGACAGACGACCGGTTTTATTTTATGACCAACTGCGGCCCATCCGACAAGCCGATACTTTGACGACTACACACCGACAGGAGCATATATTATGGAGGAACAACTCAGAAAAGGCAGCGGCCATCCCATGCTGTCTCAACTGCCGCCTTCCAGAATGCGAAAGGGCAAAATCGTATCCGCCGAGGAAGCGATCATGGTGATTCGGGACGGTGACACAGTGGCCACCGGGGGGTTTGTGGGCACCGGGTTTCCCGAAGAAATCGCCGTCAAGCTGGAAGCCTATTTTCTGGAAAACGGTAAACCCCGGAATCTGACCCTGATGTATGCGGCGGGTCAGGGCGACGGCAAAGAACGGGGGCTCAACCATCTGGGTCACGAAGGGTTGGTCAAACGGGTGGTGGGGGGGCACTGGGGACTGGTGCCCCGACTTCAGAAGCTGGCGATGGAGAATAAGATCGAGGCCTACAATCTGCCCCAGGGGGTCATTTCACACCTGTACCGGGATATCGCGGCCAAAAAGCCGCGCACCCTCACGACGGTGGGTCTGGGCACCTTTGTGGACCCTCGGAACGGCGGCGGCAAAATCAATGAACTCACTCGGGAAGATCTGGTAGAGACTATCTCCTTCGACGGAAACGAATATCTGGCCTATAAAACCTTCCCTATCCATGTGGCCATCCTTCGGGGAACCACCGCCGATACCGACGGAAACATCACCATGGAAAAAGAGGCCCTGACACTGGAAGCCCTGGCCATCGCGACCGCGGCCCGAAACTCCGGCGGGTTCGTCATTGTCCAGGTGGAGCGGGTCGCCGACCGAGGCACCCTCAACGCCCGCCAGGTCAAGATCCCGGGGATTCTGGTCGACTGCGTGGTGGTGTCCCGGCCGGAATACCACTGGCAGACCTTCGGAGAACAGTATAATCCCGCCTTCAGCAGCGAAATCCGGGTGCCGCTCCAATCCCTCTCCCCCATGGGAATGAGCGACCGAAAGGTTATCGCCCGCCGGGCCGCCTTTGAGCTTCAGGCCAACAGCGTGGTCAACCTGGGCATCGGAATGCCCGAGGGGGTTGCCAACGTGGCTAATGAGGAGAAAATCCTGGACTATCTCACCCTCACCGCCGAACCCGGCGTCATCGGCGGCATTCCGGCCGGCGGGCTCAACTTCGGGGCCGCCGTCAATACCGACGCCCTGATCGATCAGCCCTCCCAGTTCGATTTTTACGACGGCGGCGGACTGGACGTGGCTTTTCTCGGCCTGGCCCAGGCCGACAAGGCCGGCAACCTCAACGTCAGCAAATTCGGCCCCAAACTGGCCGGCGCCGGCGGGTTCATCAACATCAGCCAAAATGCTCAGAAGGTGGTTTTTGTGGGCACCTTTACCGCTGGCGGTCTCAAAGTTTCGATTCAAAACGAAATGCTCCGCATCGAACAGGAGGGGCGGGTCAAAAAATTCGTGGATCAGGTGGAGCATGTCACCTTCAGCGGCCCTTATGCGGTGCAAAAAGGGCGGCCGGTCCTCTACATCACCGAACGGTGCGTCTTCCGTCTTACCGAGGTCGGTATGGAACTGACCGAGATCGCACCCGGGGTCGATCTGGAGCGGGACATTCTGGCCCAAATGGATTTCACCCCCATTGTCCGGAAGGACCTCTCTTTGATGGACGACCGAATCTTCTGGTCCGACCTCATGGGCTTGAAACACGATCTTTTGGAGCTTACCTTGGAGGAACGGCTCACCTATGATCCCGAAGAAAATCTCTTTTTCGTCAACTTCGAAAACTATGAAATCAAATCGAGTGAACAGGTTGAAGAAATCAAACAGGCGGTGGAGCGAATTCTGATTCCTCTCAATAAGCGGGTCTATACCATCGTCAACTATGACAATTTCATGATCTTTCCCAATGTGGTGGACGAATACACTGAAATGGTCAAAGGATTGGTGGACGACTATTACTCCCATGTCACCCGGTACACCACCAGCACCTTCCTGCGAATGAAACTGGGCGACGCTCTGCAGCGGCGAAATGTCTCTCCGCATATCTACCAGACCCGGGAGGAGGCCCGAAAAGCCCTTCGACAGTCCTGATCTTCAAGGGGAAGCGGAGTATTCCCGCTTTCTCTGATCAATTTTTTGCCAAAAAAGGATTCCCCTTCGGCTTCGCATGTGACCAGACCCTTCATGAAATCGGTTCGGACCCGGTTTGCGAATGAAAAAATTCCTGACATCCTGTACCCGCTTCACCGGTTGGGGACTGCTGCTGTTCTTCGTACTGACGGCGGGTCTGATCGTCTGGTTTCAGGCCGCCCCGCCCGCACTGGATTTTCTCAATCCGCACATTCGAGCCCACCTGGAACGATTCGAACCCGAGTACCGGTTCGAGTTCGATGCGGTTCGCCTCTCCTGGCCCGGCTGGCAGTTCAATCCCCGGGTGCGAATCGATAGCATTCGAATTCAAAGGCATGGCGCCCCGGTCCTTCAAACCCCCCATCTGCTGGTCACCCTGGACCTCGGCAGGCTCCTGAGACAGGAAATCGCCCCGGTGCGAATCACCCTGAAATCGCCCCGGGTGCGGCTGAGGGCCCTGGGGATGGACGGAATGGCGCCCCCGGAAGCGCCGGAATCGGACACCGAAGAAATCCTGCCGGAGAGAATCGGCCGAACCCTCTCCCGGACGATGTTCGCCTTTCCCCGCCTGCGGGACCGGGAGCCGGATCTGCGAAAAATCACCTTTGAAGATGTCTTTCTGTTGTCGGAAGGGACTGCCGACGCCAGCGCGCATCGAATACCGGAGGTTTCCCTGGCCTTTCATTCCGCCCCTTCCGGAGATTTGAATCTTACGCTCGAGGGGGAAACCGCTTTTGGGAAGACACCCTCCCGGTTTCACCTGATCTCCCGAATTTCTTCCGATAAAGGCACCGCCGATACCGAGGTCCAGGGGACCGGATTGAACCCTTCCACATGGGCCGGGTTTATCCCGGCCAAGGAGCGGATTCGAGGATATTCTCTGCCCTTCAGCTTTAATATCGGCGGCACGATTACCGAATCCGGGCGGATCACGTCAGGGGAATTTTCCGTCTTCAATTCGGGCGGCCGAATTTCCGACCCCGATCTGTTCGAACAACCGGTCAGGATCGAAAAATTTCAAGCCCGGGGACACTTCTCAGGCGATCTCACCCGCTGGACTCTGGAAAAAAGCACGATTCACCTGGACGGCCCTTCTCTGTCGGTATCGGGCAGCATCATGCCCTTCGGGGAATTTCCGACCGTTTTGCTCGACGCTCAGGTTGAAGAGGTGTCCCTGGCGGATGTGGACCGATACTGGCCCCTGCCCCTGGAACCCAAGGTCCGAAAGTGGATCGGCGCCCATTTTCTGGCCGGAAAGGTAGACCGGGCCACGGCCCGATTCCGGTTTTACCCGCCGGATTTCGAAGCCCGTCCGCTTCCCAAACGGACCCTCGACATTACCGTCCCTTTTCAGGAGGTGAGGCTCGACTATCATGATCCCATGGCCGAAATCCGCAATATATCCGGCACCGCCCGGTTCAGCGGTCACGGCGTCGGCATCGAGGTCCGAGGGGGCCGAACCTACGACACGGATATCCAAAAGGGCCGGGTGGATATTCAATGGATTCCGGGCCGGCCGGAGATCGATATTCAGGCCACCGCCGCAGGCCCGGCCGACGGACTGAGGAGGGCGGTGGGGGACCTGATCGAGGCGGAAAACCTCCCTCTCCGGATCGTGGAGGGGTCCGCCCGAACCGAGCTTCGCTTTCGTTTTCCGCTGAAAGATTTCACCCCCGAGGAGTTCGTGTATGAAGTCGAATCGGAAGTATCCGGTTTGCTGGCTTCGGACGTATTCGGCTTTACCTGGTCCCAGAACGACCTGTCGGTGGTGCTTCAGCCTGATCTGCTCAAGGTATCCGGCGCCGGCGGTCGGGTGAGTCGCCCGGACACCCTGGCCCGGCCGCTGGAAATATCCGAATTCCGGATGAAGGGCCTGATCCCGAAGGGGCCGCCGGGGATTGAGGTGGCCGCCTTCTTCGCCGATATAGGAGGCCCCATGCTCCGTGCCTCGGGGCATGTGCTCATGCACACCGACTACCCCGAGATCGACCTGAATGTTCAGGTGGATCGACTGATGCTTCCGGAGGCGGTCGCCTACTGGCCCTCGGGCCTGGCGGAGGATGCCAGGGACTGGATCGCATCCAGGTTTTCGGCGGGTGAGATCGTGGATGCCCGGGTTCGGCTCAATCTCGAACCGCGCCACTTCACCCTGGATCAACTGCCCCCCAATGCCGTGGAAGCGGAGATCCCCTTTACAGGGGTGTCTCTCGATTATTTTCCGACCCTGCCGGCGCTGAACAACGCCGAAGGCACCGCCACCCTGACGGCCGACGCCATCCGCATTCAAGTGGATCAGGGAGAGGTCGGTCGATCCCGACTGGCGAGCGGGCAGGTGAACATCCTCGGGTGGGACACTGAAACCCCGGTGTTGAAAATTAAATCCACCCTTCAGGGGCCGGCCAATGATCTTATCGAGACGATTGCCGGGTTGAGGAAGCAGGCAGACCCGAATCTTCCCCGGTTCGATTCCGCCTCCGCCGAGACCCGACTGGAGATCGACCTCCCCCTCGGGGATGAAATCTCCCCCGGGGATCTGAAGATTTCCGCAGCCGCCGACATCGACGCCGTTCGCATGGCCGACTTTTACGGCTTCCAAATCGATGACGGCTATCTTCGCGCAAACCTGAAAGCCGGAAAGGTCACCCTGACCGGCGGGGTTCGAACCGACTCCATTCCGTTCGATATCGAGGGGCATGTCACCATACCCGATGCGGCCGAATCGAAGGGGGATACCGAAACCGGACAGGCCGGCCAAGGATGGATTCAACTCAAGGCCACCCTTCACGCCCAGGATCTGCCCCAACTCGGAGTTCCCTCCCTGCCCCTTCTGGAAGGCAGCGCGGAGACCACGATCCGAATTCGTCTCGACCCTTCATCCAATGACATCATCCTGACCGCCGATCTTCAACACGCCCGAATCGACCTGTCCCCTCTGGGATGGCGTAAACCCCCGGGCCGAAAAGCCACCCTGGAGATTCATGCCCAACCTGAAGGGGAAAACCGGCTTCGCTTTTCCATGATCCACTTTTTTGCGGACGGAGCGCGGATTTCCGGCTTCGGCGACATTCAGACCGGAACCCGGACCCGGGCCAGGTTTCATTTTGATCGGGTCGAGTTGGGCCGAAACCGCTTTAAACTGGTCTATGCACAGGCCGACGGAAATTCCGATCTGGCCATTCGCGGAAACACCCTGGATGCCGCGCCCCTGATCACCCGTTTGACCGCCGAAGAAAAGGAAGAAACCCAAACGGAAAAGGCAAGTGCTTTTTCATTCCCGGACACGGACGCGGAAAACGGATTCACCGGCGCCATTCAGGCCGATCTCAAGGAAATGCTCCTGACCAACGACCGGATTTTGAACGACCTGACGGCTCGAACCCGGTGGCGGAGGGGGCGGCTGCTCACGGCCAACCTGGAGGCCGCCTTTTCGGAAGGAGAGGAAATTCGTATCGGCTTTTCCCCGGAACAGACCGGCCGGCTTCTGTCCATCCATTCGGGAAACGGCGGCAAGTTATTGAACGGTCTGAACCTCTCCGAAAACCTGATCGGCGGCGAACTGGATGTATCCGCCCATTTCGCCGGCCCCATCCCCACCGACCCGCCCGCCCGGGCCGATGTCTCCCTGCGTCGATTTACACTCGTAAACGCCCCCAATCTCATGCAGATTCTGTCCATGGCCTCTTTTGTGGGCCTGGTGGGTCAGCTTCAGAGCGGCGGCATTCAATTCGACCTGCTTCGGGCTCTGTTGACCTATGAAGATTCCGTTCTGACCCTCGAAGAGGCCGGTATGGAGGGGATTTCCCTGGGCATTACGGCGGAAGGATCCCTCGATCTCACCCATAAAACCCTCGATGTGAGCGGCATGGTGATCCCCTTCAATGTCCTCAACCGAATCGTGGACAAGATTCCGCTGGTGGGAAAATTCGTTGTCGGCGAGGGGATCATCGCCACCCGGTACTCCCTCGAGGGTCCTTATCGCCGGCCGAAAGTTTCCATCAACCCTTTGTCGACCCTGCAGATGGGATTCCTGCGGGATATCTTCAGCAAATTTAAGCTTCACCGTCTGGAGCCTTCCGCCGACCGATCCGGACCTCCCCGGACCCGCAGCCGTTAAGGACCGGGCGCTTGACTTTGCCCATTTTCCCGCTTAGCTTGATAGCATAACGGCGGTATTCTATCGAATTCAAGTATCTTTATTTTAACCCATTTCGGCAGCGCCCCCTGACTGTGCGGGCCTTGCAGACAGGACCTGATCATCATGAGTCGATTTTTGCTTCTGGACATCGGCGCCGGAACGTTGGACATTCTCTATGCGGATACGGAAGCGGACCTGCAGTACAAAGCGGTGGTCAAATCCCCGGTCCGGTACCTGGCTGAACAGGCCGCAGCCCTTCCCGGCAATCTGGCGGTCACCGGGTGTGAAATGGGCGGCGGACAGGTATCCTCGGTTTTAAAGGAACGTACCCGGACGGCCGAGGTGGTGATGTCGGTAGCGGCGGCATCCACGGTTCACCACAACCTGGAGCGGGTGAAATCGGCCGGAATTCACATCGTGCCCCACACCGAGGCGGAAGCCCTGCAGCAGGACCCGAACTACAGCGCCCTTCATCTGGGGGATGTCGATATTGAGCGTCTCCGGACCATCGTGGAAGGCTTCGGGGTCCCCTTCGAGTTCGATTATGCGGGCCTCTGCGCCCAGGACCACGGGGTGGCGCCGGCTGCCATATCTCACCTCGATTATCGCCACAACCTGTTTCGGGCCGCCCTGGATGAGAATCCCCACCCCCATGAACTGCTCCACTCGGCCGGGGAGGTTCCCGCCGCCATGAACCGGCTTACCGCCGTCGCCAAAAGCGCCGAAGCTTTACCGGCCCGGGAGGTCTATGTCATGGACAGCGGCATGGCAGCCATTCTCGGAGCCTCCATGGACCCCCTACGGCGGGGGAAGGAAAAGATTCTGGTCCTGGATGTGGCCACCTCCCATACGGTCGGGGCGGCCCTGATCCAAGATGAAATCGCCGGTTTTTTCGAATACCATACCGTGGATATCACTCTGGAACGGCTGGAATCATTGATTCAGGCGTTGGCGGAAGGAAAGCTCGACCACAGGCAAGTGCTCTCCGAAGGCGGGCATGGGGCCTATATTCGACAGGCGATCGGGTATGCGGATGCCGAAATCATTCTGGCCACCGGCCCTAAACGAAAACTGGTCGTCGACTCCCGGCTTCCCATCGTGTTCGGAGCCCCCGGAGGAGACAACATGATGACCGGGACCGTGGGGCTGCTGGAGGCGATTCGGCGGCGCAAAGGGCTGGACCCGATCCTCCATATCTGAGTATCCGCAAGTGGAAGGCGAATGGAAATCTCCTGTGCGGACGGGATATTTCGCCTTAATCGGCCAGGGCGTCCTTGATCCGGCCCATGGCTTTGTCGACATTTTCGTGACTGTTGAAGGCGCTGATGCGAATGTAACCTTTTCCGCACCGGCCGAATCCCGCCCCGGGTGTGCAGACCACGCCCGCCTTGTCGAGCAGAAGATCGAAAAATTCCCAGGAATCCCGCTTTCCATCGACCCAGATATAGGGGGAGTTTTCACCGCCCACGCATTCAAATCCCAGATCGGTCATGGCGCCGCGGATTTTGGCCGCGTTCTGGAGGTAGTAGTCGACCAGGGCTCGGGTTTCGGTTCGCCCCGCCTCGGTGTAAACCGCTTCGGCGGCTTTCTGAACCGGATAGGAAACCCCGTTGAATTTAGTGGAATGGCGCCGGTTCCACAGCTTGTGCAGGGAATGAGGGTTTCCGTCGGCATCATATCCGGTGCAGTCCTTGGGCACCACGGTATAGGCGCACCGGGTGCCGGTGAATCCGGCGGTTTTGGAGAGGCTTCGAAATTCGATGGCCACCTCCCGGGCCCCCTCGATCTCGAAAATGGAGTGGGGAATTTTCTCATCCCGAATGAAATACTCATAAGCTGCATCGAACAGGATCACGGCGCGGTTGTCGCGGGCGTAATCCACCCAGGTCTTGAGCTGATCCTTGGTAATGGTGGCGCCGGTGGGATTGTTGGGATAGCATAGATAGATGAGATCCACCGGTGCCGAGGGAAGGTCCGGAATGAAACCGTTATCCCGAGTCGATTCGAGGTAGACCAGCCCTTCATACCGGCCGTCCTGAAACTTCCCGGTGCGGCCCGCCATGACGTTGGTGTCCACGTAGACCGGATAGACCGGGTCCGGCACCGCCACCACCGCGTCCCGAGAAAAGATCTCTTGGATATTGCCGTTGTCGCACTTGGCCCCGTCGCTGATAAATACTTCATCAGCGGAAATATCGGCCCCTCGGGCCTGAAAATCCTGCTGAGCGATCTTTTCCCGCAAAAAGGCGTACCCCTGCTCCGGTCCGTATCCCTTGAAGGATTTGTCTTCGGCCATCTCGTCCACACCCTGGTGGAAGGCCTCGACACAGGCCCGGGGAAGCGCCCGGGTGACATCTCCGATCCCGAGCTTGATCACCTCCCGGTCCGGATGGGCTTCCTGAAAAGCCGCCACCCGCCGGGCGATATCGGCAAACAGATACGACGCCTGCAGTTTCAGATAATGTTCATTGATTTTGATCATGATCCAATCCTTTGAAAGTGGGTATGTTTTTGAATTGGGGGACTATAGGGAAAGCGGGGGGCGGTGTCAAGATGACGACCACTGAAGCTTGTGGCGCCGAAGAGGACTGTATCGAACCGCTCTTTATCAGTTGGTGGTTTCATCGCTGATCCCTTCTCTCTGATGGTCATTCGCAGGCATCGGTGCAGGATCATGCAAAGGCAGGGGCCGCAAGGATGCGGCAAAGAAGAAAATAGTGCCGTTTAACTGGAGAAGTTCCTCCCAGAGCCGATTCCATTCCTGGTTTGGAGAGGCGGATTTATCGAAGTACCAGGAAATCATGTAAAAAACGATTCCGATAGCGGTTAAAAAACTGGTTGGAGAAAACAGAATGGGAAACCGAGCGGGCCACAATGTCTTCCATTTTCGAAAGACCAGCGCACCGAGGTAAAGCCAAACGACCGCCGCGCCGAGGCGAATCACCAACTCGGCCCTCTCCCAGATCGCCGCCGACCCGAGCCGGTTGATATCCACCTCTCGAATCATTATGGAAAGAAACAGCATTCCGAGCACCGCATGAGAAATCCGAATCGTGTTGTTTTCCACATAAGAAAGGTGCCGAATATTTAGAAACACGGCCAGGGCGAGAAAGAAAACCTGAGCGTTCTCCAACAGTCCATTTTCTTCGGTAATCGAAAACCCCTCGGCCCATAAAAGCCCTCCCCCAAGATCGCACAGCGTACAAAGAAAAATCGGGATTAAACACCAGATTAGAATTGAGCGAGGCAATGAAAGAGATTCCATTTAGATTCCCAGAGGCAAATTACAGTCAGATGAGAATTCCATAAGATTAAAGGGGGCAACATGCATATACTTAACCCGAACCAATACAATATACAAGAATTTTCAGGAAATCTTCTTCTCCCCCTGCTTGCCCAGTTCCTAAAATATCCCAAAAAATTGAAAGCCGATATTTCCAAATGAACCCAGTTCAATAAAGTTCTTGACACCTTTGAAGGCTCTGGTATAATTTTGTTTAAGTATTTCAATTATATCGAGATTTAATGGGCATCATCGCTCGTTTCGACAATTCCGAAGCGGTTAGGTTGGTTTTTTTCGAATGCTTTTTCCCACTGGCGATTTCTTTCTCCCCGCCTCCTGCCTATTTCGATTTTGGGGCATTCCCCCGGCGGATCAGGAATCTTCAGAAACGATTACCCTGCCGGAAGGGGATTGAAACAAGATGCTTAAGTTCATTCTTCGACGTTTTTTCCTGTTGCTTCTGACCATGTTTCTGGTGTCCATCGCTGTCTTTCTGATCGTCGAGTCTTCCCCCGGCAATGTGGCCAAAAATGTTCTGGGCGCCTTCATCACCCCGGAACAGGAAGCCTCGTTTCTGGCCCAGACCGGGCTCGACAAACCGGTTTATATTCGTTATCTCTATTGGCTGATCGGCAGCGACTGGCACGGCGAGATGAAGATGGATATGGAACTTCAGCGGATCACCACCGAAGATGATTACCTCGAATGGTGGGCGCTTCGGGAAGACGGCTCTCTGGTTCGGTGGAAACTGAATGGCGACGACCTTATCGCCACCATCAAATCCCCGGATGGAAAAATCCGTACCGAACTCGACAACGACCGGTGGACCACCAACGACCAAGGGGTTTCCACCTTCTGGGGGGTGGATCATCAGAACCATGTGGTCAAGTGGGAAAAGGGGACGGATAAAAAGGTCTGGACCTTTATCGCGGGATCCGGCTGGATGGAAACCTCCGGCGGTCCCACCCGCTATATTCCTTTGAAAAAAGGGTTTATCCGCGGAGATCCGGGGGTATCCCTGCGAACCGGACGACCGGTCTCAAAAAGCATTTTCGTCCGACTTCGAAATTCACTGGTTCTGGCCGGCATCGCGTTTGTGATCGTGATGCCCCTGGCCCTGTTCCTGGGGATCATCGCCGGTCTCAAGGAGGGGTCCTTCAAGGACCGGTTTTTATCCATATCCGGAATGATGTTTTCGGTGATTCCCGAATTCGCCACCGGCATCTTTCTGATTCTCATTTTTTCCTACTGGCTGAATCTGTTGCCCGGGGCCACCGTTTTCGGAGAGTTGGCGCCTTGGCAGCGCCCGGACATGCTGATCCTGCCGGTTCTGACCCTCACCCTCATCGAACTCGGATACGTGCTTCGAATCACACGGTCGAGCATGGCCGAGGTGATGCGTGCACCTTATATCCGCACCGCATTCCTGAAAGGCCTCCCCTACCGGCGGGTCGTATTCAGGCACGCGGTTCGAAACGCCCTGATCGCCCCCATCACGGTAATCATGCTGCACGTCAACTGGCTGATGGGCGGCATCGTCATCGTCGAGGTGGTCTTCGGATATCCGGGGCTTGGACAGTATCTTCTCAATTCGGCCCTCTACAAAGACATCAACGCCCTGGAGGCGGGCACCATGATCATGGTGCTGATCGCAGTGGGCACCCAGCTGATCGCTGATATCATCTACACCTTTTTGAATCCGCGTATTCGCTATTCCTGAAACGGAGGAAAATTCTTGACCGCTACAGAACAAACCACCGATACCGCGGCACTGCCCCCAGAGCGTTCCGGATTTTTTAAAAATTTAAAAAACGGGCTGTCGGTTCTGCTCTCCTCCAAGACAGCCTCAGTCGGCCTGGTCATCGTGTTGTTCTGGGTCATCGTAGCGCTCTTTGCCCCGCTTCTGAGCCCCTACAGTCCTACGGAACAGGATTGGCGCGCCCCGAATCAAGGGCCTACCCTGAAGCATCCCCTTGGAACGGATGAACTCGGCCGGGATCTCTGGTCCCGGCTGATTTACGGGGCACGGGTGGTGCTGATCGTTCTTCCCATATCGGATCAGGTCTGGTTTCCGATCGGAACCGCCATCTGGGGGGTTATCGCCTCCCTTCTTTTCGGGGCCAGTTTGGGACTCTTGAGCGGTTACAGGGGCGGATGGATGGACGAGATTATCATGCGGCTTCTCGATGCCATGATGTCGATCCCGATTATATTGCTGTATCTGATTATCGTCACCGCCATGGGAGCCTCGGCTCTGAACGTCGTCATCGCCATCGCCATCGTGGGAACCCCCGGCGTGGCTCGCCTGGTCCGCAGCCTCACTCTCGATATCCGCACACGGGATTACATTCGGGCCGCTGAAACCCGCGGGGAGTCGACCCTCTACATCATGTTCGTGGAAATCCTCCCCAACGCCAAGGGACCCATCATCATCGACGCCATGCTTCGGGTCGGATACGCCATATTCGCCATGGGTACCCTCGGGTTTCTCGGTCTCGGCCTACCGCCGCCCTCGCCGGACTGGGGCAGCATGGTGGCCAAGGGTCGGGAATTTATCCTGTCCGGCAGCCCCTGGGCCGCGCTCTGGCCCTCCATCGCCATCGCCTCCCTGGTGGTGGGCCTGAATCTGCTGGCCGACGGCCTGCGGGAAGAGACCATGCGGTACCAATAATACCGGCAGAGTACCCGGCTTTTTCAGAAAAGCATGCAGCCCGCAGGGATTTGAACCGGACCAAAAGAACCGAACCGGACGCACTCGAAGAAAGGATTGAGAAGACTCCATGGATTCACCTCCCCCGGCAGACACGGACACCGTACTTTCGGTCAACAACCTTTCCATATGCTATAAAACTCGAAAAGCCCTGGTCAAGGCGGTGCGGGATGTCTCCTTCACCATCAGACGCGGCGAAACCCTGGGCATCGTGGGGGAATCGGGATGCGGCAAGTCCACCGTCTCCTTCGGCATCGTCGATTTTCTGGGCGCCAACGGCCTGATCACCGGCGGCAGCGTCCTGTTTGAAGGCCAGGAACTGGTAGGCCGATCCCAGAGAGAACTCAACCGCCTGCGGGGAGACCGGATCGCCATGGTCTACCAGGACCCCATGGCCGCCCTCAATCCCACCGTGCGGGTGGGTGAACAGCTCACGGAAGTGCTCACCTCACACCGCGACATTTCCCTGCCCGACGCCAAGAAGCAGTGCGTGGCCATGCTCAAACGGGTCCACATGCCCGATGCCGAACGGGTCATGGACCGCTACACCCATCAGCTTTCGGGCGGTCAGCAGCAGCGGGTGGTCATCGCCATGGCCATGCTCAATAATCCCTCCCTGCTGATCATGGATGAGCCCACCACCGCCCTGGATGTGACGGTGGAGGCGGCGGTGCTAGATCTGGTGGAAGACCTGAAGCGGGATTTCAACACCGGCATCCTTTTTATATCCCATAATCTCGGGGTCGTCGCCCGGGTGAGCGATAGGGTGTGCGTCATGTATGCCGGGCAGGTGGTGGAAATGGGCCGGGTGACCGAGCTCTTTAAAAAGCCGTCCCACCCCTACACCAAGGGACTGATGCGGTGTGTCCCCAAGCTGGGCGCCGACAAGGCCGGATCCAAGCTGCACCCCATTCCCGGACGGGTGCCCCACCCCCTGAAACGGCCCGAGGACGAATGCATTTTCGTCCCGCGATGCCATTATTCCACGGACAAATGCGTCCAATCCTGGCCCGGGCTGTATGAAGTCTTGCCCGACCACGTGTCCCGTTGTTTTTATGCTGAAAAAGTTCTCAAGGACTCCCTCAAAGAGAGGGCCGGAAAAGACAAGAAAGCGGTGTCCGCGGATGCCGAAGAACAGCCCGACGAAACCTTACTGGATGTGGACAACTTGAAGGTCTATTATGAGCAAGAATCCAAATCCATCCGCAGCCTCTTCGGGCTGGATGAACCCCAGTACGTCAAAGCGGTGGACGATATCTCCATGGAGGTGGCCAAAGGAAAAACCCTCGGCATCGTCGGGGAGTCGGGATGCGGCAAATCGACCCTGGTCAAGGGGATTATCGGGCTGGAGGAGATCACGGACGGCGATATCGATTTTCTGGGAGTGGATATAGCGCTGCCGGTGGATGAACGGCAGATCGAGACCATCCAGGACATTCAAATGGTGTTCCAGAACCCGGACGCCACCCTCAACCCGGCCTATACCGTGGGCCGACAGATCGCCCGGCCCATTCGGCGGTTCGGCACCGTGCCCAAAAAACAGGCCAAGGCCGAGGTCATTCGACTGCTTCAGGCGGTGCGGCTGGGAGCTTCCTATTACGACAGGTATCCCC
>JBKHDE010000039.1:0-25571 GCA_046541495.1 Desulfococcaceae bacterium
CCAGAACGACCATTGTCCGCAGCATCTTCTTCATTCACGCCTCCTTCTGTTTAATTGGTTGTCATTTTTCAACTTTCTTGACCTGAAGAATATCGCAAATGGCCGGTTTTCTGTCAATACAATTATCCGGCGGCGGTTCGGCCGCATGAGACAGAATAGAGGATGAAGCCGATTGTCAAATCCGAATCTGCGGGGATTGTGCGGAAGGTATTGAACAAGTCAGCGGGGGACGGTCACCCGGGATGGTTTTTGGGGATAGAAGAAAGGATCATTCCGAAACCGCCTTCTTCGTCTTTTCCGAAGTCGTGAATCCCTGCTGAAACGGTGTTTCCAGCTCATCGGTCCACAGATCCCGCCGAAGGATCACCTGGGGTCGAAGGGGTTTGAAATGGCGCTCCTGAATGCACCCGTGCCAGAGGCCCGCCTGATAGGATAACTGCTCCATGGTGAAGAAGATGAAAAAGGAGATTATTTTGGTCTGGGGAAAGCGGGAGCTGTAGTCCAGAGTCCCTGCGGTCAGATGGGCCAGAAAGATCACCGCCGCCGGCACCGGCAGCAGATTGAGCATCAACACTCCGACCAGCAGGTAGTGCCGGGACACGAATCCGGTACAGTAGTGGAGAAACTTCAAATCCGCCTTGAGGGATGTCAGCAGGACATGGTGCGGGCCGATGGGCAGATTCCTGCGCCGGACCCGGATGTATTTGATGCCCGCATCCACGAAAAAGAGGGCGAGGGCTGATATCAGCAAGAAGCTCGTTCCCAGAAGAAAGGCCATGATCACCAGCAGCCACAGAAGCGATTCCAGAACGGGCACCAGAAACGGCTTGATCTTGGCCGGGTGGCGCTTCTGAACCACCGGTTCCGCCCGGCCGCTCAGGTAATTCCGTTTCAGAAAGGAAAAAAATCGGTCCCGGGGCAGTTGATGCACCTTTCCCAGGGGACGGTATTCCAATCCGTAACCCGCCTCCTGAATCCGCCAGAAAAAATCGGCTTCTCCGTGGGGGCTCAACGCCTCCTGAAAGCCGCCCACCGATTCGAAAATCGACCGCCGGACCAGAACATTCCAGGCGGCGATGGGGATAAACGGCTCGGCCGGGCTGAATCGGACGAATTCCTCGGCCCGGTTCATCTGAGAGCGAAATTGCATGTATCGATCGAATTCGGAATACTCATAAAAAAAATCGGTGCCGCCGCCCACGGCGCCCAGGCCCTCGTCCTGAAAAGCCGGAAGCAGCTCCTGCAGCCAGGCATGGGGAACTTTGCAGCGAGCGTCGGTGAAGGCCAGAAACTCGCCGGTGGCCTCACGGGCGGCCCGGTTTCGGCATTCGGCCGACGAAGGCCGGTCGGGCATCTGCAATACCCGAACCTCCGGAAAGGTCTCCCCGACCTTGCGCGCCAGTTCGTCGGAAACGGGGCCGGCAGCCAGAATCTCAAGGCGTTCCCGGGGATAGACCATCTGGGCCAGCGATTTCAGGCAGGTGATCAGGTCCTCGGGTTCCGAGGCGTTGATCACGACCGAAACGGTGGGGAACTCGTCCATGGGCGGCGCGCCCCGCATGTCCATGAAGCCTTCAAAGACCAGGCTCTCCAGAAAGGTTTGGGTCTGATCCGGGTCCAGTTTTCTGAGACCGGCCATCATTCGGTGAAACAGGATGAAGCGCCCCGACTTCAGGGTCTCCAGCACCGGCCGCCACATCGGGTGGATAACATTCACCCGCAGCGGATACCGAAGCAGAAGCACCGGCTGGACCCCTCGGGTCAGGCGGTATTCCACGGATTCGCGAAGTCGAAAGGCCAACGGTGCAATATACGGGCTGTCGGGATTCCAAGTAGACATGACGCGGTCAGTCTATGGCAAGGCGGCGGGCGTGTCAATACAGATTCAGGGCGAACCGCCGATATTACTGAGGCGGTTCGCAGGATCATCGAATCAGGCGTGGAAGAACGCCTCGTGCGGAGGATACTACCAGTTCTCACCCGGAATCTCGAAATGGGCCCGGGGATGGGCGCAGGCCGGGCACATCCGGGGAGCCCCGGCCTCTTCATGGAGATACCCGCAGTTGCGGCAGCGCCACATCACCGACGCGTCGCGCTTGAACAGTCCTACAAAGATGCGGTCTACCGCGGCGTTACCGGCCGATCAATCGAGATCCACCCACATTTCCGCTTCGTTTCCGCAATGGGAGCACACCGCTTGGCCTCGAACCTTTCCCGATTCCTTTCGGGCCGAGGGCTTCGTATCGGCCGATTTCTTTTCGACTTCAACCGGTTCTAAATTACAGGTAACCACCATTTCGGCTTCATTATGGCAGTTTTCGCACTTGCAGATTTTTTTGAGTTTCTGTTCAGCCATTGGTTCGGACTCCTTTTTTCGTTTGGCGGTTTGAAAAAATCGGCCTAGATCCGTCGCTCAACCGGCGTGATGCCGGATTTTAGGCCCTTATGCGGCGCAGGCCTTGCAGATGCCCTTGAGGACCACCCGCTTGCCGAGCACTGTGAATTCTTGCTGTATTTCTTCGGGCACATCCAGTTCGTCATAGGTTCGATTGGAAAAATCGATCACATGACCGCATCTGATACAATGCAGGTGATGGTGGTCGTCCACATTGGGGTCGAACCGTTTGGCCCCGCCGAAGACCTCCATCACATCCACCAGGCCGATATCCGCAAAGGTTTGAAGGGTGCGGTTGACCGTGTCGAAGGAGATGTTGGGGTACTCCTTTTTCACGATCCGATAAATGGCATCGGCCGTCGGATGGGTGTCCATATTGATAATCTCCCGGTAAATCGTCACCCGCTGGGGGGTCACTTTGAGACCGTGCTCATGACAAATGTCGACAAATTCACGGGTTTTCTCTTCAGGGTTCGCTTGTTCCATGATTATCCTAAATAATATTTGTTCTTATTTGTCAATAGTTTTTTTCGATCGCCTTCGAATATCCTACCATTTCGGTTTTCGGATTGACATCGGTTATTTCGGGACGTGGAGGATTGGATCCCTTCGGATTTCAGGAAGGTTCGCCTTCGCCGGCTCCCGTAGATCGCCACCCATCTGTTGCGGTAGAAGCGGTTGTCGGTCTGAAACGGATTTTTGCTTGACTTCCCTCCGGGAATTCATATACATACTCGCTTAAATTTTGACGCCAAGAAGGTGTCATTTTCAAAATGCAAGCAACACCCTTTTTCAATGAATGAAGCCACGAAGGCAGCGGGCGCGGTATCGCCCCATGTGTTCGCGGCTTTTTTTGTTTTTAGGAAATAAGACAACATTTTGGAAAAGCCTTTTTTCGGAATAAATCAATGATCCTCCTAAAAAGAATCCGGATTGTTTACGGGCTGTTGTGTTTTGTCGCGACCGTCGCTTCGGCTTCCGCCGACGGCCGGGTGGTCGAACAGGATGCCGATCGGGACGGCAGAATCGATCAGATCGCCCACCTGAATGACGCCGGTGATCTCGTTCTGCTGGAAATCGACACCGACCGGGACGGCCGAATGGATACCCGTCAGCATTACCAAAAAGGGGATGTGGTGCGAATTGAGCGGGATACCGACGACCGCCCCGGAATGGATGAGCGGGATTATCGGGCCAAGGGCAGGCTGGTCAAACGCGAAAAGCTGAATCGGAAAGGGCGCATAGCCGAGGTGATGACCTTCGACGACCGGGAACAGATTCGGGAGTGGCGGCGCGATACCACCGGCGACGGCCGTCCGGACACCACCTCATTTTATGCGGCGGGGGAGCTTCAAGAGGTGACCCTGGATACGGACGGCGACGGTCGACCGAATACCCGACGTCGGTATCGAAAGGGCCAAATCCACCTTGAGGAACGGGATTTCGACAGCGGCGGCCGTCCGGCCGTTGTGACTGAATTCGCAGAGGGTGAACCGGTGACCGAAAAACAGGATTCCGACGGCGACGGCGCCTTTGACATTCTGATCCGATGGAAAAAGGGAGTTCCGGTCGCCCGGGAAGAGGATACCGACCATGACGGACAAATGGACCGGTTCACCGAATTCGACGACCGGGGGCGGCCGGTTCTCATGCGCGAATCCGGGGGGGCGGCCGGCGGACCGGTCCGAATCAGCCGCTTCCAAAACGGAACCCTGATGACGGTGGAAGAGATCTTCCCGGACCGGTCGGTTCTCACCCGATTTCGGGAGGATCAGCCGGAGATTCAGGAGGTGGACGAGGACCGGGACGGCCGCCCGGAACAGACCATCGTCTTTGATCAGGGCGCCATTCAGAAGGAAACATTCGATACCAACCGGGACGGACAGCCCGATACCTGGCGGTATTATGAAGCAGGGGTGCTCACCCGCATTGAACAGGACCGGAATCACGACGGTACGGCGGATGCGGCGCTGATCTACCGGGACGGGGTGCATGTCCGATCGAATCTGGATGAGGACGGTGACGGGTACTTTGAAACCACCGTGCGGGAGGACCATTCGGCTTCGGGCCGGGTCATGGAGATTACCAATTCCAAGGGGCGTCTTTTGGAACGGCGTGAATACACAGATGAGGTGATGCGCAAAAAAGAGGTTTTCGATGCCGGGGCCGGTTTGCCGGTTCTGGTGGAGGAATACGGTCCTGACGGAGGGATCATCCTTTCCAGAGAGGCCGAGAACGGATCGACGGCCCTGAATCTGACCTGGCGCTACGACGCGGATGAATCCGCCGTCCTGGCTGAAAAAGATACCGACGGGGACGGCAGAATCGATCTTTGGTACCACTATGAAGATGGCCGGATTATCCGGGTGGAAGAGGACCGCAACCGGGACGGCCGGCCGGACCTGTGGGAATACTACGATTCCGATCAAGCGGTGGTCCGGCGTGAAAAGGACCTCGATTTCGACGGAACGGCCGACATTCAAGAACGATTCTGACAACGATGATTGACGAATACCGGGCGAGGAGGTGGAAATGCTCGAGTTTTTAGCCAAAGGCGGGGTGCTGGTCACCCCGATTCTGTTCTGTTCGGTGTTGGCCCTGGCCATTTTCGCCGAGCGGTTTATCCGGTTTGCGGTATTGGGAAAGCGGGGCCGGTGGGTGGCGGACCGGGTGACGGACCATATCGCCGAAGGGGATCGCGAGGCGGCCCTGCAAACGGCCCGGGAGAGCCGGTCCCCCATGGGGCGGGTGCTGATGCAGGGAATCGAGGTCATGTACCAGGACCGGGAGACCCTGGAAACGGTGCTGGTCCATGCCGTCGAAGAGGAGGTCCGTGAGTTGTCCCGGTATCTTCAGACCCTGGCCACGGTGGCCAATATCGCCCCGTTGCTCGGCTTGCTCGGGACCGTGATCGGCATGATCAAGGCATTTATGATCATTCAGGAGATGGGCGGCAAGGTCAACGCAGCGGTGCTGGCCGGCGGCATCTGGGAGGCGATGCTGACCACCGCACTGGGGCTGGCCGTGGCCCTGCCGGCCATGGTGGCCCACAGTTACCTGTCGGCCCGGGTGGATCGCTATGAAGCCCGGCTTCAGACCGGCACCGTCGGGTTTATCAAACGGCTCGCCGCACTCCGGGAGAATTAGAGCATGCTGGTGCACCGACAAAAGAAACCCCGCTATCCAGTGCAGGCGCCGTTGACCTCGCTCATCGACATTGTTTTTTTGCTTCTCATCTATTTCTTATTGACCACCAATTTCATGGTGGAGGAAGGCATCGATGTCAAACTGCCCCAGGCCGAGGCCGCCCGCACCCAGACCCGGAAGGAGATCACCGTCCATGTGGATGCCGACGGCCGGACCTTTCTGGAGGGCCGGGAGGTGGCCCTGAATGAGCTGTTCCAGGCGCTTCAATCCCGCATCGACGGTGCGGAAGACCGGCTGGTGACGATCAAGGCGGACCGCTCGGTGATTCTCAACCAGGCGGTCGCCGTCATGGATGTGGCCAAAACCGCCGGGGCCGGTCGGTTGTGCCTGGCGACCGAAAAGGATCTCCGGTGAGAACGGCTGCCATGGCGGGTCCCGAAAACGGCCGGGCCAACTGGCTTCTGCGCGGATTTCTGATCCTCTCCATCGGGTTCCATGGGGTGATCCTGGTCCGAATCGCCGATGTGTACCGGACCGAAAATGTCCGATACATCGAAATTGAATTGCCGGCCCCGGAAGCACCGGCAGCCAGGTCCATTCCACAGCCCCCTCGACGCTCCCGGACCTCTCCGCCTTCCACTTCCCCCCGTGTGCCGCCGGCCCCTCCCGAACCGGTCACCAAACCCCCGCCGCGCCCTGTCGCGCCGAAACCGATCACGCCCCGGTCCTCCGTGGTTGAGCCGATGGCCGCCCCCCCGCCCCCGGAGATCGCCAAAAACGAACCCCTTGCCTGGCATCCCCCGGCCGAACCGGCGGATGCCGCTCCGCAACCCACGGTGAAAGAATCGAATTCGGCGCCTGCGCAATCCGCCCCTTCGGCTTTGCCCGACAAAGGCGCCTCACAGGACTATTTCACCACCGTCCGGGCAAGGATCGAGCGACACAAGCACTATCCCTTTGCCGCCCGCAGGCGCCGGATGGAGGGGGCGGTCGCGGTCCGGTTCATTCTCCATCCGGACGGCCGCGTCACCGATGCGGCCCCGGCCGATCCTTCCGGGCACCGCCTCCTGAACCAGGCGGCCCTCAAAGCGGTGCGGGATGCGTCCCCCTTTCCGCAACCGCCCGCAGGGCTCTTCAGCGGTCCGACACCGCTGGAAATCAGCATCGTTTTCGAGCTGAAATGATCTGAATCTTCTTTCTTGACAAGATGTCCTTGTTCCGGTTAGAGGATGTCTCGAATGCGTGACACGTAGTCACGCCCTGTGATTGTTTCAGCCAGCTTGAATAGAAAAGCCAGGAAGGCGATACCGGATGAATTCGGTGATGCGTTCCCGGCTTTTTTTGTTTTCGGAGTCTGTTATTAATGTGAAAGTGGAAACCAGCTGATGCACATCCCTGTTTACCCCTTTTCCGCCATCGTCGGCCAGGAGCGCCTGAAACGGGCCCTGATCCTCAACGCCGTCAACCCGACCATCGGCGGGGTCCTGGTCCGGGGCGAAAAGGGGACCGCCACATCCGCCTTTCTCGGCTACGTCCGCAAAAAGCTGCTCCTACTGGCCGGGCTGGCGGCCGCCACCGCCCTTCTGGCCGTGATCGCCATCACCCAGGGGGCCTACGACCTGACCATCCCCCGCGTCTTGCAAGCCCTGGTCGGCGCGGCGGACGGCGCCACCAAGGTGGTGGTCTGGAACATCCGAATGCCCCGGATCATCGTCGGCTCCGGGGCCCTGCCCGTAGGGGTGGTCACGTCGTTCATGGGCGCACCCATGTTCCTCTACCTGCTCATCCGGGGATACAAATGATCCTGGACGTATCGGGCATCCGGTTTTCCTACAACAGCCACCCGGTCCTGGACGGGGTGGGGTTCGCCCTGGAAAAGGGGCGGGTCCTGGCGGTGCTGGGGGTCAACGGCGCCGGCAAATCCACCCTGCTCAAATGCCTCAACCGGGTGCTGCGGCCCCAGGGAGGATCGGCGTTAATTGGACAACGAGAACCTCCTGGCCATGTCCCCCCGGGCCGTGGCCCGGCGGGTGGGCTGCGTGCTCCAGCGCCATCCCGACACCCTGCTCAATGTCTACGAGGCCGTGCTGCTGGGCCGAAAGCCTCATATCGGATGGACCGTGTCAGACGCGGACCACCAAATTGTGGAAAGGGTGCTGGACCGGATGGGCCTGTCTGCCATGGCGATCTGTGCCGGTTCGACAAAGCGGTGTTTGACTCCCTTCGGATCGCCGGCCGGGTCCTCAACCGATCCGACCGGGCGGATGCGATGGTGGATTTTATCCACTCCCTGATCGGGGACCTGGAAGACCGGACCCGGAACATCCCGGAAGACCGGCGGCCCCGGGCCTTTGCGGGCGGCATCCGACGCCTACGCCGCCGGCAAGATCCTCTACCCGGAGCGGTTCGCCGACCTCGATCCCGAAAAAAAAGCCGACGCGATTTACACGTTTATGGTGGGACGACCGGTGTACGACGCCATGGCCCGGGACTATGGGCCCCTCGGCGGCGCGCCGGCGTTCCTGAACCCCTGATATCCGCATTATTCATTTCACGATTGGAGGAACCGCTTCCCATGAAAACCCGATTGCTCTTTTGCCTGTTTCTGCTGATGGCCATCGCCGTTGCCCACGCCCAAGAAGACGACCCGATCCAGCTTGACCCCGTCACGGTGGAGGCCTATCCCCCGGTCTCCCCCGAAACCACCCGACAAACCATCGCCATCCCCGAAGCGGCGGAGCCCGTGATCTCCACGGTGCCCGACGTTCTCGACAAAACCTCGGGCCTGGACATTCAGAGCCGCGGCATTCTGACCCCCAAAAACAGCCAGGTGAAAATCCGGGGTTTCGATGAACGACGGTCCCTGATCCTCCTGGACGGCCGGCCGCTGAACGGCACCGGCGTGATGGGCGGCCAGTTCGTGGACTGGAGCAGCGTGGCGGTGGACAACTGGGAATCGGTGACCGTGGGCAAGGGCGCCTTCAGCGCCAAATACGGCAACACCCTGGGGGGGACCATCGACCTGTCGCCTGTGCCGGTCCCGGAGGACTTTTCGTTTACAGCCCGAACCGGCTACAAGCGCTACGATACCTTTTCCGCCGGGGCGTCGGCCGGCGGAACGATTTCAGGGATGGGCCTTTTCCTGTCCGGCGGGTGGGACGAAACCGACGGCAACCTGAGAAACAGCGGCGCCGAGCGGGCCAACATCAATTCCCGCATGTCCTGGAAGATCGGGGATGCCGGCGAGATTTATGCGGCGTTTCGCTATACCGACGGCGAATTCGAGATGCCGGTGGTCAACCTCGGGGGGGCCGCGGGATTCGACGACGATTATCCCGAAAGCGTGGGAACCTATCTCATCGGGCCGGGCATCAAATTCCCCGGAACGGACCGGCACGGCGACGGCAGCTACTACACCAAGGAGCGGTACGAGGCGGACCTGGGCGTCAGGGGAACGGTTTTGGGGCTGGACGCCGACGTGACGGTCTATTTCAACCACGAAGACCGGGATGACGTGATCTATTCCTACGAAACCGGCGACCTGGTCCTCAAACGGGAGGCGACGCCGGACCGCTCCTGGGGCTGGACGGCCCGGTTCGAGAAACTGCTCGCCGATCACACCATCGGGTTCGGGGCCGACGGCAATTACCAGGGGTACGACGGCACGGAATACACCTTTATCCGGCAAAATTACTTCGGGAGGCCGCCCACGGACGGCGCCGACGAATCGGACGCGACCCGATGGCAGGGGGCCTACATCGATGATCAGTGGGTGATATCGGAAATGCTGGAGTTCTATTTCGGCCTCCGGTACGAAGATTACACCGGCGACCGCCAGGTGGACCGGGTGACGGGCTATAAGGACGGCAAACCCGCCGGATTCGAGACCACTACCGCCAAGTTCGACGAAGAGACCCTGCTGCCCAAGATCGGCGCGGTCTTCCGGCCCGTTCCCGTCCTGGCCTTCCACGGCCGGTTCGCCCGGGCTACGCGGTTTCCGGACAATCCGGCGTTTTACTGGTATTACGGCGGCTACCGGCCCGAAGTCGATCCAAGATTGGACGTGGAACGCAAAGATCTCACTTATGAAGACGCCCTCCAGTATGAAGCCGGCGCCGAATTCACCGGGGTTCCGGGCGTGGCGTTCCGGTTGAACGGCTATTATTACGAGGTGGACGACTACATCCGCTGGATCTTCGGATACGCGCCCAGCCGGGTGGTGTACAACATCGACGAAGTGACCTTCAAAGGGGTGGAATTCGACGTGGAGGGCAAGATCTACCGCGATTTCTATGCCTTCGGCAACCTGACCTGGCAGGAGACCCGGAAAAAAGGCGACGCCCTGGACAGCAGTAACGACCTGACCGACGAACTCTCCGAACTGCCGGAATGGAAATGGAACCTCGGCGTGAAATGGCATCGGGACGACGGCGCCCTGGCGAAACTTAACCTGCGCTGGGTGGACGACCGGGAGGTCCCCTACCTGGGAACGCCCGGCGGCGCACCGTTCGCCGGCGCGGACGCCCCGGACGGAACCCCGGTGGGCAAAAACGTGACCCTCCAGAATCTGGACGACTTTCTGACGGTGGACGTGCTGCTCAAATACCCGGTCTGGAAAAAAGGGTTCACCGGTTATCTGATCGGCGGCGTCGAAAACCTGTTCGACGAGGAATACCAGGAGGAATTCGGCTTTCCCCAGCCGCGCCAGACGTTTCATATCGGCGCCGAGATTGTGTTTTAGGCGATTTCCGACCATAACATGCCCGGCGACAAAACAACGTTTGGAGTCCCGCCTTTAGGCGGCGCTTAAAGGAGACCATTATGACCGCACAGGAAATATTGCACAGCGACGATTTTAGACAATGCGAGCAGTTCCACGGCCACCTCTGCCCCGGCCTGTCCATCGGCTACCGGGCCGCCAAAACCGCCATGGAATGGCTGTCGGAGAACCGGTCCGAGGACGAAGAGGTGGTGGCCATCGTGGAGACCGACGCCTGCTCGGCCGACGCCGTCCAGGTGCTCACCGGCTGCACCTTCGGCAAGGGCAATTTCATCTACAAGGATTACGGCAAGATGGGGTTGACCCTCCTGAGCCGGAATACGGGCCGGGGCGTTCGGGTTTGTTTGAAACCGGGCGCGTTTTCTCCGGACGAAACCCATTTCGCCCTGCTCCGGAAGGTGATGTCCGGAACGGCCGACGATGCCGAACGACAGGCCTTCCAGGAGCGCCATTTCCAGCGTTCCTGCGACGTGCTGGAGATGGATGCCGACGACTTGTTCACCCTGACGGCGGTGGAAGGGGAGCTGCCCGGAAAAGCCAGGATCGAACCCTCCCAGCCCTGCGACCAATGCGGCGAACCGACCATGCCGTCGAAGATGGAGACGGCGGGTGATCGGAAGCTCTGCCGCGGCTGCGCCCGGGAGAGCTGACCATGTACCGGGACGATCACCCCGCCGGAACTTCGTCGGCGTTCCAATGCCCTCACGACCACTGCGAAAGCAACCTTTAACATGCCCGACATTACCTTTCCATTCACCGCCATCGTCGGCCAGGAGCGCCTGAAACGGGCCCTGATCCTCAACGCCGTCAACCCGACCATCGGCGGGGTCCTGGTCCGGGGCGAAAAGGGGACCGCCAAATCCACCGCCGTCCGGGGCCTGGCCGCCCTGCTGCCCGAGATCCGGACCGTCCGCGGATGCCCCTTCTCCTGCGACCCGGACCGTCCGGACGAGCGCTGCGATTACTGCCGGAGCATCGGTGACGGATTACAGCTCCTGAACCGTCGGACCCCCGTGGTCACCCTGCCCCTCAACGCCACCGAAGACCGGGTGGCGGGCGGCATCGATTTCGACCGGGCCGTGAAGACGGGGATTCGGACCGTCTCGCCGGGGCTCCTGGCCAGGGCCCACCGGGGGATCCTCTATGTGGACGAGGTCAACCTGCTGGACGACCACATCGTGGACCTCATCCTGGACGCCGCCGCCTCGGGCCTCAACCGGGTGGAGCGGGAAGGCGTCTCTTTTTCCCACCCGTCCAGGTTCATCCTGGTGGGGACCATGAACCCCGAGGAGGGCGAGCTGCGGCCCCAGCTCCTGGACCGGTTCGGCCTCTGCGTGGAGGTGGCGTCGGAGTCCGACCCCGAGCGGCGGGCCGAGCTGATGGCCCGGCGGGAGGCCTTCGACGCCGACCCGGAAGAATTCATCCGCCGATGGCGGGCGGAAACCGAGGCCGCGGCTCAACAAATCCTCTCGGCGCGGGAAGCCCTGCCCGGCACGACCCTGGCCCCCGGCCACCGGTCCCTGATCTCGGAGATCTCCACGGAACATCACGTGGCCGGCCACCGGGCCGATCTGATCATGGAACGGACGGCCCGGGCCCTGGCCGCGCTGGACGGCAGACGGGAAACGGTCGTAACGGACATTCAGGAGGCCGCGGCCCTGGCCCTTCCCCACCGCCGACGCGAGGTTTCTCCGCCGCCCCCGCCGCCCGAACCGGAACCGCCCCGGGATCAACCGCCTGAAACCGACGCGGACGAGCCCCAAGCGACCCCGGAGGACGGGCATCCGCAATCGGAACGCCCGCCCGACGCGGACCGGGGGCCGGACGGCCCGCCGAAAGACCGCGACGCTTCCGGGGACACCGGCCCGGACCCGGAACCTTCGGATTCGCACCGGCCCGACGAGGTCCGGGACCGGATCTTCGAGCTGGGCGACACCTTCAAGGTGAAACCCTTCGCTTCACCCAAGGACCGGGTCTTCCGGAGGGGGTCGGGCCGGCGGTCCCGGACCCGGACCGGCCGGAAACAGGGGCGGTACGTCAAAAGCGCCGCGCCCCGAAACGGCCGGTCGGGCGACGTGGCCCTGGACGCCACTCTGCGGGCCGCGGCGCCCTATCAGCTTCATCGGAAAAACGGGCGCCGGAACGGCCTGGCCGTGGTCCTGCGGAGTGAAGACATTCGGGAAAAGATCCGGGAAAAGCGGGTGGGCAACTTCCTGTTGTTTCTGGTGGACGCCAGCGGCTCCATGGGCGCCCGGGGCCGAATGGCGGCCTCCAAGGGCGCGATCCTGTCCCTGCTCCTGGACGCCTACCAGAAGCGGGACCGGGTCGCCATGGTCTCCTTCCGCAAGGACGAGGCGGTGGTCAACCTGCCGCCCACGGCTTCCATCGAGCTGGCCGCCTCTCTTCTGCGGGAGATGCCCGTGGGGGGCCGCACCCCGCTGTCCGCCGGGCTGGCCAAATCCCACGAAGTCCTGCGAAACTGTCTGCTGCGCGACCCAGCGGCCCGGCCCATCGTGATCCTGGTCACCGACGGCAGATCCAACGTGGCCCTGGGAGAGAAATCGCCCCTGGAGGAGGCCTTCGCCCTGGCCGAACGGCTCTCGGCCGACGCCCGGGTCCGCTTTATCGTGGTGGACACCGAAAGCCGGGGGCTGGTCCGCTTCGGACTGGCCCAAAAGCTGGCCGGCGCCATGAACGCCGATTATTTCCCCATTGAAGACTTGAGGGCCGACGCGCTGCTCAACATCGCCAAGGAGACGACCCGATGACATCCCAACCGATTTACCCCTTCCCCGCCATCGTAGGGCAGGAGAAGATGAAGCTGGCCCTGATCCTGAACATCATCAATCCCACCCTTTCGGGGGTGCTGATCCGGGGGGAAAAGGGGACGGCCAAGTCCACGGCAGTCCGCGCCCTGGCCCACATCCTCCCGGCCATCGAGGTCGTGCGGGACTGCCCCTTCAGCCTGCCGGCCGGGGATCCCGACGGGGTCTGCAGGGAGTGCCCCAGAATCGATTGCCGCCGGGCCGTGTTGAGCGGAGAACCGGCGCCGACCGTCCGCCGCGGCATTCGGGTGGTGGAGCTGCCGGTGGGCGCCACCGAGGACCGGGTGGTGGGGTCCATGGACCTGGAACACGCCCTGAAAAAAGGCGAAAAGCGGGTGGAGCCGGGCATCCTGGCCGCGGCCCACCGGTCCATCCTCTATGTGGATGAAGTGAATCTCCTGGACGACCACGTGGTGGACGTGCTGCTGGATTCCGCCGCCATGGGGGTCAACACCATCGAGCGGGAGGGGGTGAGCTTCACCCATCCGGCCCGGTTCACCCTGGTGGGCACCATGAACCCGGAGGAAGGCGAGCTGCGGCCCCAGCTCCTGGACCGCTTCGGCCTCTGCGTCCACATCGGGGGCATCCACGACGCCGAGTCCCGGGTCGCGGTGATGGAGCGGCGGGCGGCCTTCGACGATGATCCCGAAGGGTTCCGCGCCCGGTGGGACGAAGCCTCGCGATCCCTGGTGGAACGGATCGAACGGGCCGTCGATCTCTACCCACGAGTCACGGTGAACCGCGACCTGCTGTTCGACATCGCCGCCTACTGCCTGGACGTGGGCGTGGACGGCCACCGGGGCGACATCATCATCCTCAAAACCGCCAAAACACTGGCTGCCTATCACGGCCGAGATAGAGTGGAAAGGGCCGACATCGACGCCGCCGCCGAGCTGGTCCTGCCCCATCGCATCCGCCGTCAGCCGTTGCAGGACGTGGTGGTGGACGTCAATGAAGTACGCCGCCGGAAACAGGCGGAAAAGGCGGTTTGATCAGCTGGCAAAACGATTGACGGGAACGACGGCCGATTCTATAATGATCCAGAACATCGCGCTTTCACCGCAGACCCGAAGCCGAACGCACTGATATCAAGATATCGGATTTTAAATGGCAAATCGAGACGACTACGACAGCCCCTGGAAAGAAATCCTGAGTGCTTATTTCCGCGAGTTCATGGAATTCTTCTTTCCCCACATCGCCCGTGAGATCGATTGGTCCCGTGGTTATGAACTGTTGGACAAGGAACTCCGGCAGATCACCCGGGAATCCGAGGTCGGATTCCGCCTGGCCGATCAGCTGGTGAAGGTCTGATTCACGATCTTTACAAACGGCCGGTGGTGAGCCTGGCCGTGCTCGCGGACGACAACCCGAACTGGCATGTGAAAGGCTACGAAGAAGAACTCTGGGGATGCGGGAACACCTTCCGCTTTCCTTCGGTGAAGCTCCTGGCCTACAGAGACCAATGGCCGCTTCTGGAAGCCTCTTCCAATCCGTTCGCGGTAGTGGTCATGGCGCACCTGCGCACCATGGAAACCCGGAAGGACGATCGGGAGCGGTTGACATTCAAACTGAACTTGAGCAAATCCCTGTACCGCCGGGGATGGACAAAACAGGAAATCATCGACCTGTACCGGTTCATCGATTGGATCATGGCGCTTCCGAACGATCTGGAGAAGGCGTACCATCGAGAACTCACCAAGTACGAGGAGGAAACCAAAATGCCGTATATCACCACCGCCGAACGTATCGGCATGGAGAAAGGCGTGGAGAAAGGCAGGGAGGAAGGCAGAAAAGAAATCGCCCGGAATCTTCTCCTGCTGGGCATTCTGACCGAAGAGCAGATCGCCCAAGCCACCGAATTGTCCATCGAAGAAGTTCGGCAGCTCCGTAGCGACATCAGCCCATCATCGGATTGATCCGTGAAACCCGATTTCTGAAAAGGGTGTTGACAACAACAAAACATTTGCGCTAAGAGGTCTCCCGGATGTTCCAACGCCAAGAAGGCGTTGGAACATCCTATCAACATAACCGTAACAATCATCGTAACCAAGGCCACGAAGGCAAGGGCGAAGCCGCCCGTTCTTCGTGGCCTTTTTTGTTTTGGACCCGTTTTCAGCGGAAAGGATTATTGGCGATGATCTTCAAACCGTTTATGAGAGAAAGCTTCATGCCCCTTCCGGTGGCATTTATCTCCACGATCAGCCAGGATGGCGTGCCCAATATCGCGCCCTATTCCTGCATCATGCCGGTGTTGCGGCCCCTGGATCTGATCTGTCTGGCATCGGCCCGCAAACGGGATACCCTGGAAAACATCCGCCAGACCGGGGAATTCGTAGTCAACATGGTGGGCGCGGATTTCTCCGACAAGGTGATCCCCACGGCAAAGATCTCCTCGCCGGAGACAAACGAGTTCGAGCTGGCCGGGCTGGGCCAAAAGCCCTCCGGGACCGTCCGGGCGCCGGGAATTGAGGGAAGCTATGCCTGGATGGAATGCGAGTTGTTCAAGGAATACGAGGAGCCAAACTACATTTTGATCATGGGCAGGGTCCTGCGGTTGGAAGTGGAAGACGCGGTCCTGTCGCCGGCGGGCGATCTGGATATCGAAAAGGCCCGGCCCCTGATGATGACCGGCTCCAAACAGGGGATGCACTTTTGCACCATCAGCGATCTCGGTCATTTGGAAACCTTTGGAGCGATGTTTCCCGACGGCAGGGACCCGTTGGCAAAAAAGTATCAGGATTAAGGGACAGAGAGAGCTGCATGGCGCCTTCTGACATCGGATTTTAACATATATCTCAGACAAAGGCTCGATTATGAAGCGGATTATCTGCATGATGCTTGTGCTTGCGGGATGGGACAAGGGCGGCGAAACCTTTAGGGAGAAACTTAATGGAACAAAAATCGGAAATATTTCAAAAAAATTACGAAGAATATCTTGCCGGAATCTCTCAAGTCGATCTGGCATCGGTCAAGGACACGCTTGGCCTTGAGCAGCACGGCGACCGTTTCTTCCTCCCGTTTTTCGGTACGGAATATTTGCTGTCATCAGGCGGCATTGAAGATGATGCCGGTCACACTCCGGATTATTCGACCTGCGTGATCCTTTCCAAATACATCCTCCGTTGCCCGGAACAGATTCACCTGGAAACCGAATGGGCCGCGTTCAAGGATTTCAAACGCACCGCTCAATTCGTGAATGTGAATTATTTCATCAGTGATACCGAGAATGTTTTTACATCCACCTTTGCGGAGCGGATCGATGATCTGGCGCGGGTCGCCCTGGAGATTGGCGGGATGCCGTGTGATGAATATGCCGGATACGATCTGGCCATGAAATTTGTCGCGCTCCCTCGGATATCCCTGCTCCTGCTCTTCAATGATGAAGACGAGGATTTCCCGGCCTATGGCACGGTCCTTTTTCAAAAGCATGCGGAACATTATCTCGACCCGGAAAGCCTGGCCATGACGAGCGCTTGGCTGGCGCGCCGTCTGGCGGAGGGACTCGGGAAAGGGATGAAAGGGTGACATAGACCGAACCTTCCGCCTTTGACCTGACCGCTCATCCGAACGCGGGCCGAAGTCCGCAATGATTCTATCGAAAATGGTCATTTTTGGCGCGAAACAAAACAACGGCAGACCCATACTCTAAACGCACCCTCTTTTCGTTCCTCTGAACGGAAAGGAAGGCGAACGGCCTCTTTTTTTCCAGCCGACGCCATTTAAACAATATCCAACACAATCAACGAAGCCAGGAAGACTTCACGGAATACGAACATATTCCCAGTAGTCTTTTCCGGCTTTTTATTTTTGAGATTTACTTTCCGGGCCGGTGGGCGTTTTTTAACGGTCGCGCCGGTCTTCGAGGCAAGAAAGGAACATCCTAACACTCATGAAAGGAGAATTGAATTGAAGCGTACAACAATTTCTGGAAATCGGTTTTGGATGGCTGCCCTGCTGGGCGCGATCGGAGTGGTGCTTGGAATAGCGGGCTTGACCGGATGCTCGTCCAGTGATGGAAACGCGGTGGCGACGGAAACACGCCAGGCGGAATACGATTTCTGGACTGGAATTTCGAAGCAGGCGGTGGATACGTCGGTGACGATGCTCAACAAGGAGGCTGGACGCGGCAGCGGCAAGCCGGAGATGATCGTCCTGACCAGCGCCGGATATGCCGTGATGGACGGACACACCACCGAGGCGTGCTTGGACGGATTGCGGGAAAATGCCGACGTGTCCGAGGGCAAACAGACGCTGCTCAGCATCCATTCTGCGACCGGTTCTCCGCTCTGGTTCTTTGTCGTAGACGTCGGCAACGGAAACGGCGTTTATAGTGAAGTCGACCCCGATTCGCTGAATCTGATTGATTTCTCGGTTTCAGGTGAACTCTTCGGAAAGAAAAATCTTCGCAATGTCAAGGCCGAGAGCCTTTTCACCGACATGGCGACGGCCAACGAAACTATCTTCGATGCCAAGGCGTTCAACGGCAACGAGTTCCGCCTCATCGGCATCACCAATCTGCTGATGGAGGATGCGCCCTACGGCCTGGTCCGGTCGGTGCAATACCACGACCATTACTGTCCCGGCGTGACCAGCGGCTATTTTCTGGTCCGGTATCTGGAAAACCACCTGCCGCTGACCGGTGAACTCGGCAGCTATTTCGTGTTTTCGGTTCCTCCGTGGTGCAAGGACGACGCCCTCATGACGCTGCTCAACGCGACACCCGGCAAAAAGGGGTATGGCGTGGTCTATCTCAACTCCGAAGACAAGGCGACGCTTCGGAGCGATGCGCAAAACATCGCCGGGGTCTTTTTCCGCTGGAACGGAAAGGGCGCCGCGCCGGCCGGCGAAGGCATGGCCCTGGCCTTTGATTTCGCCGAGGCAAGAGCGGCATGCAACTGGGGCGAGGATACGCCCTGGAACTGGTGGGAATCCCGGCTCAAGATGAACCGCTGGTTTCTCGACTACCTGGACACGCCGGAGCGGTTCATCACGGCGCTTCCGGTGGACGGTAAAACGCTCTTCAACCTGGACGACCTGGAAGGCGTCTCCGTACCGTCCGACCTGGGTCGGCCGGGCGTCAATCCCCTGGCGGTCCTCGGCCTCACAAACACCGCCGAAGATGATGAGTACGCCTTCTGGCGCTCGGTGGGAAAACGCGCCGCCGAGGAAGGGCTGACCCTTATGCAATCCCGGGGCGCCTCGCCGTCCCCGGCGAACCTGATCGTCCTGAGCAACGCGGGATACGCGGAGATCGACGGGTGGACCACCCGGGGCGTTCTGGACGGCCTGGCGGAGATGACCGGCGCGAGCCGCGGGCGAAACCGTCTGGTCGAAATCCATTCCCACCCGGATAAACCGCTTTACGCCGCTTTGTATGACATGGAATCCGGACTCTGCGCCTATGCGCAGGCGGATCCGTCCCTGAGCATGTCCGTGATCCCGCCCTCGGAGATGACGGCATCGGAGATCTTCTCTATCCTGAGCGTTCAGAACATCAAGGCCGATTATCTCTTTGACAACCCGATCGACGCCGGTATGCGGTTCAACGAGAAAATCTTCGGCGGCAACGAATTCGCGATCGTCACCATCGCCAACGCGGTCGCCGCCGGTGCGCCGGCCTACGCGGTGCGATCCTTCGAATTCCACGACCATTATTGCCCCGGCGTCACGTCGGGAATCATGATGGCCCAATACATCAAACAGAATTTACCCATGCAGACCCCGTCCGACGCTTACTTCATCCAGGGCGTCCAGCCGTGGTGCAAGGAAGACGCCCTGATGGTGATGCTCAACGCGACCCCGGGCAAAAGCGGATACGCCGTGACCTTCCCCACGGACGAGGACAAGGCGAAATGGCTGCCCGAAGCCGCGAACGTCTCCACCATCGTCTATCGGAAAAACGGCGACACCGGGTCGTGGGACGGCATGGCCCTGGCCTTCGATTGGGCCGAGGGGATATGCCCGGATTACGGTAACTCCGTTATCAACAAGCTTTGCGCCGACCTCTGGTACCTGGAACGGATGGACCAGGCGGAGACCTTCGTCTCGGTCGTACATGAATTCCAATTGCCGGAGGGTGTTCACCCCAAATCCTATGCGCGCCCCGGCGTCGACCCGATGGCGATGCTGGGATTGACGGTTGAGCAATAACTTTTTTTGGATTCTGTCTCGCGGAACCTCGTTGTTCCGCGAGAGACATTATTTAACTGTTTGTTTTACAATCAAATAAGGATTTTGCCGATGATCTTCAAACCGTTTATGAGAGAAGGCTTCATGCCCCTTCCCGTGGCGTTTATCTCCACGATCAGCCAGAGTGGCGTGCCCAATATCGCGCCCTATTCCTGCATCATGCCGGTTTTGCGGCCCCTGGATCTGATCTGTCTGGCATCGGCCCGCAAACGGGATACCCTGGAAAACATCCGCCAGACCGGGGAATTCGTAGTCAACATGGTGGGCGCGGATTTCTCCGACAAGGTGATCCCCACGGCAAAGATCTCCTCGCCGGAGACAAACGAGTTCGAGCTGGCCGGGCTGGGCCAAAAGCCCTCCGGGACCGTCCGGGCGCCGGGAATTGAGGGAAGCTATGCCTGGATGGAATGCGAGTTGTTCAAGGAATACGAGGAGCCAAACTACATTTTGATCATGGGCAGGGTCCTGCGGTTGGAAGTGGAAGACGCGGTCCTGTCGCCGGCGGGCGATCTGGATATCGAAAAGGCCCGGCCCCTGATGATGACCGGCTCCAAACAGGGGATGCACTTTTGCACCATCAGCGATCTCGGTCATTTGGAAACCTTTGGAGCGATGTTTCCCGACGGCAGGGACCCGTTGGCAAAAAAGTATCAGGATTAAGGAACAGAGAGCTTGCCTGTCGCCTTCTGACATCGGTTTTTACGTATATCTCAGACAAAGGATCAATTATGAAGCGGATTATCTGCATGATGCTTTTGCTTGCGGGATGGATCGGAGCACAGCCGGCAATCGGAAATGAAAAGGCCCATCAGTTGGAATCCGTGGTGGTCACCGCCCCCCGAACCAGCGAGACGCCGGATTATGTCCAGGATACGGTTACAGAGGAGAAAATCCAGCAGCCTGCTATCTCCGGCTCGGTGTTGGATGCCCTGTCCAATGAAGCGGGCGTTCAGTTTCGAAGAGGATCGCTGAGCGGTACCGAAAGCGGCAAGTTGCGGCTGCGGGGCTTTGGCGAAACCCGGCTGAGGATCTTAAAGGATGGGGTGGCGATCCACCGGGATGGCTCCTATGGAAACGGGCCGGTGGATTGGAGCACCCTGTCCGCCGAGGAGGTGGAGAAAATCGAAATCCACCGGGGCGCCGGCCCGGCCAAATTCGGCAATACCCTGGGCGGCGTGGTCAACATCATCACCCGTAAACCGGACAAAACGCCAAAGGCCAAGTTCAGTTCGGTTTACGGCAGCGAGGACACCTGGGATACCCGGCTTTCTTATGCTCAGAAGATCGGCCCCCTGGGATGGAGCTTTTCCGCCAGCCATTACGAGACCGACGGCTATCTGCGGAACGATTTCACGGACAGAGACAACTTTTCCGCCGATGTCCTTTTTGACCTGCCCAACCGCTTTGAACTGGGATTGGGGATGGATGTCTCAGACATGAAGACCGGCGCGGCCGTCTATAACCGTCCGGACAGCCCCTATTACAAAAGCGGAGAGCCGGATGCGGATTCCCGGCAGTTGGGCGGCCCCGGCATCGGCGCCCGGCTGATAGCGGGAAACATGGCCTGGGGGGAGCGCTCCGGCACCCAGGATGAAAACCTCGCCTTTACCGCCTATGGCAAAAAAACGTTTAACGCCGGGCATATCCGGGCGGATTTCCGGATTTGGAACCAGGATCGCCATGAGGTCTATTACGATGCCGCCGACAGCGGCAAGAAGATCTATGAGCGCAACACCCAGGCCGAAGACGACAACTGGTCCGCTCAAAGTGAGGCCCGGTTTCAAATCGGTTCCCACCAGTTGGAAACAGGTGGCGAGATCCGGCGGTATGGCTGGGGGGATCAGACTGTGCCATACATCGATGAATCCTATTTCAACGGCTCCATCAATTTCTTTCGGTTCATTCGGGAGGGATTTAAGGGGCAGCCCGATACCCTGGGCTATTACGCGGCCTATCTTCAGGATACCTGGGATATCCACCCCGTAGTCTCGGTGGAACTGGGGCTGCGCCAGGAATGGTTCAAAGCCGACAGCGTGGATCCGGAGGCATTTGGCTTTGACTGGCCGGCGGAAGTGGGAGAATTGGACGAGTCGAATCTGGATCCCAGGGCGGCATTGATCGTGCGACCGTGGAAAGGAGGAAGTTTCACCGCTCGCTTTGGCATTACCCACCGGTATCCCACCTCGCCGGAATACTTCTGGTGGTATCTCAACAAGGGGACCGAGTTTTTCAACACAGATTTCAAACCGGAGCAGGCCCGCCAATATGAACTTTCCTATGAACAACGCCTGGCAGAGCGCTTTGAATGGTTTGTCCGGGGATATTATTACGATATCGAGGATTACATCAGTTCCACATTCGTTCCCCAAATCGGGTCGGTTTATTACAACATCGGCGAAGTGGAGATCCAGGGGGCGGAGCTGGGCGCATCCGCGGACGTAACGGACTGGCTGCGGCTCTGGGCGAATTTCACCTGGCAGGAGGGGGAGAAGGACGAGGACCCCTGGGATCAGAACAACGAGCTGACCCATCAGCTTCCGGATCTGCCGAATATCATGGTTAACGCCGGGATCGATTTTTCCTATGGCGATATATTCTCCTCCCGCCTCTCGGTCAATTACGTGGATTCGCGGGAGCATTTCCAGGGCCAGGAGTTGGCCGAGCTGGGCAGCTATACCCTTGTAAACCTTTCCGCCAGATACCGGGTACTGAAAACGGCTTACGGCGATTGGGAGCTTTTGGTCAGCGGTCAAAACCTTCTGGATGAGGATTATCAGGAAGAGGAGGGCTATCCCATGCCTGGCGCCACCGTGATCGGCGGGATTAGACTGGTTTTTTAACATTTAAAAGGAGAGCGGACCATGGAAAAGCGATTTTTGATGACAGCCCTGTATCTGGCGCTGTTTCTGGGAACCGGCGTCTTTGCCGCGGCCGAGGAAACGGAGATCCAAAAACTGGGAAAACAGGCCATCCAAAAGGGCCTTGCTGTATTGAACACAAGCCCCGAGGACCCCATGCTGGCCTGCCTGACCAACGCCGGGTATGTCCCCTACCGGAACCGGAGTACCCGGATATTGTACGATGTTATCTCGGAAAACAGTCAAATCAGCCTGGGCCGGGGCAATCTGCTGCCGGTGCATACCCGCTGGAATGAGGAACCGTGGCTGGCGATGGTGCGCAACGTCTCGGAAACGGAGTTGATGCTGACCCATACCCCGCTTGAGCCTGGCGGGCCGGCCTTTAGCAAACCGCTGAATGTTCGTGTCAAAAAAGGCGATTCCTTTGAACGGTTCAAGGCCGCCCTGGGAAAAAAGGCCTTTTCCCTGGTTACGCTCGCCAACGGGTGGGCGGACGGAATCCCGGAGGGGCTGATGAGCGGGGCGTTGTTTCACGATCACCTCTGTTGCGGGGTGTTCAGCGGCTATTTCACGGCGAAATTCATCCAGACCCAACTCCCTTTGGCAACGGGGCAGCGGTATATCTATATCGGCGCGCCGGCTTGGTGCCAAGACGATTATCTCATGCGGCCGCTAAATCTCACCCCGGGAAAACACGGCTATTACACCATGGATTATCCTTGGTCCAGACCCTGGAAGACCAAGGACGGAGTTTATCCCAATCTCGGCGGGATCCTCATTCGCTTTGACGGCAAACGCCGGACCGGTCAGGCCAATTTGCTCTGCTTTGACTGGCGCGAGGACGATTTCAAGCAATTCGTTGGGATGCCGGAACTTAAGCTGGACTGGAAAAACCAGCCCTGGCTTCATACCTGGTACAACAAGTTTTTCCTCAGTCATCTGGACCGCCCCGGAAAATTTGTCTCCGTGCTCAAGGTCAAGGAATTGAAAAGCCAACAGGATCTGGATCGGCTGATCAAGATGGGGGCCAATCCGCTCGCCGAAATATTGGGGCCGGATGAAAAGTGGATGGCAAATCTTCAATAAGCGGATGAAAAAGGAGCGATCGATTCGGATAGTAAGTATGAAGGATTACGGACGGATGGATTATCCCCGGATTCAAGAGATTCCGGGCGCTTACGGCAAGACCCTGATAGAGGGAGTGGTGATCCGGGATTTGCCCGTGTATTCGGATGAGAGGGGCTTTTTGATGGAGATGGTCCGCTTGGACGGCAAGGAGGTCAATGCCCCGGATATCAAGCAGCTCATTGCCTCCTATTCCTATCCCGGCGTGGTTAAGGGCTGGCATCTTCATTCCCGGCAGGAGGATCACATGGTCTGCGTGACCGGCATGGTGAAACTGGCGCTGTATGACTTTCGGGACGATTCTCCTACCTATCGGACGCTCAATGAGATATTCTTGGGGGAACGGCATCCCCGCTCCGTATTCATCCCGCCCGGTATCTTTCACGGGATAAAGAATATCGGCAGGGAGATCGCCGTAGTCATCGGCATGCCATCCCTTTTCTACGATCCGAAAAACGTGGATGAAAGGCGGGTGGATCCCATGAGAAACGATATCATTCCCTATGATTGGGAGATCAACATGGAATAATGATATTTAAAGGCACCCGCCCGGCCATGAATGACTGGGCGGAGAATATAACGTGGTGCAAGGAAGACGCCCTGATGGTGATGCTCAACGCGACCCCGGGCAAAAGCGGATACGCCGTGACCTTCCCCACGGACGAGGACAAGGCGAAATGGCTGCCCGAAGCCGCGAACGTCTCCACCATCGTCTATCGGAAAAACGGCGACACCGGGTCGTGGGACGGCATGGCCCTGGCCTTCGATTGGGCCGAGGGGATATGCCCGGATTACGGTAACTCCGTTATCAACAAGCTTTGCGCCGACCTCTGGTACCTGGAACGGATGGACCAGGCGGAGACCTTCGTCTCGGTCGTACATGAATTCCAATTGCCGGAGGGTGTTCACCCCAAATCCTATGCGCGCCCCGGCGTCGACCCGATGGCGATGCTGGGATTGACGGTTGACGAATAGATACGGCTCGAACCTTTGAGCTGAAACGGGGGCCGGAAAACCGGCTCCCGACATCCCTGAAAAGGAGAAGAAAGGTATGAAGATGTGCGTGTGCGGCAAAGGCGGAAGCGGCAAAAGCACCGTCGTCGGACTGATGGCGCTGGGGTTCAGGCGCAAAGACAAAAAGCCGGTGGTGCTCGATTCCGATGAATCGAACACAAGCCTCTTCCGGATGCTCGGTCTTGAGGCGCCCCCGTTGCCGCTGATGGATTTCGTCGGCGGCAGAAAAGAGGTTCAGAAGCGGATGATGGCGCGTTTCTCCAAAGGAGAGGATGAACCGGCCATGTCGATCTGGGAGATCGGGGAGATCACCCGGGGGGCGATTCCGGGTGAATACGCGGTCGAGAAGGACGGCGTGACGCTTGTCTCCACCGGCAAGATCCATCAGGCCCTTGAGGGGTGCGCCTGCGCCATGGGTGCCGTCAGCCGCGAGTTTCTCAAGAAATTTCGGACGGGCGGGGATGAAATACTGATCGCGGATATGGAGGCGGGCATCGAACATTTCGGCAGGGGCCTGGAAGCGGGCGTGGACGGCGTGATCGGCGTGGTGGAGCCGTCATTGGAATCCGTCTCCCTGGCCCGTAAGGTGATGGAATTGACGCAATCCGCCGGGAGCGCATTTTACGGCGCGGTTCTCAACAAGATCGCTTCCGGGGAGCAGGAACAGCTTGTGATGAAGCGTCTGAGCGAGTCCGGCGTGCCGGTGATCGGAAGCATCGGGTTTCACGAGTCGCTTCAAGCCGCATGCCTGGAGGGGACGGCGCTGACCGGTGAGATGGCGATTTCGGAGATCGACGCCCTGCTCGATGCGGTTTGGCAAAAAGCCACCGTCTGACGCGCTTTATGCCGCTTAAACTCTCGGGATACCCCGGTGTTGACCTTCAGCATCTAATGGCCCCTTTTCAAAGTCGGGACAGCTTCGGGATATTTACCGCTGAAGCTGCCCCCATGCTTCCGAATTTTATCAATGTTCGTGGTCATGGGTTTCCAGCTCATGACCCGGATGATGATGGTCGTGAGGGCCGTGATCGCCGGTGTGGCTGTGGTCATGAACATGCGACGTCTCATCGTCATGAGTATGTTCGTGTAGGTGTTCGTGAAGATGCTCATGGGTGTGGCAATGGGTATGCTCGTGAGTATGCGTCTCGGCGTCGTGGGTATGTTCATGACGGTGGGTATGGCAGTGATCATGAGCATGGAGATGTTGGTGCTCGTGTTTTCCTTCCATCGTAAAACCT
>JBKHDE010000040.1:0-25494 GCA_046541495.1 Desulfococcaceae bacterium
TCTGCGGAATAGTGAATTCCATAGGTATGGGGGTCGACTTCCGGACTCCACTCTGCATAGTCGACGCCGTTGAGGATGCCGTAGAGATCCGACTTGCGGTTTTCGAGCGAGCCCTGAAGGCCATAGCCGAATTCGGTTTCCCGAATCTCTCGGGCATAGGTTTCGCTGACGGTGGTGATCGCATCGGCGAAATGGATCGCGCTTTTGGTCAGGTTGATCGACCCGTAAAATTCGAAATCATAGGTATAGTAGCTTTTGGGAAGCGACAGGATGGGCCAGTGGTCTTCCGGAAAGCGGCCCTGATAAGAGATATTGTGGATGGAGTAGACCGTCTTGGGTGCCGGGTCGAAAAAAGGGTCCTTCCGATACATCCGGTAAACCAGTTTCAGAACGGCCGGCAGGGCGGCGGTCTGCCAGTCGTTGCAGTGGATGACGTCGGGTCGGAAGTCGACGGCTCGGCAGGCCTCCAGGGCGGCCTTGCAGAAAAAGACGAAGCGCTCCAGGTTATCCGGATAATCCCCGTCGTTTGAGCCGTAGAAGCCGTCCCGAAGATAATATTCCTCATTTTCAAGCAGATAGGTGACGGCGCCGTTGGCTCGGGTTTCCCCCCGGGTTTCCCATAGAACAGCGGAATGGAGGCCGTTGAACATGGGCACGGTAAACGCGGTTTTTCGTTCAAAGGCGGCATTGCCCTCATTCAGGGTAAAATATTTGGGCATTACGGTCCGAATGTCGATGCCCAGGGCCTTTACGGCCGGGGGCAGGGCCCCGGCCACGTCGGCCAGGCCGCCGGTTTTGGCCAAGGGTGCGATTTCAGGGGATAGGTAGAGGATATTCAATGGTCTGTCCCGTAATATGAAGATAGTTCGGTTTCCGGTTCAATGCTTCCGTTTCGGTACGCCTCCAGCAGCGCCGTCAGTTCGTCGATGCGCCGCCGAATGGTGTCGCCTTCGTCGGTGTCTCGAATGCGGCGGCGGGCGGTATTGGTCTCGATAATTTCGGTGGTATAATGGACGCCCGGGGCCCGGACCGGATCGGTGGGGCCCGATTCCACCCGGTGGTGGGTGGAGAGCAGCAGGCCGTAGGAATTGCTGACCAGGGTGAACCCGGCGATGCCGGTGGTATTCTGATAGGCCTCGGCGAACCCGCCGTCGATGACGATGAGTTTGCCCCCGGCCTTGACCGGGCGTTCGTTCCGCTTCACCTGAACCGGCACGTGGCCGTTGATGATATGTCCCCGCTCCGGGTCGACCCCGAATTCTCCAAGGATTTTTCTGGCCACCGTTTCCGAATCCCGCAGGGTATAGTAGATGTTCCGCTCCTCGACGTGGGTGGATGGGTCCGCCACGAAATACCGCTCGAAGGTGGCCATCTTTTCCTTGCCGAACAGGGGAGACCGGGAGCCGCACCAGAGGTACCACATGGCGTCCAGACCGTCGATTTTTTCCAGAGAGCCCTCGGGTTTGAAATACCCGTCCCGGCAGCGGCGGGTGAAGGCGTCCATCAGGGCTCTTCCGGAGACGGTTTCGTATCCCACCGACATTTCCTGAAACACCCCGTCTTCATCCATGGGAATGCAGCCGTGGTAGAGCAGGTTGCCGTTGTGGACCCGGTAGATCCCCCCTTTGGCGAAAAGAAACCGGGCATGGGCCTGAAGCCGGGTGGAGTGGCGGAAGGCGGCGGCCAGTTTTTCGATCACTTCCGCCTCCTCGGGGGTCAGATCAAAGGGATGTTCCGGATCCAGGGTGGGAAACCGGCCGTCCCGCAGCGGATGGATCTTGTCGCCTATCCGCACGGTGCCCGCCTCGAGATCGATCCGGTCCAGAAGCATGCGGTCTTCCATGTGGTATTCCGGCCGGCGGTCGACGATGCCGGCCTCCAGCTTGAACTGAATCACCGTGATCGCCTTGTGCATTCGAGCGATAAGCTGTTTTTCAAACCCGGCATGGGCCGCGGTTTCGGTCTCCTTGGGGGCGAAGAGACGACAGGGATCATCCCCGTAGGCCGACACCGCGAATGAGGCCAGGGGCAGCAGGCTGACGGCGTAGCCGTGCTCCAGGGTATTCATCAACCCGTATCGAAGGCAGATGCGGATGACGTTGGCGATGCAGGCTTCGCTTCCGGCGGCGGCGCCCAGCCAGAGGATGTCGTGATTCCCCCATTGAATATCCACGCTGTGGTAGGCGATCAGGTGATCCACGATCTTTTCGGCGGCCGGGCCCCGGTCGTAAATGTCTCCCACCGCGTGCAGATGGTCGATGGCCAGCCGCTGTATGGTCCGGGCCAGCACCAGAATGAAGGGCTTGGCGTTGCCGGTTTCGATGACGGCGTCGATGATGCTGTTGAAGTAGTCGGCCTTGTCCCGAAGCTGCTCCTGTTCATAGAGCAGCTCCTCCACGATATCGGAAAAGGGCTCCAGAAGCAGCCGCCGCACCTTGGGCCGGTGATACTTGGAGGAGACCACCCGCAGGACCTCGATCATTCGGTGGAGGGTGTCCCGGTACCACCGGGTCTCGTCTTCGGCGGTTTGCAGCATTCGGGGCAGGTTTCGTTCGGGGGCGTAGATCAGGGCCCCCAGAGCGGAGCACTCTTCTTCCGAAAGCACCCGACCCCCGAAGAGTTCGTCGATTTTCCGGCGGATGGAGCCGGAGGCGTGGCTCAGAACGCTTCGAAAGGCTTCGTATTCCCCGTGAATATCCGAAATGAAATGCTCGGTCCCCTTGGGCAGATCGAGCTGGGCCCGAAGATGGATGATCTCTCCGGAGACCGCCTCTATGGAAGGATAGAGGCGGGCCAGGTGGCGCAGATACCGGGTGGAATCCGTGTGTCTCTCGGTCGTGTCGGGGTCCATGCGTTCCTTGCGGTTTGGTCGATTCCAGATTTCGGCGCCGCCGGGGATGGTCCCGTTCTTGACCACCCACCATCAGGCCGTCCCGGGCCACCCGATGGTCCGAGTCGCCCCCATGATGACCGAGGCGCGAACCGTCACCCCGGCGTCGATGATCGATCGCTGACCGATCACCGAATCGGAAATATCGGCGTCTGCGATTCGGCACCCGTCGGCGATCAGGGCCTGGGTCATGCGCGCCGAATGGTGCCGATATCCGCCCAGTACCCGTCATAGACATACCCCATAATTTGGTGGTTGTCCAGCATCCCGGGGATGATGTGGTTGCCGAAGTCGTCCCCGGACCGGTCGACTACAATAGGAACTCGCTTTTGGTCAAAGAAAACAAGAGGTTTTCAAAAATGCTCCGTCCGCTCGCCTCCCTTCACGGCTACAACAGATTGCGGTTGAGGGGGGCACGAGCGGGCGGCAAGGCGGCATGGCATGGGGGAAAAATATCGATGATATATATTCCGCCCGATGTCGACTTCTAATTTTTACAAATTGATACTTCAATTATCAATTTGTAAAAATTATGATTGAAGCCACGCCCAAAATCTGCCATATTGGACGTAGTATTTCGAATCCCGAATCCGTCGTATTGGAGAAGAATGAATGATCGAACGTGAAGCGGCGTCAAAAGCGCTGAAACTGGCGAGTCAATATCCCGTGCTGACCATCACCGGGCCCCGACAGTCCGGAAAAACAACGCTTTGCCGAATGATTTTCGGCGACAAGGCGTATGTGTCGCTGGAAGATGTGGACGAGCGCGGTTTCGCCCGGTCCGACCCGAGGGGGTTTTTGAATCGCTTCCCCGAAGGCGCGATCATCGACGAAGTTCAGCGGGCTCCGGACCTGCTTTCTTACATCCAGACCATCGTGGACGAAAATCGGAAGGACGGTTTTTTCATCCTGACCGGAAGTCAGCAGTTCGAGCTGCTCGAAAGCATCTCCCAGTCCCTCGCGGGGCGAACCGCGATGCTGAAATTGATGCCGTTCACGCTGACGGAAGCCTATGGACCCGATATTTCCAACGTATCCCTCGAAAAGATGCTTTACACCGGTTTGTATCCAAGAATTTTCGACAAGGGTCTCGATCCCACGGAAGCAATGTCGTTTTACGTCAACACTTACGTGGAACGCGACCTTCGGATGCTCATCAACGTCAAGGATCTGTCCAAATTCGAAATTTTCCTTAAACTGTGCGCAGGGCGAACGGGTCAGATCCTGAACATGACGAGTCTCGGCAATGACTGCGGCGTGAACCACGCCACGGTCAAAAGCTGGCTATCCGTGCTGGAAGCCAGTTATATTGTTAAACTGATGCGTCCCTATTATCGAAACTTCAACAAGCGGCTCGTCAAATCTCCCAAACTTTATTTCTGGGACACCGGCCTCGCCGCTTTCCTCCTCGACATTCAAAACGAAAAGCAGATGGCGACCCACCCGCTAAAGGGGATGCTTTTCGAAAGTTTCGTGGCGTCGGAAATGTTAAAGCATCGCTTCAACGCCGGAAAAACCGACCATTTGTATTTTTTCAGGGACAACAGTGGAAACGAGGTCGACCTGATCTGCGATCACGGCATCCAACTGGATGCCGTGGAAATCAAATCCGGCCAAACCATCGCCTCGGACTTTTTCAAGGGGCTTACGTTTCTATCGAACCTGACCGATGCCGTTCGACAATCTTATCTTGTTTATGGCGGGGAAAAACAGTATATCAGGGGAAACAACATTCAGGTGACGCCCTGGCGGCGAATTCAGGACGCCGTGGAGACCGATTGACCCGGAAACCGAGGTCCTCCGCTTTTCATATGGTGTGGGCCGATCTCTAAAAAGCGACTCGGCCGTTTTTCGGATCATTCAGCCCGGTTGCGAATCGGCCGTGACCTTTCCTTCCTGCCATGCCTGAATCAATTCGTCATAATCCACGGTCAGCCCTTGGCCTTCCTCATCGTCGAGTTCGGGTTTGGGCGACCCGGGCCTGGCCAGCCATTCGGCGGGGTCTTCAGGATCGGCGATGCGGGGTTCGCACCGTTTCATGATGCCGGCGGCCTGAATCCGGGCCATCACCTGGTCCTGGGTCGCGGCCAGGTCGTCGAGGACTTGCTGCGGCGTACCCCGGCCGCGGACGGCGGCGTCGATCCGGGTCCACCAGAGCTGGGCCAGTTTGGGATAGTCGGGCACATTGTTGCCGGTGGGGGTCCAGGCCACCCGGGCCGGGCTGCGGTAGAACTCCACCAGTCCGCCCAGTTTGGGCGCGGCTTGGGTCATGGCCTCGGACTCGATGTCGCTCTCCCGTATCGGGGTCAGCCCCATCAGGGTTTTTTTGAGCGACACCGTTTTACAGGTGGTGAATTGTGCATACAGCCAGGCGGCCTTGCGCCGGGCTTCCGGGGTATTGTTCAGCAGGGTCCAGGCGCCGCAGTCCTGGTAGCCCAGCTTCATGCCCTCTTCCCAGTAGGCCCCGCGGGGCGAGGGGGCCACCCGCCATCGGGGTGCGCCGTCGTTGTCCACCACCGGCAGGCCTTTTTTGAGCAGGTCCGAAGTGAAGGCGGTGTACCAGAAGATTTGCTGGGCGATGCCGCCCCGGCCCGGATACGGCCCCGATTCGGAAAAATTCATCTTGAGGGCCTCGGGCGGCGCGTACTGCTTGAGCCACTCGAGGTACTTGCGAAGTCCGTAGACGGCCGCCGGGCTGTTGAGGGCCCCGCCCCGGCTGACGCTGGAGCCGACCGGGTGGCAGTCCTCCACCCGAATGCCCCATTCATCCACCGGGTGTCCGTTGGGAAGCCCCGGATCGCCCACCCCGGCCATGGATAGCCAGGCATCGGTGAACCGCCATCCCAGATCCGGGCTCTTTTCGCCGTAGTCCATGTGGCCCCAGACCCGCATCCCGTCGAGGCGCTGGACCTCATCGGTGAAAAATGCGGCGATATCCTCGTAGGCCTTCCAGTTGACCGGCACCCCGAGGTCGTATCCGTATTTTTCGCGGAATTTCTCTTTGAGTTCGGGCCTCCGGAACCAGTCGTACCGGAACCAGTAAAGATTGGCGAACTGCTGGTCGGGCAACTGGTAGACTTTGCCGTCGGGGGCGGTGACAAAACCCAGGCCGATGAAGTCTTCAAGATCCAGGGTGGGCAGGGTGACCGATTGACCCGCCTCCGCCATCCAATCCGACAGGGGTACCGCGGTGCCGTAGCGGTAGTGGGTGCCGATCAGATCGGAGTCGTTGACATAGGCGTCGTAGAGGTTGCGGCCGGTGCGCATCTGCACCTGAAGCCGCTCGATCAGATCCCCTTCCCGGATCAGGTCGTGTACCACCGAGATGCCGGTGATCTCCCGAAAAGCCCGGGCCAGAAACCGGGATTCGTAGACGTGGGTGGGAATGGTTTCGGAGACGACATAGATCTCCCGGCCCCGGAAGGGTTCGGCGGCCTGAATGAAAAATTCCATCTCGCTCATCTGTTCGTCATACGAGAGGGTGGACGGGGTGAATTCCCCCAGCACCCAGCGGCTGGCGGCCGCCTGTTGAAGGTTGAACGACCGGGCCCGGCCCGGCAGGGGCAGACCGGCGGCCAGCCCCAGGGCCGCAGCCCCCTTGAGAAAGGTTCGGCGGTCGATGCCGGGACGGTTTTTTCGGTATGGTTCGGTGGGCATGGGGTTCCTCCTACCGGAAATGGATGTTGCTCGGATCCTGCAAAACCAGATAGACCAGGGCCGCGACGGCGGCCCCGATAATGGGGCCGACCACCGGTATCCAGGCATATCCCCAGTCGCTGTCTCGTTTTCCGCCCGGAATGGGCAGGATGGCGTGCATGATCCGGGGGCCCAGATCCCGGGCCGGATTGATGGCGTAGCCGGTGGTGCCGCCGAGTGACAGGCCGATGGCGAGAACGAGCAGCCCGACCGGGAGCGCATCCAGGGCCCCGAGACCGAAGACCGACACTGCCAGGAAGAGTACCGCAAAGACCAGCACGAAGGCGCCGATGATTTCACCCAGCAGGTTGGAGGCGGTATTGCGTATCGCCGGTCCGGTGGCGAAGGTCGCCAGTTTCAGATCCTGGTCTTCGGTCATGGCATAGTGGGGACGGTACATGACCCACACCAGAAAAGCGCCGATAAAGGCCCCCAGAAACTGGGCCGCAAGGTAGGTCGGCAGTTTGACCCATTCGAATTTTCCGGCGATGGCCAGGCCGATGGAGACGGCCGGGTTGATGTGGGCCCCGCTGAAGGCGGCCACCGTGAAGACGGCCACAAATACGGCCATTCCCCAGCCCCAGGTAATGACGATCCAGCCGGCGTTGTTGCCCTTGGTGCCGGTGAGCACCACGTTGGCGACCACCCCGTTGCCCAGCAGGATTAAAAGGGCGGTTCCGATCAGTTCACCGAGAAACGGATTCATGATTTTTCCTCCCTGGCCCATCCCTTGGCACGGTCCACGGCTTTTTGCCATCCGTGCAGGCACCGATCCACCTTTTCCTGGGACTGATTGAGCTGAAAAGCCCGGTCTTCTTTCCAATAGGCCTTGATTTCGTCGGTGTCTTTCCAGACCCCCACGGCCAGGCCGGCCAGAAAAGCGGCGCCCATGGCGGTGGTTTCGACGTTTTCCGGGCGGCTTACCCTGACCCCGAGGATGTCGGCCTGAAACTGGCACAGGTAGTCGTTGGCGCTGGCCCCGCCGTCCACCTTGACCACCTTGATTTTGATGCCCGAGTCTTTGACCATGGCGGTGAGCAGGTCGTTGGCCTGGTAGGCCATGGACTGAAGCCCGGCCCGAACCACATGGTTTTTGGTGGTGCCCCGAGTGATGCCGACCATGATGCCCCGGGCATAGGGGTCCCAGTGGGGAGCGCCCAGGCCCACGAAGGCCGGCACGATATAGAGCCCCTCGGTGGAGGGGATGGCGGTGGCCATCTCCTGGGTTTTGGCCACATCGGCAAACAGGTTGAGGTCGTCGCGCATCCACTGCATCAGGGCCCCGGCGATGAAGACCGAGCCTTCCAGGGCGTAGGTGACGGTGTCGCCGATCTGCCAGGCGATGGTGGTCAGCAGACCCGAGGGAGAAGGAATCGGTTCGGCGCCGGTGTTCATGACCATGAAGCAGCCGGTGCCGTAAGTGATTTTGGTCATCCCCTTTTCATACCCGGCCTGTCCGAACAGGGCGGCCTGCTGGTCCCCGGCCACCCCGGCGATGGGGACTTCATGGCCGAAGGTCTCCTGGTCGGTTTTCCCGAGAATGCCGCTGGAGGGCTTCACCTCGGGAAGGATGTCTTCCGGGATGGACAGTTTGGTGAGGATTTCGGGTTCCCATTTCAGGGTATGAATATTGTAGATCATGGTTCGGCAGGCGTTGCTGACGTCGGTGGCGTGGACTTTTCCGCCGGTCAGCTTCCAGATCAGCCAGGAATCGACGGTGCCGACCTTGAGTTTGGATTGGGCGGCCAGTTCCCGGGCCCGGGTGTTGTTGCGCAGAATCCACCGGATCTTGGAGCCTGAAAAATAGGCGTCGGTGACCAGACCGGTCTTCTCCTTGATGACCTTGTCGAAGCCTTCAGCCTTCAACTCGTCGCAGTAATCGGCGGTGCGCCGGCACTGCCAGACGATGGCCTTGCCGACCGCGGCGCCGGTTTCGGCATTCCAGGCGATGACCGTCTCCCGCTGGTTGGTGATGCCGACGGCGTCGACATCGGCCATGGTCAGGCCGGCTTTTTTCAGGGCCGCTTCCATGGTGTTTTTCTGGGTCCGCCAGATGTCCTCGGCTTCCTGTTCGACCCAGCCGGCTGTGGGGTACTGACAGGAAAACGCTTCGTTGGCCATGGCGAGGGTTTCTCCCCGCTCGTTGTAGAGAATGGTTCGGGAACTGGTGGTGCCTTGGTCCAGGGCCATGATGACGTTCGACATAGGATTGCCTCCTCAGTGAAGAAATGGATTGGGGTGAAAAGATTTTACGCCAGGAGGTATTCCTTCGCCAAGGCGGTATATTCGTCCACCTGAGCGCTCTCCCAGTCTTCATCATAGCCCAACTCTTCGGCCATGAGTCGGGCCACTTCCGGGGCCATGGCGATGCTGGCCCGGGCGTCCAGCAGCAAAGCCCGGCTTCGGCGGGCGAGAAAGTCCTCGATGTTCCGGCACATTTCAGCACGCACGGTCCAGACGACTTCGGCCTTGATGTAGGGCAGGTCTTCATGGAGGGGTTCACCCAGATCGGGATCGGCCTTGATCAGTTTTTTGATGTGGATGGCATCGGAACCGTAGTAGTGGAGCGGGTCCGATCTATCGAAGTTTTTGAGCCAACCGTGGACCCGAAGTTTTTTGGTGATGCATTCCCGATCGTCGAGTCCGGCCACCAGCAGGGCCTGGTTGACGGTATCTTCGGCCATTTTGCGGTAGGTGGTCCATTTGCCGCCGGTGATGGTCACCAGGCCGGATTCGGAGATCACCAGATAGTGGTCCCGCGAGATGGAGGCGGTATTGCCGCTGTCGCCGGCTTTGACCAATGGGCGCAGCCCGGCGAAAACGCTCTTGACGTCTTTTCGGGTGGGATCTTTGGTCATATAAATGGCGGCATGCTCCAGGATGAACTCGATCTCTTCTTCCAGCGGCCGCGGTTCCAGACTGACCTCGTCCACCGGGGTGTCGGTGGTGCCCACCACGACCTTGTCATGCCAGGGCACCGCGAAGAGCACCCGTCCGTCGGCGGTCTGGGGCACCATGATCGCCGATTCGCCGGGCAGAAAATCCTTATCCAGAATCAGGTGGACCCCCTGGCTGGGTGCGATGATCGGTTGGGCATCGGGGTTTTCCATTCGAAGAATATTATCGGTAAAAGCCCCGGTGGCGTTGACCACCACCCGGCCCTTGATCTCATGCTCCTTGCCGGTCTCCATGTCCCTGGCGATGACCCCGTCGAGCATCTCCCCGCCCCGGGTGAAGCCGGTCACCTTCATGTAGTTGACCGCGGCGCCGCCGTGTTCGGTCATCGTCTGGGCCAGGTTGACGGCCAGCCGGGAGTCGTCGAACTGGCCGTCGAAGTAGACCACCCCGCCCCGCAGCCCTTTAGGTTCCAGGGTAGGGATGCGCTTGAGGGTCTCTTCCTTGGACAGGTGCTTGGAGGGTCCGAGGCCGAGTTTGCCGGCCAACAGATCGTATACCTTCATGCCGGCGCCGTAGAACGGACCGTCCCACCATTCATAGTTGGGCACGATAAAGGCCTGATGGCTGACCAGGTGGGGTGCGTTCTGGACCAGAAGACCCCGTTCATGCAAGGCTTCCAGCACCAGGGTGATGTTTCCCTGGCGCAGATAGCGGACGCCGCCGTGGACCAGCTTGGTGGAGCGGCTCGAGGTCCCCTTGGAGAAGTCGTGCTGCTCCAGAAGCAGGGTTTTGTATCCCCGAGTGGCGGCATCCACCCCGACCCCCAGGCCGGTGGCGCCGCCGCCGATGATGATGAAATCCCAGTAGCCGCTCTGTGTTTCCAGTCTTTGAATTGATTCTTGGCGATTCATTAAATGTCTCCTCTTCTGTTGGTGGCAGGTTCGGGCAACCGGAATTGCCGAATGGCTCTTGTTTAAATGTATGAACAACTATATGTCCGTACTTGTAATCGTGTCAAGCTTTTTTTAAAAAACTTTTCCTTATGGGGAAAAACTTGAAACCGAAGGATGAAACATCAAATGAAATAAAGAAAAATATTATAACAGTTGATTTTACTCCTCTGAGTTGTTAATTTTGCGGATTACGTTCATTTAACGACCGCTTATGAGCACCGAGGATTTCAAAAAACCGGAAAGGGATGAAAAAAGATGGCTCAAAAGGACCTGATTAAAGCGCTTTCCCGTCGTTCTCTGTTTTGGATATTTTTTTTCATGCTCCTGGTTGCGGCGCTGATCGACGGCGCTTTGTATCTGGGGATGAAGTACGCCGCCGTTCACCTATCTGCGGTTCAGGGGCCCGAGGTGGAAATAGCCGATCTAAGAACCTTGGCTCTGGAAGCGGAAATGTGGCTGGAGTTGGCGAGGCAGTTCTATATTCCGGTCACCGCCGGGTTTTTTCTGCTGGTGACGCTGTTGCTGTGGCTGTGTAACCGCATCTCCATCGGCAGGGTCATCAAAAAACACGGCGCCCTGGAAGCGCCCCGGGCGAAAGCCGCAGCGAAAACCACCCCGGTCAAGGATGAAAAAAAGGAACGAACTACTCGGGAACGGCTGTTTCTTCATCTTTTTTCCGTTCTTCAGAGGGAAGGGCGTCTCATGGATTTTCTGTCAGAGGACCTCGACCAGTATGAAGATGAACAGATCGGGGCCGCGGTACGCAATATCCATGAGAACTGCACCAAAGTGGTTGATAAATACCTCAAAACCGAACCGATCCTGGAGAAGGAAGAAGAAGAAGAGATCGTGGTGGAATCCGACTTCGATCCCAATGCGGTTAAACTGACCGGGAATGTCACCGGTGATCCCCCCTTCAAGGGGGTGGTCCGGCACCGGGGATGGCGCACCCGAAAACTGGAGCTGCCCACCTTGTCGGGGTCTCAGGATCCCCGGATCATCGCCCCCGCGGAGGTGGAAATTCTGTGACGACCCGAACAGACTCGGGGTTCCCTACCTATCTGAATGACGAAGGAGAAGAGATCTTGTCAGAACCTGATTATATTATCGGAATCGATTTGGGTACGACCAACAGCGTCGTCGCGTACACGGATGCCGAAATAGAAAAAGGCAAACCCCCGAAGATACGGGTGTTCGATATTCCGCAGTTGGTGGCCCCCGGAACGGTGGAAAACCGAAAGGTGCTGCCTTCCTTCGTGCTTCTGCCGGGGGAGCACGACGTGCCCGAGGGCGGGCTGAAACTCCCCTGGAATGAAGACAATGCGCTGGCGGTGGGTGAATACGCCCGGGACCGGGGCGCCGAAATCCCCCACCGGTTGATCGCCTCGTCCAAATCCTGGCTGTGCCATAACCTGGTGGACCGAAATAAACCCATTCTGCCCTATGACGGCCCCGAAGAGATGAAAAAGCTGTCTCCGGTGGAAGCCGCCTCGGTCATCCTTCAACACATCCGCGACGCCTGGAACTATTCCATGGCTGCCGAGAATGACGACCTGAAAATCGAAAATCAGGATGTGCTTCTGACGGTGCCCGCCTCCTTCGATGCGGTGGCCCGGGAATTGACGGTGCAAGCCGCCGAGATGGCCGGTCTGACCAACATCACTCTGCTGGAGGAGCCCCAGGCCGCCTTCTATGCCTGGATCGAAGCCTCCGGCGACGACTGGCGGGAGAACATTCACAAGGATGACCTGGTGCTGGTCTGCGATGTGGGCGGCGGCACCTCCGATTTCAGCCTCATCAAGGTCACCGAAGAGGAAGGGAATCTGGCCCTCAACCGCATCGCCGTAGGCGATCACCTTCTAGTGGGCGGCGACAACATGGACCTGGCTCTGGCCTATGCCGCCTCCCAGCAGTTTTCCGGCGGAAAGAAAAAGCTCGACTCTTGGCAGATGCAGGGGCTGTGGCACGCCTGCCGAAAGGCCAAAGAGGTGATTCTTACCGATACCCAAGTCGACGATTATGCGGTGACCATTCTGGGCCGGGGCAGCAGTCTGATCGGCGGCACCCAGAAGACCCGTCTGTCCAGGGAAGTGGTTCAGCGGGTGATTCTGGACGGGTTCTTTCCCCGGGCCGGGTTGACGGAAAAGCCGGCCGCCCCCCATCGGACCGGCATCAAAGAATTCGGGCTGTCCTATGAATCAGACCCGGCCATCACCCGTCACCTGGCCAATTTCATCCATCGCCAGAAAGGGGAAGGGGAGGAATTCGCCGAGGGAACCGACATGATTCCCACCGCGGTTCTGTTCAACGGCGGAGTGATGAAGGCTCCGGTGGTGAGATCCCATATGATGGAGATTCTTTCCTCCTGGGCCCCTTCGGAAGACACCGTTCGAGAGATCCAGACCCGGGATTACGACCTTACCGTGGCCCGCGGCGCCGCCTATTACGGGGTGGCGCGCCGGGGCGAAGGGGTGCGGATTCGGGGCGGCCTCAACAAGACTTACTATATCGGGGTGGCGGCGGCCATGCCTGCGGTGCCGGGAATGCCGGCCCCGCTCAAGGCGCTTTGTGTGGCCCCCTTCGGCATGGAGGAGGGGACTCAGGCGGCCCTGCCCGATCAGGAATTCGTTCTGGTGGTCGGGGAGCCGGTGAGGTTCGATTTTCTGGGATCTTCGGTTCGTCTGGATGATGAAATCGGCACGGTGGTGGATGACTGGGAGGAGGAGATCGAAGAGATCACCACCCTGGAGACCACGCTAAGCACCCGCAACGGAACCATGGGCGCCTCCATACCGGTGATTCTGGAAGTAAAGGTGACCGAGATCGGTACCCTCGAAATCTGGGCCGTTTCTCAGGAGGAGGGCGGCCAGCGGTGGAAACTCGAGTTCAACGTCCGTGAAAAAGAACCGGCCGGTCTGCACACCCTTTAGGACATGCAGGCCCGGGTGATCGTATCTTCCAGCGCGATGGTCTCCTCATAGGTGATCATCGCGCCGCCTTTTTGGGCCCCGCTTTTGGGTTTTTCAAGGTCGCTCAACTCGCCCCATTCCGCCTTGTACATGGTATTGAAGACCACCGAAAACATCAGCTTCAGCAGTTCATAGGCGGTCATACCGGGGCGGTCCTGCTCCATCAAACGGATCACCGATTTGAGCTCCTCCGACTGGCGTTTTCGGAATTCGATATTTTCCAGCAGCTCAATCACTCGGGTTTTCACGCTCGGGGAGAGCTTCGGGGCGTTCATTCCGCACTCCCATTTTTCCCGGCACTGGGCGAGGACCTCGGGGGAGGATCGGATCAGGCTTCGCCTGCTTTTGGGGCTTTTAAAAAAATCCTGGGAATGGACCTGGGCCTGAACCCGTTTGATGACATCCGATCTCAGGGTGATCGCCTCTTCAAACAGCATCCGCCGGACCTCGGCGGGAATGACCACCTGGATGGACTGAAGAATCTGGCGGTGGTTGGAAAGCTTTTGCCGGAATTCATTGGAGGCGTTATGCCAGAAGACCTGGCTGCAGTGCTTGAACAGGGCCTCTTTGGGCAGGTTTTTTTTCACCGATTTACGAATGATTTTGACGATTCCCGGCATCAGCTTGCTGGTTTCCTGGGCCAATCGTTTGCCGGTGATGATGTTGTAGATCATGCTGTTGACCGCCTGCCAGTCCTGTAAATGCAGAATCCGGCCCACATCCGTGTAGATGCGCGACAGGAGTTCATTGGTAAACAGGTGAGAGGGGGTGGCATAGGAGGGCGTGCCGGCCAGCATCGGCTGTTCGATCGGGTCCCCGGCCTCGGTCCGGATTTCAACCGCGGTTTCAAAATCGATGAGCCCGATGGCAAACCCCTCCGGATGGGTGAGGAGCAGGGGAGATCCTTCGATGTCGCCGACGATGAAGACGTTGTCCGGTTTGAGGTCCCGCATGGCCACCCCGTTTTCCCGCAACCGGGCCAGCAGACGCAGCACATTGGCGATGATGCCGCCCATCTGCTCCTTGTGCTGCTTGAAGGTCTTGCGATAGATATGGGCCGTCATGACCTTGCGGTATTTTTCCACCACCTCCCGGTTTTCCTCGAGGGTTTTGTTCAGGACCCGGTTCAGAGCGGTGAGCAGATCCGGAGAAACATACTCATGGCTGTGGGCCGTCCCTTCCTCGGACAGGTGCATCAAAAACCATTCCCGTTTGTGATAGGCGGAAATGTCGTAGGGGCCGGTGTATTTCAAGATTCTATTGAGTTTTGCCTCATAACTTTTGTACACCTCGCTGATGGCGAAAAAGACCGGGGAGAATTGGTTTCCGTAAATCTCCCCCAAGGCCAGGGGGTTCAACAGGATATCCGCCTGGGCCGTGATCTCCTGTTTTAATTTGTTTTTGATCTCGTGAATATCCGCCAACACCTGGCCGAGAAAGGCGTTTTTGGACAGATTCATGAAAAAAGCGAAACTCCCGCCGATCTTGAGGTGATCCTGGTATTCGGGCATGATCGTCAGTTTGGCGATGCACTGATCCTCCAGATCCCCGGGCGAGGCAAAGGATTTTCCGTAGAAGGGCGGCACCTTTCCCAGAATCGCGGAGAGGGTGGGGGTGACGCATTCGACGGTCGGCGTCAGCCGGTCTGCGATTCTTCGCTCCCGCCGAATGGAATCCAGATATCTGTTGAAATCGGTGATCGGGGTGGGCGGTATTTTGATGACGATCGTATCGTCGTAAATCACCTTATAGCAGCTGCTCTTGCTGCCGCTGTCTTCCCCCAGAGGCCCCAGGGTCATGCGGCGGGTCAGCCAGTTTCCGTTTCGACACACCCGCAGCTCGTAGATGGTGTCCGCCCCCTGGCAGGGAATGTCCATGGGTTCGAAGCCGGCCGGACTGCCCGGGCCGCAGTTGACCTGGCGGCGATAAATATCCAGAAAGAAATTCAGAATCTGTGTGATTTCCGTATTCGTCATGCCATGCTCTTGGAATGGTGGATGCCCTGTTTATTGGAATATATACTTTACAATCGAAATCGGATCACGGGCAAGCCTTTTTTGCCGTATCAGGGATATTGATATTATGTATCCTATCTGATACGTTGACCAATCAACCGCCCGAAGGGGAACTTCGTGTTCTTCCCGGGGCGATTCAGGATACGCTTTGAGAAAGAGGTGCATTTGGACCTTCACGATAAAAGATACATCATCGGCATCGACTTGGGAACCACCAACTCCGCCGTCTCCTATGTGGATCTGGAAGCGGAGGGGAAGAAAGGGTCCCGAATCCAGACCTTCCGGGTGCCCCAGCTCACCGGCAGCGGAGAATTCTCCACGCTCCCGGTGCTTCCCTCCTTTCTGTACATTCCCGGGGAATACGATATCGCCGAGGAGGCGATCACCATCCCCTGGAAGAATCCCGACGACAACTTCGTCGGGGCCTTCGCCCGGGAACACGGGTCCCGAGTGCCGGCCCGGCTGGTCTCATCAGCCAAGAGCTGGCTCTGCCACGCCAACGCCGACCGACGGGCCAAGATGCTTCCCCGGGGGTCCGGCGAGGAGGTCGCCAAGGTCTCCCCGGTGCAGGCCACGGCCTATTATCTGGATCATATCAAAAAGGCCTGGAACAACACCAAGGGGGAGGAGGCGGATCTCTATCTGGAGAATCAGGCCGTTACCCTGACGGTGCCCGCCTCCTTCGATGAGGTGGCCCGGGACCTGACCCTGGAAGCGGCGGCAATGGCCGGGCTCGACAATGTGACCCTTCTGGAGGAGCCCCTGGCCGCCTTCTACAGCTGGCTGATCGGCCATGAGAAAGAGTGGAACCGGTATGTGGAACCGGGGGAGCTGATTCTGGTCTGCGACGTGGGCGGCGGCACCACCGATTTTACCCTGATCACCCTTCGGGAGGTGGAGGGCAGCCCCCGTTTCGAGCGGATCGCCGTGGGCGACCATCTCATTCTGGGAGGCGACAACATCGACCTGGCCCTGGCCCGCCGGGTGGAAACCCGCCTGTCCGGCGGAAAACGGAAGGCCTCCCTGAGCGGGGACCGGTGGAAGGCGCTCACCCATCAGTGCCGGGGCGCCAAGGAAAGCATTCTGGACGGCGAGGCCGAATCCAAAAAGATCACCCTCATGGGCAAAGGCAAAAAGCTGATCGCCGAAACCCTTTCCGCCGAACTGGGGGAGGAGGAGGTGACGGAGACGGTGCTGGAAGGTTTTTTCCCCCTGGTGGAGGCGAGTCGGGAAAAAGCCCGGCCCGAGCGCAAGGGGATCACCGAATTCGGGCTGCCTTATGAACCGGAACCGGCCATCACCCGTCATATCGGTTGGTTTCTGGAGCACCATCGCGAGAATGTCAAGCAGATGATCGGGCGGGATTCCCCGGCCCCCGACCTGATCCTCTTCAACGGGGGCTCCCTCAAGGCCGAGATTGTCCAGGAGCGGATTCGGGAGGCGATCCGCCACTGGTTTCAACTGGACGATCCGGCCGTGCCCCGGGTCCTTGAAAACCCCGACCCCGATCTTTCCGTGGCCCTGGGGGCCGCCTATTACGGCCTGGTCAAGATCGGTCAGGGGGTCCGGGTCGGCAGCGGCAGCCCCCGCTCCTATTACCTGGGAGTGGCACGGGAAGCCGATGACACCGAAGAACCCCGACAGGCCATCTGCCTGGTGGAGCGGGGCCTGGACGAAGGCAGCCGAATCGAATTGCCCGACAAGGAATTCGAGGTCCTCACCAATCAACCGGTGGGGTTCGATCTTTTCAGCTCCAGCTACCGGTCCGGGGACCGCTGCGGAGATCTGGTCACGGTGGATGAGACCATGACCCCGCTGCCCCCCATTCGAACGGTGATTCAGTTCGGTAAAAAAGGGGTCCAGAGCGCAATACCGGTGCGGATTGAGGCCGAATACACGGAAATGGGCACCCTGGCCATCTGGTGCCGCTCCACCGTGACCGACCACCGGTGGCGGCTTCAGTTTCAGCTTCGGGACGCGGCCGGTCCGGCCGAGATCACCGAAGAGGAGGTCTTTGACGAATCGGTGGTGGCGAAGGCCTGCGAATTGATCCGGAACGCCTTTTCCCCCGCATCGGAACCGAAACTCCTGGATTCCCTGGTTCGGGACATCGCCGATCTCATCGACCGGCCCAAGGAAAAATGGCCCCTGGGGCTGATTCGAAAGATGGCCGACCAGCTCCTGGAACTGATCGAGGCCCGGTCTCAGCAGCATCGGGAGGAAAGCCGCTGGCTCAACCTGACCGGCTTCTGTCTGCGGCCCGGGTTCGGAGACGGATTCGACCCCCATCGGGTCAAACAGCTCTGGAAAATCTACAAGGCCGGGCCGATTTATGCCAATAACGCCCAGGTCCGCACCGAATGGTGGATCATGTGGCGTCGAATCGCCGGCGGATTGAAGCCGGGCCAGCAGCGCCAGTTCATTCAGGACCTGTCCGCCGCCATGATTCCCAAAAAAGGGGGCAAGCCCAAGGTGCCCCATCAGGAGGAACTGGAGATCTGGATGGCGGTGGCCAATATGGAGCGGCTCCTGGTCAAAGACAAGATCACCTGGGGCCGGCAGCTGCTTTCGGAGATCGGGCCCAAAAAATCGAAACCCCAGTTTTTCTGGTCCCTTTCCAGGCTCGGGGCCCGGGAGCTTCTCTACGGCCCGGTGGACCGGGTGGTGGACCCCAAAGAGGTCGCCGGGTGGATCGGCTCCCTGATGGAGACGGAGTGGCGGAACCTCAAACCGGTCTGGAACGCCGTCTCTCAGATGGCCCGGAAGACCGGCGACCGGGTTCGGGACCTCGACCCCGAGTGGGTGAACCGGGTCTTGGAGTGGATGGCCGCCACCGATTGCCCGGAGCCTCTGAAAGAGCCGCTGACCCGGGTGATTCCCATTCAGAAGCAGGAGGAAAACACGATTTTCGGCGAATCCCTGCCGACCGGTATCAAAATTCGAACCTGATACCCTCCTTTTTTTGGGGGTATTTTTTTTGTTTATTTTCAACCATTCTGGAGGAAATGATGAAAAAAACGGCAGCCTTTTGGGTGATGGTTCTTGTGGTGTCTGCGCTCTGCCCCGGTCTGATTCCGCCCGGTTCGGCTCAGGTTGAAAACGAAGAAAAAACCTCTGAGTACTGGTTTGAGCAGGGGCTGGCCGCCGCTCGAAAAGGCGATCTCAAGCAGGCCGCGGCCGCCTATACCCGGGCCGTTGAGATCAACCCGCAGAACTCAGCGGCCTATAACAACCGCGGACTGATCTATTCTCAACTGGGCGAATACGACAAGGCGGTCGCCGATTACACCCGGGCCTTGGAGATCCGTCCGGAACTGGCCCAGGCATACAACAACCGGGGGCTGGCCTATGCTCGGAAGGGGAACTACGACCAGGCATTGGCGGATTACCGGCAGGCCATCGCCATCGATCCCGGTTTTGCCCGGGCCTATTACAACCGCGGAAACGCCCGGGATGAGAAAGGGGAGACGGCCAAAGCCGTCGCCGATTACACCCGGGCTTTGGAACTGGACCCCGATTTCGCCCAGGCCCTGTACAACCGGGGCATCGCCCAGTTCAAGGGGAATGAACTCGACGCCGCCATCACCGATTTCACCCGGGTGCTGGATCTGAAGCCCAAATACGCTCAGGCCTATTTCAACCGGGGAATTTCCTGGTTCAAAAAAAACGATCTCGACCGGGCTATCGCCGATTTCAGCCGGGCTCTGGAGATCGAACCCGATTATGCAGAGGCCTACTACAACCGCGGATTGGCCTGGGCCGACAAGGGGGACTACGATCGGGGCATCGCCGATTACACCAGGGCCATTGAACTCAACCCTCGAACGGATTGGATCCGCAGGAGTTTCTAAGGGAATGCCGGAAGGGCTTCAGGGGGAGGGGGCGTTTTCCTCGTCCATTCGCCGGGCCCCTTCCATCAACAGCTTCAGGAAATTGCCGATCTCCCGGGTCCGGGTCTCCTCGGGGGGCAGTTCGGGGTTGAACTTGAACCGCCCTTCCCGGGCCTTCAGGATTTCAAAGAAGGCCGCCTCATCCTCCTTGTCGCCGTATTTGGCCCGAATCAGCTTGCCTTCTCGAAAGGAGACGGCGGCCAGCCCGTCGGACATCTTCATCAGCAGCATGCCGGTCTTCTGGTTCTGGTGAAGGGTCTGTAAGAGTTCGTTGGGGGGGATTTCGGAGAGATTCCCGGTCAGGCCCGCGGCGATTTCCCTGGAGCGGGAGATATTGGCGCTGGCGATTCGGCGGGCCAGCAGGCGGGTCATATAGATCTGGATCGACTGGGATTTCTGCATCATTTCACCGAAATACTTGCCGTTCAGATACAAGACGGTGAGCGGCTCGACCGCCTTTACCGTGGCGATGACCGGGTCCCCGCTGATCAGGCTCATTTCACCGAAAATCTCGCCTTTGCCCAGCCGGGCGATGCGGATATCGTTCTCCCCCAAAACCTCCACCCGGCCCGACACGATGATGTAGAGGTTTTTTCCGGAATCACCCTTTTCAATGACCGTGGCGCCGGCGGGGTACTGTTTTTTCTTCAGGATGGATACGATTTCCCGAATATTCTGCTCGTCCAGGGTCTGGAAAAAAGCGTAATTGCTCAGCCAGCCGGCCAGGGAGCAGCCTTCTTCCTTTTGATCCGAAGGCTCCTTCGAGCCATCGGCCCGGGCCAGGTCTTCCACCTTCTCTTTCCGGTATTCCAGCCGCACCATGCCGGTGCACCCGCCGCAGTCGAACACGTACCGGGTATCGCTGTCCCGGGAGGAGTAGTTGAGCAGGACCTCGGTGATATCCCCCACCAGGACCAGACAGGTCGGCTTGCCGTAGGGGGCGAAGAGGCTCTTTCCCGCCACCTTGAAGGTGTCGCCCACCCGATAGAGGGGGCACTCGTCGGTTCCGATGATTTTGACCACCGCCTTGGGCGCGCCCGTTTTTGAAGATCCGGATTTTTGAGCTACCATGATCGGCTCCTTGGCTTCGGTAAACTTCCCGAACCCACCTTATCAGGAGACGGGCGGTCCGTGAAGAAAAATCTGGGGGAATGAATCAGTACTGAATATCCTCGATAAAATCGCTGATCGCCCGGTGTATTCGGTGGGCGCCTTCACCGAAAAGCAGGCTGTGGCGTTCGTAATTGAACAGAATATACTGTTTGTCCCGGGACCCGATTTTTTCGAAAATCCGGCGGGACCCTTCCGGATCGGCGATCGGGTCACGGCGGGTATGAACCACCAGGGCCGGGACGGTGATGTCGGGCAGTTTGGCTTCCAGGTCGTTCATGAAGAGTTCGATTTCCCGAATACCCGAGACCGGGTTCCGGGAATAGCTGATGGAGGGGTTTTCCGGGCCGTTTTCAATGAAATCCGAATGGTTGCCCCGCACCCGGTCGAGCAGGCGCTGCCAGATTTCTTTGGCCAGGTTTTTCTTGATGGACAGGTCCTGTAGCCGGCGGGGAGGGGAGACGGCGAACACCCCCTCCACGTCCGCCACCCGATAGGCCAGGTCCAGGGCCAGGGCCGCGCCGGTGGAAAAACCGCCCACGATCACCCGCCGGCAGCTGTTTCGAATCACCGCGTATCCCGCATCCACCGAGGCGACCCAGTCCGCATGGGTGCGCCCGGCCAGGTCTTCGGGGGAGGTGCCGTGGCCCTTCAGCCGGGGCACATAGATCATGTACCCCCGATTGCCCAGGTAAACGGCCAGTTTCGCCATTTCAAAAGGGGCCGCCATGTAGCCGTGAATCAGCAGGATGCCCACCTCCCGGGAATTGCTCCGAATCAGAAAGGGCGCCCCGATCTCTCGGGGCCGGGATTCGGCTTCCGCATAGTGGGCCTCGTAATCGGCTTCATACTCATAGAGATTCCGGTCCAGCAGATGCCGGACCACCTTGCGTCGAACCCAGAAAGCGGGCATCAGGGAGATTCGGCGCAGCCGTTTCTGAAGCAGGGGCAGGGGTTCCACTTCATTGGCGATCACCGCCACCGGGTTGTCCACCCGAATCTGGTGAAAGTTGATTCCGGCGGTAAATGCGCTGCGGTGCCGAACCAGTCCGCCCTCGGTTTCGGTGAGAATACCGGTTTCCAGGGCCACCGCCATAAAGTCCCGGGCCTTTTTGTATCGGTCGTCGGTCAGGAGGTGGATCTGGTCGGCGGTCAGGCTGTGGTGGCAGTGAACGTGCAAGGCCTCCAGATCCATGACGGCCGCCAGAAAAACCCGGCGGCGGAGATCCTCGGGGTCGATTCGGGAGAAGGGCCGATATTTGAGGATGGAGGCGAACAGGTGGTCGTGGTTGACGGTGGTCATCTCGTAGATGGCCCGCATATACCGTTCCATGATCCGGCGGCCCGTTTTCCGCATCAGCCGTTTGGAGGGGATCGGGTCGTCGAAATTCATGGTCCGTTTGGCGGCGATGTCCCGTCGAATGGCGTATCGGTCCAGATACGGCGCGATGGGAATGGGGGCCCCGAAGCGGATGTCCACATCCACACCGGCGATCATCATGGAGCCCTCGGTCATCAATTCTTCGAGGGTGCGGTCGGTGACCCCGTCGACCCAGTTGAGGGCCAGCTTGCTGAGAATGTTTTCCTGAGCCCGCAGGGGATAGTAGGTGATGTTGACCGGAACGATATGGGTGGTTTCCTCCTGAAGCCGATCTGTGGATTCGAGCTTGAAAAGCGCCATCAGGCGCCGGGCTTCCTCCGGGTTCTGTTCGGCCATCTTGATGATCCGACGGCGGTAGAATTCGGTGCGCAGGGCCAGGGTGGCCGCGCCGGTGTGGGGCGGATGCTTGCCGCCGTCGTGGGTGATCATGAACCTGCCCCGGTCCACGATCTTTTTGTTTTTGACCATCCGTCCTTCCGGGAAAATAATCCAGGAGGCCTCCCCGCTCAACAGCGATTTGACGATCAGAAGGTCCCGGTCCGGGGCCCGGGTCGAGACCACCCCCACCTGATCGAAATAGGCGGCCAGGGACCCTTTGAACAGAGTGAAGTCGGCCAGGGACCAGACCGGGGTGTTGTCGGTCAGTTCATAAAGATAGCTGGGCAGAAGCAGGGTTTCGAGTCGGGTGAAATGGTTGACCGTGAAAATCTTGGCGCCCTCGGGGATGTTTTCCTTGCCGTGGATATGGATATCGGCCCGGGTGAGGGCCGAGAGGGTCTTGATGGCGAACCCCGAGGTCAGGTAGGCGAACCGGTTCATGTCGGATCATCGGTATGCGGCGCCGATTCGGTCTTGAATCGAACGAAGAAGTGGCTGTTCATTCTCAAATGCGCGAAACCATTGAAAAACCCTTGAAAGATTCGATTGAAAAGATTCGGTTGACAGGCCGTATCCGGACCATTAAATTATATTGTTTTGGCTTAAAAATAAAGGATTTTTCGGAGGTTCGCCATGTACTCGAAGATGCTGGTGCTTCGCTTTCCCAGCGAAGTGGTTCACAAGCCGCTGGTCTGCCATCTGGTGAAGGAATACGATTTGACTTTCAATATTCTGAACGCGGAGGTGCTTCCTCGAAAAGAGGGGATTCTGGTTCTCGAATTGTACGGGGAACGGAAAAAATTCAAGCAGGGGGTTCAATATCTGAAGGACCAGGGGGTGCTGATCAAGACCGCAGGCCAGGAGGTTCGCCGAAACGAAAAACAGTGTACCCACTGCGGCGCCTGCACCGCCGTCTGCCCCACCAGCGCCCTGGCGGTGAATCGGCCCGAGATGACGGTGACCTTCGATCAGAAAAAATGCAGCGTTTGTGAACTCTGCGTCACCGCCTGCCCGACCCGGGTGATGAAGGTGCGACCCATCAACAAGATGTTCTTTGAATAATGACCGGCCGGCCCATCGCCGTGGCGGTCAGCGGCGGCATCGATTCGCTGGTGGCGGCCCATCTTCTGAAACAATCCGGACATACCGTTTTCGGCCTTCATTTCACCACCGGCTTTGAACCGCTTCCCGAATCCGGCCTTTCGCATATCCAGGAACAGCTCGGCATTCCCGTCCATACCGTTGATTTGAGCGCCGCCTTTCAGCGGAAGGTGGTCGATTATTTCACCCGCACCTACGCGGCGGGCCGCACCCCCAATCCCTGTCTTGCATGCAATCCGGCGATCAAGTTCGGGGACCTGCTCGAATCGGCCCGGTCAAAGGGGGCGGAATATCTGGCCACCGGCCATTATGCCCGAATAATCCGGGATGCGAACGGACGGCATCGCCTGCTCAGAGGAATCGACCCCCAAAAAGACCAGTCCTATTTTTTGGCCTTTCTGAACCAGGAACAACTGGCCGCGGCCCGGTTTCCGCTCGGAGAAATGACCAAGGATCAGGTGCGGGAAACGGCCCGGGTACGGGGGCTGACCCCGGCGCGGCGCAAAGAAAGCCAGGATGTCTGCTTTATCCCCAAGGATTATGCGGCCTTTCTGACGGATCAGCCCGGGTTTGGATTCGAGCCCGGCCCCATCGAGGATCTTTGCGGAAACCGGCTGGGCGAACACCCGGGTCTGCACCGGTTTACCGTCGGCCAACGGCGGGGCATCAACTGCCCGGCGGCTCAGCCGTACTATGTGGTGCGGCTCGATCCGCCTCGAAACCGGCTGGTGGTGGGGGGCAGGGAGGATCTGCTTTCTTCCGAGTGCCGGGTCTCCGTTGTAAACTGGATCATGCCCATACCGGATTCCCCGCTGCGGACCGCGGTTCGAGTTCGGTACCGGCATACCGCCGTGCCGGCGGTCGTTCATCCGGGTGCGGAAGGGACCGCCCGGGTTGTTTTCGATACCCCGGAACCGGCGGTCACCCCGGGCCAGGGCGCGGTTTTTTACGAAGAGGAGGCGGTCCTGGGCGGGGGGTGGATCGAAGATACAAAAATGAATGCATCAGACCATGAAGACTTTTAAAATCACCACCCTGGGCTGCAAAGTCAACCAGTGCGAATCCGAGGCCCTGGTCCAATGCCTGAAATCGGCGGGATGGACCCCGGTAGATGGGGAGGAAACAGCCGATCTGTGCATCATCAACACCTGCACCGTGACCCACAAGGCCTCCATGCAGTCGCGCCAGGCCGCCCGCCAGGCCATTCGGGGGAATCCCGAAGCGCGGGTGCTGGTGACCGGCTGCTATGCCCAGACCGAACCCGAAGCCATCGCCCGAATCGAAGGGGTGGACGCCATTGTGGGACACGGGGAAAAGCACCGGATTCCGGAGCTGGTCGACCGCCATTCGGATGAAACGACCGGTGAACACCCCGCGACCCACTGCCCGAACATCGGACAGGAGCGAACCTTTCGCCGAATCCCCCTGACGGAAATCGGGGCGCGGACCCGCCCGTTTCTGAAAATTCAGGACGGCTGCGACGCGTTCTGTACCTATTGTATCGTGCCCCATGCCCGGGGCCGCAGCCGCAGCCTTCCTCCGGAAGCGGTCCTGGACAGCATTCGGGCTTTGGCAGAATCCGGATACCATGAGGTGGTTCTGTCCGGCGTGCATCTGGGGTGTTATGGCATGGACCTGACTCCGAAAACCGATCTTTTTGCTCTGCTCCAGGAGATCGACCGGGAAGGGGCCGTCGACCGGGTTCGGATCAGCTCCATCGAGCCCCATGAACTGACCCCGGCGATTATCGACCTTGCGGCCGGTTCGGACCGGTTCTGCCGCCATTTTCACATCCCCCTGCAAAGCGGCGACGACAACATTCTGGAGCGGATGGGGCGGCCTTACACTCGAACCGAATTCGGGGACCTGGTCCGCCGAATCCGAACCCGAATACCGGATGCGGCCGTCGGCGCGGATGTGCTGGTGGGGTTTCCGGGGGAAAGTGATGCGGCCTTTTCCAACACGTACGACCTGATTCAGGAACTTCCCATCACTTACTTGCATGTATTCCCGTTTTCACCGCGAAAGGGAACCCCGGCGGCGACATTTTCCGACCCGGTTTCGGTGGATACGGTCAAGCAGCGATGCAAACGGCTTCGGGAACTGGGGATTGTTAAAAAAAGAGCGTTTTTGGAACGCTTCTCCGGTAAAACCATGACCGTTCTTGTGGAAACCCAGCGGGATCGAAAGACCGGGCTGTTGAAGGGGATCAC
>JBKHDE010000041.1:0-25466 GCA_046541495.1 Desulfococcaceae bacterium
TTTGAAAGCGGGATTCAAGGGAATATCCGAATTCCGCCCGAAAAAACCGCTTGCCAAAACTCCCTACCCTTTTTTTCGGATTTTTGGTACAGGATAGCCCATAAAGAAACCGACCCCACCGGAAAATAATAATAACGGTATTTGCCGTAACCGTTCAGCGTAATACGTTTACAGAAAGAAGAAGGTGTAAGTGATGACGACAGAACACGAACAGATCGAATTTGATGTCCTATTTGTCGGCGGAGGTCCGGCGAGTCTTGCCGGCGCCGTACGATTGATGCAACTTGCGGCGGAACAGGGAAAAGAAATCGAGGTGGCCCTGATCGAAAAGGGTGCTGAAATCGGCGCCCATGCAGTGAGCGGGGCGATTCTCAACCCCATTGCGCTTCAAGAATTGATACCCGATTACCCCGAGAAGGGCTGTCCCATAGAAACCACCATTCGGGATGATGAGTTCTACTATCTTACTCCGGACCGCCACTTTCGGATACCGATCATTCCCAAATACATGCACAACCGGGGATTTTATGTGATCAGCCTCTCCCGGTTCACCCGCTGGCTGGGGGACATCGCCGAAGAGATGGGGATTAATATCTTTCCGGGTTTTGCCGGAGAAGAGGTGCTGTTCGGGCCAGACGGAAAAACCATTGTCGGCATCCGCACCGGCGACAAGGGGATCGGAAAGGACGGCGATCCCAAATCCAATTTCGAACCCGGCTTCGATCTCATGGCCAAGATCACCGTTTTCGGTGAAGGGGCCCGGGGAAGTCTGGTCAAAAAAATCGCCTCCAAACTCGGCCTGTTTGAAGAAAAGATGGACCAGGTCTTTGAAACCGGAATCAAAGAAGTGATTCAACTGGAGGAAGAGAAGAATTACTTTACCGCCGGCAGAGGCAACGGCATCCACCTGATGGGCTATCCGCTGGGAATGGATACGCCGGGCGGCGGGTTTATCTATGAAATGAAGGATAACCGCATCGCCCTGGGCTATCTGGTGGGGCTTTCCTATGAAAACCCGCTGCTGGACCCCTATGATGAATTCATCAAATTCAAACAGCATCCCTTTGTGGCGAGTATCATTCAAGGGGGAAAGGTGCTGGAGCAGGGGGCGCGGACGGTCTCCACCGGCGGATATTTTTCCATTCCCGCGCTGGCGGTGGACGGCGGCATGTTCATCGGGGGCGCCGCGGCCATGCAGAACACCCCGGGGCTGAAAGGTATCCATCTGTCCATGAAATCGGGAATGCTCGCCGCCGAAGCCTGCATGGACGCGCTTCAGCAAGAACGCTTTGATCAATCCACCCTCGGGGAGTATTCACGAAAATTTGAACAAAGCTGGGCCAAAACCGAAATGTACGAGGGAAGAAATTTCGCCCAGGGCCTTTCGAAAAAGGGAGCGCTGAAACTGATTCACCTGGGGTCCCAGTATGTAACCGGCGGGCGGGGAATTCGGGACCATATGTCTCTGAAGGCGGACAGCGACACCCTGAAACCGGCTGAGGCGGTCGCCGCACCCAAATCGGTGGATCCGAAGGCCCTCGACGGCGTCCTTTATGTGGACAAACTCACCGGCGTCTATCTGTCCAAGACCCTGCACCGGGAAGATCAACCCTCTCATCTGATCGTCCATGACACCGATCTCTGCGTCAATCTATGCTATCCGACTTACGGCAGCCCCTGCACCCGTTTCTGCCCCGGCAAGGTCTATGAAATGGAAACCGACGAAACCACCGGCGCAAAACGGCTGAAACTGAACCCGTCCAACTGCTTCCATTGCAAAACCTGCGATATCAAAGACCCCTACCACAACATCACCTGGACCTGTCCGGAAGGCGGCGAAGGGCCGAGTTACAGCATCGTTTAGGATTTCGAAAAGGCTCGGCCGGATACCGACCCATCTGTCGGATGAGTGGAGATTTTTTTCAAGAACCGTTTCTCAGGAATCGAGTGAATGATGCGCAATTTTATGCTTTTGGCGGTGTGCCTCTTCCTTTATGCCGCACTTTTCAGCCATTCGGTATTTTCAGCGGAAGAGCCCCGGACGATCACCATTCTCACCCATGACAGCTTCAGCGTCAGCAAGCATGTGATCGAGGCATTTGAACAGGCCCATCAGGCAACCGTTCGATTGATTAAAGCCGAAACGGCCGGCGCCGCACTGGATCAGGCGCTCGCCTTCGGCCGGCGGTCTCCGGCGGCCGACATCGTTTACGGCCTGGACAACACGATGATGGGGCGGGCCTTGGAAGCCGGCATTTTTGAACCCTATGCCTCCCGGCTTCTGAACCAAATCCCGAAGGAATTCAAACTCGATCCCGAAAACCGGCTCCTTCCGGTAAATTACGGGGATGTCTGCCTGAACTATGATAAGAAGTGGTTCGCCAGACGTGGACTCGCGCCGCCGGGCAGCCTGAAAGACCTTACCCGGCCGATGTATGAAGGATTGACGGTGGTCGAAAACCCGAAGACCTCTTCACCGGGGCTGGCGTTTCTTCTGGCCACGGTCGCCCATTTCGGTGAAGATCAGTTTCTCGACTTCTGGGCCGATCTTCGGGACAACGGCCTTTTGGTGGTGGACGGATGGAAACAGGCCTATCTCGGGCATTTCAGTGCCGCATCCAAAGGCAGCCGGCCCATCGTCATCAGTTATGCCAGCAGTCCGGCGGCCGAGGTGTTTTATGCGGAGCACCAGATCTATGAAGCCCCCAGCGCCGCCATCACCGACTCGGGGATGAGCTTTCGGCAGGTCGAATTCGTCGGCATTTTAAAGGGGACCCGAAACAAGGAACTGGCCCGCCGGTGGGTCGATTATATGCTGGACACCCCCTTTCAGAAGGATATCCCTTTGCAGATGTTCGTGTTTCCGGTCAATCCGAAGGCGCCGCTGCCGGACCTTTTTACACGATATGCGCGAGTGGCCCGCAAGCCGATTCATATGTCGATGGAAAAAATCGAAGAAAACCGCCGAAAATGGGTGGAGGCATGGTCGAAGGTGGTGCTCAAACATAAACTTTGAATTTGTGGAATGCCGATTCCAATTTTCTGACCAGATCCGGCACCCCGGATAGATGCCCCTTCCCCGCTGTCTTTTCAATTTCAGCGGCGATTCCGGAAAACCGAACGGCTGATAAGTTAACGGCCATGCCCTTGAGGCTGTGGGCTTCAATTTTGACTCGGTCCGCATCCTGTCGATCCAGAAATTCCTTGAGCCGCTCGATTTGTGCGGGAACCCTTTCGATGAAAATAGAGATCAGTTCATCACATAAGGCTTCATTTCCCCCGATTCGTTTCAACAATGCCTTCCGATCGAAAATGGTCCCCTGTGTCATTCCCGAAAACTCCTTTGGTTTGATTCCATGGGTCCAATGACCCATTCAAATACCTCGGCGCGCAAACACGCCCGATGAAATTTACGATAAAGATAGTCTGCATCCGCTTGCCGATGCCGGCTCGACATCCGGATCATGAACGTGCATATCCCTATGTTTTCCTGCATATCACCAAAAGCAAGGGAAGATCCATTATTTTTCCAGCCCAAATGTGATAAAATATTTTGACAAGCGGTACTTCAACCTGTAAGGTGTAAAAATATATTTCTATTTAAATAATAAACCCTTATGAAGAAAATTCATTCATGGGCCCTGAACCGATCGCCATTCGTTCACGGCCGATACCTCTGGTGACCGCCGAATTCCTCCCCCGGGGAACATACAACGGCAAATGAAAAAGATCATACCCCAAGATCTGGCGCGAATTCTGAAAAACCACAAGCAATGGTTGCGCTCAGACGGAAAAGAAGGAACCCGCGCGGACCTGATCAAAACCGATCTTTCCGGAACCGATTTATCCGAAGCCAACCTCATGCTGGCCGAACTTTCCGGTTCCCAGTTATCGGGATCGAACCTGCTGCTGGTCGATCTCTCCCAGGCGAACCTGTCGGATGCCGATCTCTCGGGCGCCGATCTTTCCGGCGCGGACCTGCTGCTGACCAATTTTGAAAGAGCGGACCTGTCCCGGGCGGACCTGTCGGTGGTCGACCTCTCCGGCGCCACCCTCTCCCATGCCCGCTTGGCCGGCGCCATTCTGATTCAGGCAGACCTGTCTGGAGCGACGTTGAAGGGAGCGGATCTCTCCGGGGCCGATCTTTCCGGGGCCAATCTGTCGAGCGCGGATCTGGCCGGCGCCAATTTATCCCAGGCCCGCCTGCCCAAAGCCAATCTTCAGGGCGCCAATCTCACGGGCGCCAACCTGTTGCTGGCCAACACCTATGCCGCGGAATTCAAGGGGGCCGATCTGACCCGTCTTACGGTCGACTCCCTGACCATGACCCAGTTTTCACCGGACCTGATTCATCGGTTTCAAAGAACCTTTCAGGTCATCAACCTCGATTATTCCAGTCAGTTTTCCCTGCTTCGCCAGATGGATTTCCCGCCCGCCTACCAACTGGCCGGTCTGTCTTTCTTAAATTATTTCAGCGCTTTTCTGGTCCAGAAATTTCCTGAAGAAAATATCAAGGTTCGAATCGAAATGCGGGCCCAGACCGTCACCCTGATCCTGGAAACCCCCAATGAAGCGGCAAAAAACAAAACCGAAGAATTTCTTGAAATTTTCGGACTCGTCATTCAAGGAAAGCTGATTCCTGAGGCCCTGTCGGACAATCCGCTGGAGATTGAACGCTTAAAACAACTCTTTCGCCATTCGGAAAACATTTTGAAAGGGGAGCGCCGGGCATTGCAGAGCGAATCCGACGCCGGCTCGAGTGAACCGGCCCTCGACATCGGATGGCTGAGAGATTACGTGGGCGGTCGGTTCCAACATATGGAACATATCGAATCCAGAACCCTGGGACCGGGAGATCTCAGGGGCAATGTGGCCGCCTATGCCAGCGGTTTTCGAAAATTTATGGGGTTCATCAAGACCCTCATGGGCCAGCATGAAGAGATCCGCCCGGAACTGACGGTGCTGTTTGAAAAATTGAGCCTGGAGTCTCCGAGAGGTACCGATATCGGGAAGGTCAAAAAAAGCCTCTCCGCGATCAAGTCCAAATCTCCGAAGCGGCACAAAGAGCTGTCCGCATTGTTTTCGGATCTCAGCTTCAATGAGAGCGGCAGTCCGTGGGGCGAAACCCTGTCGGATCTTTTTCATCGCGGCCGATGAGCCGCCGACCGGCGCGAGGAGGTGAAGATGGCATTTTTTCCATGGGAAGACCGATACCGAATCGGTGTGGACAGGATCGACCGGCAGCACGAACAATTGGTCGGCCTATTGAACGATCTGTATGAAGCCATGCACGGGGGTGAGGGACGAGAAGCACTGAATCGGGTGCTGACGGGGTTGACCCGGTATGTACGGACCCACTTTTCCTTTGAAGAGCAGATGATGCGGGCGCGCGGATATCCCGGTCTCTCCGCGCACCGTGAAAAGCATGAAAAGATGACCCGAAAGGTGATGGAGATTCAGGAAGCCTTTGAAAACGGAGAGATCATCAGCCCGGTTCAGGTCAGCAATTTTTTAAAAGGGTGGCTGCAAAAACATATCATGGAAACGGACCGGAAATTCGGAGATTTCTGTCAAATGCAGGATTAAAAAACAGGGAAGCGCGTCCGATCCCGATCGAAAAGAGGAGTGGATCACATTTTGAAAAAAGTCGGCTTGTATGTCAAAATTGATACCGAGGCGAGCAAAAAGGCGGATGAATTTGAATCCTGGCTGCATTCCAAACAGGTGGAGGTGGTTCGGCGAGAAACCCTTCCGCCCAGCCGCAGACTCCCACAGAAACCGATATCCACCGCCCCGCCGGATCTCGACTGCATGTTCGTGCTGGGAGGAGACGGCACCTTTTTGAGCGCCGCCCGATGGATCGGAGAGCACCCGATTCCGCTGCTGGGCATAAAATTCGGAGAAGTCGGTTTTCTGGCGGAAACCGCCGCGGACGCTCTGTTTCCGGCGGCCGAAAATGTACTGAATGAAAAATTCACCACCTCGCCCCGCATGCGCCTGTCGGTCCAGGTCTTTCGGGAAGGCAAGGAGATCGCCCGGGAACCGGTGCTCAACGACATTGTCATCAACAAAGGGGCTCTGGCGCGGCTTGCCCATATCAAAACCTATATCAACGACCGATACCTCACCACCTACAAAGCGGACGGGTTGATCGTTTCCACGCCGACCGGGTCCACCGCCTATAACCTGGCCGCCGGCGGGCCCATCATTCATCCCGCGGTGCCGGGGATCATCATGTCCCCCATCTGCCCCTTTACCCTGACCAACCGCCCGCTGATCATTCCGGATTCAGCCGACATCATGATTCGACTGGCGCAAAAATCTTCGGACATCATGCTCACCTTTGACGGACAGGTCGGACTGGATATCAGTGAAAAAGATACCATCATCGTTCGCAAAGGGTTGAACCCCATTCAGATGATCGTGATGCCGAACCGAAATTATTTCGATGTTCTCAAAACCAAACTGCGATGGAGCGGTGGTCAGCTATAATGATTGACAAAGCCGATTCGTATCGATACAGAAACGTACCCGAACCATTCTTTTACCCGCCCCTTCACGGGTTCAAAGGAATCACTGCCATATGGGAATTCTAAAAAAACATCCAACGATTATTCTGGGCGTCGTCATCACGGCGCTCTTTCTGGTTTTCAGCATTCTTCGAATCGATTTTCTCGACAACCTGGAGCTGAAATTTTATGACCTTCGAATGAAGATGAGAGAGGCCCCGGGCGATTCCGATGAAATCGTGATCGTGGATATCGACGACGATTCCATCGACAAACTCGGCCGGTGGCCCTGGCCCCGTTCTCTGATGGCCCGGGCGATTGAGAAAGTTCATGAAGCCTCCCCCAAACTCATCGGCCTCAATATGATCTACAGCGAACCGGAAGAAGCCGGCGGGTTGAAGCAGATAAAGCTGTTGTCCGAATTCATTCTTCAGGAAACCGGCGGCGACAATCCGAAAATTCTCCGGGCCATGCAAAGGGCCCAGGAACAGCTGGACAATGACCGAAAACTGACCGAAGCCCTGGAGACCGCCGACAATGTGGTGCTGCCGGTCTTTTTCAAGGAATCCCGAATTGTTACTCGAAACCAAAAGACCGCCGATGAAGCCATCGCCTCCCATGCCGTTCCCAATGTGGATGCCGCCGGCCCCGGAGAAACCGCCGAAGCCGATGAAATCAAGGCGCCCATCCCCCCGTTTTTGGAGGCGGCCGAAGGTATCGGCCACGTCAATCTCATCTATGATTCAGACGGCAGGGTTCGCCGGGACATCCTCCTGTTTCGATACCGGGACCTCTACATTCCCTCTTTTCCCCTGCGGCTGGCCGCCCTTTCTCTGGATATCTCCAACACCAATATCGAAGCCGACCTGGGCAGTTATGTAACCCTGGGCAGCCGTATCTCGATTCCGACCACCTCCAATACGCGAATGCTGGTCTCCTTCAAAGACACGGAGGCGGCATTCAAGAGCTATTCTTTTTTCGATGTCATCAACGATAAAATTCCCTTAAACGTCTTTTCGGATAAAATCGTTCTGATCACCCCTTCGGCCTCGGGCATTATGAACCCGTTCAGCACCCCCACCAGCCAACGAATGAACTTCGGCGAATTCACCGCCAACGCGGTCTGGACCATCCTGAATCAGCAGTTCATTCGGCAACCCGCATGGGGTTCCGTCGCCATCTACGTGATGATCGTCGTGGTGGGGCTCTTGATCACCCTGGTCCTGCCCCGGCTCAAGGCGATGGTGGCCGGGTTGACCTTTGTCCTGTTTTTGGGACTCCTGGTGGGCAGCGCCATCCACCTCTTCGTATCCCAGGGGCTTTGGATCGAAATCACCTACCCCTTCCTCCAGCTGGTTTTCGGCTATATCGGGGTGGTCACGATCAATTTCTTCGTCACCGAAGCCGGGAAGGAGAAGATCGAAGGAGAATCCGCCGAAACCAACCGCATGCTGGGGCTTTCTTTTCAAAACCAGGGCATGCTGGACATGGCTTTCGATAAATTTCGAAAGGTGCCGGTGGATGAAGAAACCAAGGACCTGCTCTATAATCTCGGGCTGGATTATGAACGAAAACGTCAATACAACAAGGCGGCCGCCGTCTATGAATACATCGAACGGTATGACCCCCACTATAAAGATGTCGCGCCCAAAAAGAAAAAACTGCTTCAGGCCAGCGAAAGCATGGTTTTCGGCGACGGTCTGCTGAGCGGCGGCAGCACGGGCGGCGACCCGTTGCTCTCCGGCGGCAGTGAAACCCGTCCGACACTGGGCCGGTATGAGGTCCTGAAGCAGCTCGGAAAGGGGGCCATGGGCATCGTCTATCTGGGGCAGGATCCGCGAATCAACCGGACCACGGCCATCAAGACCTTCAAATTCACCGAGGGATTCGAGCCCGAAGAGGCGGAAAAACTCAAACAGAAGTTTTTTCGGGAGGCGGAAAGCGCCGGCACCCTGTCCCATCCCAATATCGTGACCATCTATGACGCGGGGGACGAACACGACCTGGCCTATATCGCCATGGAATTTCTGGACGGGGATGATTTTCAGAAATACACCAAAAAAAAGAACCTCCTTCCCATGCGGAAGGTGATCGAATATGTGGCCGACATCGCCGACGCACTCGACTATGCCCATCAGAAGGGGATCGTGCACCGGGATGTCAAACCGGCCAACATCATGATTTTAAAAAACAAGGTGGTCAAAATTACCGATTTCGGCATCGCTCGAATCACCGCCTCGTCCCAGACCCAGACCGGAGTGGTCAAGGGCACGCCCCATTATATGTCCCCCGAACAGATATCCGGGAAAAAGGTGGACGGCAGATCTGATATTTTCTCTCTGGGGGCCATGCTCTACCAGCTGCTGACCGGCGAACTCCCGTTTCGCGGAGACAGCCCGGCGGCCCTGATGCATCAGATCATGAACGTGCGCCATCCGGACCCCCGCAAAAGCAACCCCAAAATCCTCAAACCCCTGGTCACCATCATCGATAAAGCGTTGGAAAAAGACTGGGACAAACGGTACCAGCGGGCAAGCCACATGGCCAAACACCTGAGGATTCTGGGGTCCAAAATCGATGCCATCATGGCTCAGAAAAAAGCGGCCAGTGCCAAAAGCGCCTGATCATAATTTCCCCACCTGGTAAAGAGAGGGCTTTCGATGGTTGTTGTGGAATCGGCCGGATTGACGGACGTCGGGATGAAACGAAAAGGAAACGAGGATGCGCTCTTTTACGATGATGACCTGAAGCTGTTCGTGGTTGCCGACGGCATGGGCGGGCACCAGGCCGGTGAAATCGCCAGCGATCTGGTGGTGAAGACCATGAAGGATTACATGGTCCGGTTCAACAAAAAGGAGGCGGTCGAGGAACTGGCCGATTCCGACAAGACCCTTTCCAAAGACGCCAACCGGCTGATCTCCGGCATCAACCTGTCCAATCAGGTGGTCTATCAAGCGGCCCTCAACAAACGGGCTTTTCGGGGAATGGGCGCCACCCTGTCCGCGGTCTATTTTTCAGATGACACCCTCATCGCTTCCAATGTGGGAGACAGCCCCATCTACCTGATACGTAACCAGGAAATCGAAACCCTATCGGTTCCCCATACGGTTCTGGCCGAACAGATCGCCCTCAACCAGGATCAGGAGACCCGATTCGGCAAAGAATACAGCCATATGCTCACCCGGGCCATGGGGGTGGATGAAACCGTCAAACCCGATATCTGCGAATTGCAGTGTTTCAAAGGAGACATTCTGGTGATCGCCTCGGACGGGCTGACCAATAAAATCTCCCCCGAGGAGATTTTGCAGATCGTCCAGTCCAAAAAGCCCGCCAAGGCCTGTCGAATACTGGTGGACATGGCCAACCAGCGCGGTGGTGATGACAACATTACGTTGATTGTGATAAAGGTAAAGCAGGTCCAACATCAACAAAGAGGATTTATGAACCGGATCTTCCGGTTCATTCGTCGCGGTTAGCTTAACAGCAGCAAAGGGGAATACCATGCCGTTAGTGACCCTGAGATTCAAAAAAGACGAAAAAAAACTGGGTGAGTTTGTCGCCGAGAAGGGAAGATCCCTCACCATCGGACGGCTTGAAGATAACGACATCGTCATCGAAAACTTGGCGGTCTCGGGCCATCATGCCAAAATCGACGCGGTCGGGGACAAGTTTCTGGTGACGGACCTCAACAGCAAAAACGGAACCTTCGTCAACGAGACGATGATCACCCAGCCCCACTGGCTTCGGCACGGGGACGTCATCATCATCGGAAAACACTACCTGGTCTTCGCCTACACCTCGGAGGAAGACCAACCCGAGGATGCCCATAATCCCATGCAGGATACCATGATCATGGATACGGAGCAGTTCCGGAAGATGCGGGAAAAAAGCCAGGCCACTCAGCAGGCCCGCCAGGATGCCCAAAAAGAACCTGTGGGGATGCTCTCTTTTCTTTCCGGCGGTGAGGGCGAAATCGATCTCACCAAAAAGCTGACCAAGATCGGCAAAAACGCCTCTTCGGATATCGTCATCAGCGGCCTGACCATCGGTCAGACGGCGGCCACCATCAGCAAACGCCCCAACGGCTATTATCTCAGTTACGTAGGGGGATTTTCCAAGCCCAAAGTGAACGGGGAAACGGTCAAGGAATCGGTCCAGCTGAACCAGTTCGATACCGTTGAGCTCGGATCCCTGAAAATGCAGTTTCTGCTGAAAGAATAAACAGCCGGTCTGATCCTTCTAAGCCGTGAAAGGACCGGCTGTTCGGAACACCCGTTTTCGCACCGATACCGGCCCCTTCCATCGCGGAGAATGGGCTTACTATGTGGAGCAGATTTTAAAAAATGAGGACCTCCTCCAATTCGCTTTTTTCAGACAAACGCTTCCTGATTCTTTTTATTGTTCTTGTTCTGCTCATCGGCGGCATTGTCTTTCTGTTTTTCACCAACGAAGAGGTGTCCACCGAGCTTCGCCAGGTGCGGGAGCCGATGCCCAATCAGTTTTTCGTCGGCATCGACGTATCCGCCACCATCAGCACCGACATCCTCGAGAAACTCAAAAAGGCGCTCATTTCCAGGCTTCGCAATTTTATCGGTGATGAGGCGGTCTCCTATACGGTGACCACCTTCGGGAATCCGGGATGCGGAATGGATTCGGTATCCCGAATTGTTTCCACCCGGTCCCCGGACGACCCGATGGCCTTCAGTCTCCAAGTGGAAGATGATATCACCGAGATCGACATCACCAAAGTGGCGCCGAGGGATACCGAGCCCCTGACCACCCCTCTGTATTGCTTTCTCGAAAACACCCTGCCCCGGCATGCCGGCGGGCGAATCATCATCTTTTCGGATCTCTTGAACGATGACAGCGATTGCGAGAAACAATTTATTTTTCCGGAAAACGCCATCGTCGAGTTCGGAAAAAACAAAAGCGGCCAGATTATTTTTCTATATCCCACGCCCCATTTGACCGACAACCCGGATCTAAATCAGCGAATACGGGACAAACAGAATGATTTTATCGCCCGAATGAAAGCCCTGAGCAGTCAGGGAAAGGTCCGGGCCTTTTTTTATCACATTCCCGATGATCCGCTGGAAACGCTGGAGTTCATCCGGTCTCAAATTCAAAATGCCATTCCCACCACCACATTCGACGTTGTATGGGAACGAACCTCCAAGGTGCTTCAAACGATCGTATCGGCGGTCCGAGGATAGATGCGGATTCGCCGCTCTCGGGAAAGGAACCCGATTTGAGTTCACCGTCGGAACCGGCCTGGGCGGAGATCGATTTAGGCGCCGTCGGCCGCAATATTCGGGAACTGAAACGCGTCACCAGTCCGGGCGCGGCATTCATGGCGGTGGTCAAAGCCGATGCCTACGGACACGGAGCGGTCGAGGTGGCCCGGACGGCCCTGGCCCACGGAGCCGACCGACTGGGGGTCGCCCGAATCGCCGAAGCCGTGGAGCTTCGACAAGCCGGCTTGAAAGCCCCCATTCTCATTTTCGGCCATACCCTGCGGAACGCGCTTCGGAACTGATTCGACGGAATTTGACCCAAACCGTTTATCGCCGGGATACGGCAGAAATGCTTTCGGAACAGGCGGTCGCCGAGGGGAAACGCCTGCCCGTTCACCTGAAAATCGACACCGGCATGGGGCGGCTGGGGATGCTCTCCCTTTCAGCGGAGGGGAACCCCGCCGCTGTCGTCGAATCGATCACGTCCATCTGTAAACTCCCGGGGCTGGCGGTCGAGGGTATTTTCACCCACTTCGCCGCCTCGGATTCCGTGGACAAGTCATATTCCCGCCTTCAGTTCGAGCGGTTCATGAACCTCCTGGACCGGCTCCGCTCGGTGGGAATCGAATTTCAGGTACGCCACTGCGCCAACAGCGCCGGGATCATCGACCTGCCGGAAACCCATCTGGACCTGGTCCGGGGGGGCATCGCCATATACGGACTTCCGCCGTCCGATGAGGTCGATCTTCGGCGGGTCACCCTAAGTCCTGCCATGGCCCTCAAATCCCGGATTATTCATCTGAAATCGGTTCCCGCCGGGTTCAAGGTGAGCTACGGCATGACCTATGAGACCCCTGCCCCCACCTCCGTCGCCACGGTCTCCATCGGGTATGCGGACGGGCTGAACCGGCTTCTCTCTTCCCGAGGGCACATGCTGGTCCGCGGGCGACGGGCCGCCATCGTCGGGCGGGTCTGCATGGATCTGACCATGCTGGATGTGGGTCACATTCCGGAAGCCCGGGTGGGGGATGAGGTGGTGATATTCGGCCGACAGGGAAAGGAAATGATTCATGTGGATGAAATCGCCACCCTTTTAAACACCATCAACTACGAGGTGGTCTCCACCATCACCCGCCGGGTGGACCGCATCTTTTTTCCCTGAAATGCTTCATTTTTTTTATCGAATCCATTCTCTTCGTCCTCCCCCTCTCCCATAAAACCGATGGTTTTAGGCGCTTGATAAATCCGAATCACCGAATATCGAAGAACCACCTCCTTGAATTCCTGAGAAACCGGAAATTTTTTTCTTGAATTCCAGGAATACCGAGGAGTATACGACATAAATGTGATTTTCTCAGTCAAAAGGTCGACATACACGCAAACCCCGGGTTCATCCATGTCGAATCCATCGTGGGATATCCGGTATCGTCCTAAGGGAATCTCCATAACAATATTTCTGAGGTTTATAAATACAACGGCACAACCTTTGCTTTCCTAAACCGAGATGGAGGCTCCGAAAGATCGAACCCAATCCATTTCCGATAGGAATTTAGAGGTCTTTTGTATGGATTTCCTTCCAAAAAAGGAAGCACAACCTATTTCAACAATTATTTGAGATTCCCTACTTCAAAAAAATGTATATCCGGCAAAAAACCTCGTTTTTCCAATGTGCCTCTAACAGTCCATTTATAAAAAAAATTATAGACTTTTTCTAAAGCTTCTTCTATAGGGTGGTTTGCTCAAGTGTATACACCGATAATGCAGTAAGGAAAGATTTTTTGAGATTTTCATATAAAACGTGAATTCTTTATTGAATTCAAAAAAAATAAACATGATTTGGTGGATACGTATTCATCCCTGAGGAACGACCTGAATTCGTCCGATTCTTCAACCTGCCGATGGGAGAAAATGGATAGCACGCTTTCAGACGAGCAGATATCTCCGGTTTTTCGTTTTTTTTATTTCCTGATCCTGTTACTCGGGTTGACGATAGGGGTGCAGGCGGCCTCGGCGGTGAATTCCACCGATACCGACCATGACGGAATGCCGGATTGGTGGGAAAACCGTTCTTTCGGCGGCGGGTATCTCGATTTTAACAGCGATGATGCTCGGGAAGACCCGGATGGAGACGGCCTCGACAATCTCTCCGAATATAAAAACGGCTCCAACCCTTTTACTCGGGATACCGACGGGGACGGCCTGAATGACGGAGAAGAGGTAAACCGGTATGGCACCAACCCCCTGATGTGGGACACCGACGGGGGCGGCCATTCCGACGGCTTCGAAATCCTGAACGGACGAAATCCCCTCGATCCGGACGATGATGCCGCCGGTATGAGCAGCACCATTCGACTTACCCCGGGCTGGAACCTTTTTTCTCTGCCCCTGGCGCCTCAAAACACCGCCGTCACCTCCGTTTTGACTGCTATATCTGGAAAGTACATCTCCATCTGGAGCTATCAGAACGGTCACTGGCGGACATTTGATCCCGATAATCCCGGTTTCAGCGACCTTTCCATTCTGGATGCGGGCCGAGGGTATTGGATCAATATGACCGCATCAGGCGATTTGCCCGTTTCCGGCGTGCCTGCCTCACGGTCCATTTCTCTGAATTCGGGATGGAATCTGGTCGGGTACAATTTGTCGGCCTCGCAGGATGTCGGAACCGCCTTGTCCTCCATTTCGGGAAAATATATTAATGTGTGGACTTTTTCAGACGGCGTATGGAAAGTGTATGATCCGATAAACCCGGGGTTCAGCGACCTGACCCATTTTCACCCGGGCCAAGGATACTGGATCAACACCACCACGGCGTGCACCTGGACCTTGCCGTAATTCTCGACCCCGCCCGAGCCTCTCAGTCGGGCAAGGAGTTTTCGCGACTCTTTACCCATCACAAAAAATGCTTGAATTCCCGAGAACACATGGTATAAGAATATTTTCCCATTTTATCCACCCCCATCCGGAAAGAATTCAAAAATGCATTTCATTGACATGAAAAAACAATTCTCCTTAATCAACCGCAGGTCGCTTTTTCCACCCTGAACCGGATTTTAATTAAGGAACCGAAATCTCCCTGAGACACGACATGCACTCCGGAACAGCTCTGATAAGGTTGGTAAATGGCTCATAAAATCTTCGCTTTTGTATTCGCCTGTTGCTTCGTATTTCTGCTTCCGCTCACGGCTGCGGCCCAGCTGCCGCCGCCTTTCAGAATCGGCGGCACCCTGACCGTAAACGACACACCGATCACCAGCGACAATGATGCCGGCTACACCATCCGAGCGGTCAAAACCGACGGCACCCCCTTTGTACCGGCCGCCGAGGATACCGACGGCATCGACCCGATTTCCGGCTGGTACCGAATCGATGTGCCTATTTTTGATGCCGCCGAACAGCCGGGCGGCGCCGATCCGGGATCAGAAGCGATGATCGAGGTCCTGTTCAATGGGCAACCCTTTACCGTCACCACCCCGCCGAATGGCATCTTTACCGTCGGTGGAAGCGGTGAACTCAGACAAATCGATGTCGAGGTCCGGCAGCAGTCCGCCAATCAACCCCCCACCGCCGATGCCGGTCCGGATCAAATCGTTACCGAAGGGGAATTGACGACCCTGAACGGTATCGGCTCTTCCGATCCCGATCCGGGGGATACCCTTTCTTTTCAATGGGAGCAGATCGATGCCGGTGCGCCGGTCACTCTATCCGATCCCACCGCCCCGCAGCCGACATTTACCGCACCGGAAATCACCGGAACCGAAAGGATACTGGAATTCAGACTCACGGTCACAGACAACGACGGGCAAACCGCTGCGGATGAGGTCTCCGTGACGGTTCGGACTTCAGGTGCTCAACCCCCCACCGCCGATGCGGGAAGCGATCAGACGGTGACCGAGGGCGCCGTGGTCATCCTCAACGGTGCGAATTCCTCGACGCCGGACCCGGCGGACACCCTCGTCTATGAATGGGAGCAGATTTCCGGAACCCCGTCCATAAGCCTCTCCGATCGTTTCGATCCCCGGCCTACCTTTGTTGCGCCGGATGTGGCCCCCGGCCCGCAAATCAGCCTGGTTTTTCAACTCACTGTTGAAAACAGCGCTGATCTGACCGATTCGGACACGGTCACAGTGACCGTCCTTCCGGTCGGCAATCAACCGCCGAAGGCCGACGCCGGTTCCCCTCAAGTCGTGGTGGAAGGCACAGAGGTATTCTTGAACGGATTGGAATCATCCGACCCCGATCCGGGAGATACCCTTTCTTATCAATGGGATCAGACGGACGGTCCTCTGGTTATGCTCTCGGACGATACCGATCCCCAACCGAGCTTCATCGCGCCCGATGTGGCCGGCGCCGGCACCCTTTTTCTCGAATTTCTGCTGTCCGTTCGGGATGACCAAAATGCCACGGACACGGACCGCGTCGCCATCACCGTCACCGAAACCCCGACCGGACCGAATCAGCCGCCGACAGCCGATGCCGGACCGGACCGAATCGCCGTTACGGGGGACCGGGTGATCCTGGACGGGACCGGTTCCCGGGATTCGGACGGCACGATCATCGCCTACCAATGGGACCAGATCGACGGGGATATTCCGGTGGCCTTGTCGGGCGCCTCGCAACCGGAAGCGAGCTTCACGGCCCCCCATATCCAGAACAGTCAGGTGCTGAGATTTCAATTGCGGGTCATCGACAACAACGGCGGCGAAGATACCGATGAGGTAACCGTTACATTGTTGGGAGACGGTCAGATGCCGGTGGCGGATGCCGGCCCCGATCGGACGGTGCGGGAAGGGGATTACGCGGTTCTGGACGGTTCCCGGTCCCACGCTCCGGTCGGTGATATCGTCTCTTTCCAGTGGGTGCAGACCGGGGGCCCGATCGGAGTGGACATTTCCAATCCGAACGGCTCGAAAACCACCTTTTTTGCGCCTTCCGTGGATTCTGAATCGCTTCTGACCTTTCAGCTGACGGTCACCACCGATTCCGGCATCACGGATGTCGATACGGTTCAGTATACGATTCTCGATGCCGGTCCCGGCCCCGGTGATGATGACAGCACCTGTTTCATCTCTACCCTTCATTAGGCGCATGATGAAATCGGTCGACTGAAACCTCATTCCTGAACCCGAAACTTTCTGCCCGATGACGAGGTTTGTATGAATAAAGGGGGGGTTGCGCTTGCCGTTCTTACGGTCGGTCTCTTGTTTTTCAGTGCATACACACCGGTATCCGCGGATGAAACCGCCCGGGTCAAGATAGACGCCTCGGACGGCGCCTCAGGAGACCGGTTCGGTCGAGCGGTCGCCGTTTCCGGAAGTTATGCCGTCATCGGCGCCTGTCAGGCGGACGCCGCAGGTAAAAACTCCGGCGCCGCGTATATGTTTCGACAAACCGGGGGAGGTTGGAGCCAAACCGCCAAATTGATTCCCCGGGATGCGCTGCCCCATGATTATTTCGGCAGCAGTGTGGCCGTTTCCGGAAGCACCGCCCTCATCGGTGCGATGAACCGATTCGAAGGGAAATTCGGAAAGGGGGCGGTCTATCTCTTCCAAAATATCGATTCCGGCTGGACTCAGCAGGGAAAATGGACCCCTTCCGACGGGGCCGGCAACGACAATTTCGGATGCAGCGTAGCGGTATCCGGTGAATACGCCCTGGTCGGTGCATTTCGGCACAGCGCCCGGGGAACCGATGCCGGCGCCGCCTACATCTTCAGAAACAGCGGTGGAAGCTGGTACCAGCAGGCAAAACTGACCGCATCCGACGCAACCGCCGGAGACAATTTCGGAAGATCCGTCGCCATTGACGGCGATTATGCCGTGGTCGGCGCTATCCACGAAAACACCCGCGGAACAGGTGCCGGCGCCGCTTATATTTTCAGAAACAGCGGCGGAAATTGGACTCAGCATTCCAAATTGCTGGCCGCCGACGGGTCGGCCCATGATTTTTTCGGATTTTCGGTCTCCATCAATGGGGACTACGCCGTCATCGGCGCATCCGGGGTCGGAAAGGGAATGGGAGCGGCTTACGTATTTCAAAACACCGGCGGCACATGGACCCAGCGGGCCAAGCTCACCGCCGGGGACGGAATGGCCGGGGATTTCTTCGGACGCTCCGTCTCCGTATCCGGAGATTACCTGGTTGCGGGCGCGGACGCCGCAAGCGCTTCGGGCGGAAAAACCGGTGTCGCCTATCTCTTTCGCAAAACGAGTTCCGGATGGCTTCGGGAATCCAAGATCCTGGCCGGCGACGGGTCTTCATCGGATCGTTTCGGGTGGGCCGCGGCCATCTCCAGTCCGGCCCCTGGAGACTATGTCGCCCTAATCGGCGCCCCTGGAGATGATGACCGGGGAAACGAATCGGGGGCCGCCTATTTTACCGGCGGCGCCGCCGTTCCGGATATCGAAATCATTCCTTCGGAACTGACCATTCACCAGGCCATGCCCCCCAACGCCGACCTCGACCCGTCCATTTCGCCGCCGACCCAGGGGGGTGAAACCTACGCCCCCGACGCTTACGGAACCGGGTTGATTATTCCCCGGACGGTGAAGGATTACTGGAGTTCAAACATCCCGCCGCCCCGAAAACCGGGCAGGGAAAGCATCCCGTCTTCCAAAGACTGGTCGAAATACGACAGCCCCGCCAAATCCCAGGGCGGATGCGGCGCCTGCTCCGTCTTTTCAGCGGTTGCGCTGGTGGAAAACCTGGCCAATCAGATGAACATCCCCATGCAACAGGATCTTTCCGAGCAGGCCCTTCTGTCGTGTTCCGGAGATATTTCATGCGCCGGCGGATGGCACTGGGATGCGCTCAATTTCATTTCCATTTACGGAATTCCGTCTGAAGCCTGTTACCCCTACCAGACCAGCAACGGCAGTTGTGCGGCCCGGTGCGACAATCCGGCCTTTGTTGTAAAAATCACCCACTTTACCCCGGCACCGGGATTGTGGGGGGAAAACCATTCGGTGGACGACCTTCGGTATGCGCTGCAAAACGGCCCTCTGACGGTGGCCATGCGGGTACCGGACAACGACACCTTCGTGGGCAGCGGATATCAAGGGGGTATCTACAATTACACCGGCGGGAGCGACATTTCATGGGACCGGAACGGACATTCGGTTTTGCTGGTGGGATATGACGACACTCAGCAGTATTTCAAGGCCAAAAACAGTTGGGGGCCCGATTGGGGTGAAAACGGTTATTTTCGAATCGCTTACGACAGTGTCACGGATGAGGTGAAATTCGGTAGCTATGCCTGCACCGCATCGGGGGTCTACCTTCACGGACAGATGTCGACCTACACCATCGTCAACCGAGGTTCCGCAAACCTTGTCATCCATGACATGCGGCCCAGCCAAACCTGGATGGAAATATCCCCCTCAGCCCCGTTTACGATCGCACCCAATCAGAAACAGCTTGTGACCGTGACCGTGCGGGATTGGGACTGGCTGTCCCCGGTCATCGATGTCGGATCCATCGCCGTCTCTTCCAATGACCCGGATTCGCCTGTGGTCACGGTAGAAATAATGGCCCAGCGGGCCAGCCTCGGTGAAGAAGAGGTCGAACCCGGCGATATTGACCGAAACCCGGGAGTCACACTTGAAGACGCAATCGTCTCTTTACAGGTGCTGTCCGGTGTTTCGGGAGTGGAAAACCTGATTCGAGATCATTACGATACCTCGGGTGCCGATGTCAATGGAAACGGACGGGTGGGTCTGGAAGAAACCATTTACATACTGGAAAAAATAACAGCGTTAAGAACCCGATAATGTGAATCATTTCCTACTTTGTTTGGGATACCCGCTTCGCCGCCAACCCCTAAGAGCGGAGCAGATATTCGTAACTTCTCTTCTAAGTACCTCATCAATAATTTCATAACATCCGTAGGGGCAGGCTGCCTGCCCTAGCCGGGGCAACCACAGGGGGATTGCCCCTACAAAATCAGGTACAGAAATATATGCACAGGTACTTATATTCATTTACAAAAAAAGAAGTAGAAAAATCCTACTCCCCATTTGCGCCCCGCCCCCATTGATATTTTGCTCGACTTCTATAATCTGCTTGAACGGTAACAATCGGTCACTCGGTTGAGCATCGCTAAAACCGCTCCAGAAAAAGAAGGCGAGTATGGAATTCCATCGCGTTATTGCTACGTTGTCTTTGATCATTTTGACAGCTTTTCCGGCTTGGTCCCAAACTATCGAACCACCACCGAGCATCCCTTGCAGGATAGGCGGAACCATTACCATCAACGAGCAACAGGTGACCGATGAAACCGACAGCGGGTTGGTCATTATCGCCACACGTCTGGATGCCCCCTTCAATCCCCCTATCAAAGACGAAGACGGACTGAACAGTTACCACTTTTTCGGGGTGGATATCCCCCTTTCCGAAACTTCCGGCGTTGAACCGGGAGACACCATAATTTTCCATGTGTTCCTGAATGGTTCCAAGCTGCTCGTTACCTCACCTGCAGGCGGTTATGTAGTGGTCGCCCCCCCGGAAAACCACTTCCTTGAAATCCACCTGAAAGCGATTTCAGGCCCGAAGCTCGAGCCGAAGTATACCGAAGAAGAATTGCAGAGAGCCGTCGAGGATGCGGAAAGAAAAGTCCGTGAAAAATTTGATATCCATATGGATGATAGGGTGGGCCTGCCGGAGGCCATTCATGCACTGCGGGTGATCGCCGGGGTTCCGCAATAGCCGTTCCATTCGCCCGGCTTCAGGCACTCTCGTTCACGGCTGCAAGCCGGTTGTTTTTTCCCCTCCTGTTTGTTTTTGACCTCGACTAATGCTCTAAAAGCATTTCATCCCACCCACTCACCCCTTTTTGTCATTATCAACACCGGACCTTTGTGATATGAAAGCCCCACGCTTTTTCTACCCTTATGAGCACGGGAAATCCGGATGGAAAGACATCTCAGCCCCGAGGACCGACATTTCTTCTCTCTGGTCAGGGACGCCACTTTCGCCAATCCTTTCGGAGATGAGCGGATCGAAATCGATCTGGAAATCATTCGTTCATCCCCCCGGGTTTCGGATACGGAACGTATCCGTCGCCTTACCCGAGAGGTTCACAAGCGGGTCAAGCGGCTGGAAACCAAGAAAGAAATCGGGATAGACCAATTCCCCGAAGCAGACCGAGGATTGATGAAAAATGTTCTGCTCTTCGATTTTTTTCATCAGTACATCGACCGATTCGACCGGCTGATACCGGACCAGCTGAAAGCCGGCGACACATCCATTCGGGTGCCGTTTGCTTCCGACGCTCTGGCCCTGCTTCACCGCCGGGGTTTTCATTCGGCTGAAGCCGGCCATTATTTCTCGCTCTGCTATCAGCTTAGACGCGCCTTCTATTTCATCGAACACAACCTGATCGGCCGATCCGCATGCACGAAGCGGCTTCGCCGGGACCTCTGGAACAATGTCTTCACCCATGATATCGGCTTGTACGATACCTACCTGTGGAACCGGATGGAAGATTTTTCCACCCTTGTTCTCGGGGAAACCGGGACCGGGAAAGGCGCCTCGGCCATGTGCATCGGCCGATCCGGTTTCATCCCCTTTGACGATAAGAAGGGATGTTTCGTAGAAAGCTTCTGCCGGTCGTTCGTCTCCATCAATCTCTCTCAATACCCGGAGACCCTGATCGAATCAGAGCTGTTCGGCCATCGAAAAGGGGCGTTTACCGGTGCAGTGGACGATTACAAAGGCGTTTTCGATCGGTGCAGCCCTTACGGCGCCATCTTTTTGGACGAAATCGGAGAGGTGTCGGTGCCTGTTCAGATCAAGCTGCTTCAAGTGCTCCAGGAAAGGACCTTTGCATCGGTGGGCAGCCACCGGAAAAAACGGTTTTCGGGCCGAGTTATCGCCGCCACCAATCAGCCGATACAGGATCTGCGCGGTCAGGGAAAGATGCGCCAGGATTTTTTCTATCGGTTATGCTCCGATGTCATCGTGGTTCCACCGCTTCGGCAACGGATACAGGAAGATCCGAAGGAACTGGACGACCTTTTGGCCCATACCGTCACTCGAATTATCGGAAGCCCGTCTCCCGAACTAGTGGATCTGGTGCGGGAAGAAATGAAAAAAGCGCCCGGGAATCAATACAGGTGGCCGGGAAATGTCCGAGAGCTGGAACAGTGCACGCGAAGAATCCTCCTTAAACGGCGGTATGAAGGCGATTTGCTCGATTCCTCAGGAGACCTCTCCACCCACCTCGCCGAAGGAATCGCCCGGGAAACATGGGATGCCCAGGAACTCATTTCCGGCTACTGTTATCTTCTCTACCAACGCCACGGAACCTACGAAGCCGTGGCCCGTCGCACCGGCCTGGATCGACGGACCGTGAAAAAATATATTGAAATTTGGGATAAAAAAGAACCTGGAAGAAAAAGACCTCTCTCCTACTGAAACTCACGCAAGTCTGCCGTAAAAAATCCATAGGCAGAGCCATAAAGACCCTGCCTGTGGAAGAGAGTAAACCCGCCTAATTATCTCAGTGCGGGTAATCCGTCTAAAAGAAATCCATCTGTTGATCCGTTCAGCTGAAAACCGGCAACATTCTTATTTGATGAATAGATCACATAAGCGGCATCATCGATGTTTTCTGTAAAAAGATCTTCCACCAAATTTACTACTTTTTGCCGCGCAGCCACGGCAATAGTGCCGGACGCGACAACACTTCCATCATCCTGATAAGCGGTTAATGTAATATCCGCGGCGCTGTCTTGGGTATTCACAAAAGCGATACCGGTCCATCCCTCTTTCTCAATCTTTGAAAACACACCGGACATTCCGCTGATGCCGACGGCGGTAAACCCGGCCATTTGATTGCCGTTATGGGTGCCGAACAGTTCAAAACCGGTGACCGGGGTGTCCGCCTCGATGCGAAACCACCCGGTTTCGTTAGGAAGATTCAGGGTGTCGGCTGTTCCGATAAATTTATCTTTTCCTTCAAGGGTCAGACTTTGCGTTGCTAAAGGACTTCCCGAATCGGAATACGGAATAACCGATATATCCACCGGATCCGGAGAAGGATTGTATGCCACCAGCCCGGTCCACCAAAAATCATCACTGACGACATGGGGAAAAAAGAGGTCGGTCAATGCAAAATCTTTAAGAAGCACACCGCTCAGGTACCGGTTGATTGTTTCATCCCGGCTTCCGAACAGTTCCAGTCCGACAATCCCCTCTCCATTTTGGATGACCGCCGATTCAATCGTCGGCTGGGGTTGCCCTCCCAACAGACCGGCCACAGTGAAGGCCCTGTGGCCCATCGCCGGAATCTCAACCGTCCGTGTTTCGCCGATATCAAATTCGATGGTCAACATTTTAGTTGAGGCGGTCGTGTTCACCAGGCTCATGCCGGTCCACCACATGTCGTCCGAAGCGATATGCGGAATAAAAACTTCTCCGGCGTTCACATCGATCACCGCCGGAACCGCAGCCCGGTATCTGCCTTCGATAAAGAACTTGGTATACCCGACAACCGTGTCCGAATCCGCTTCAAAGACAATGTGGGCAATCTGTTCAGGATTATCGAATTCATCACCGACTTTAATCTGCCGCCTGCCGCTGCCCATCACGATCACCGAATCCATGGATTGCAATTCACTACCTTCCGAATTATAGGCGGTCAACATCCCGAATACCGGCTGGGCGGCTGTGTTGATAATGCTGATTTCCGTTTCCCAGATTCCGTCACTCGCCACATGGGGGTAATAAATAGAAAACGTCTCTCCCGGAGGAACCAGCTTCATGACCAGACCACCGTTGCCTGCCGGTCCCGAATTGGAACTGGTGAGCGCGTATATTTCACCCGCGGCATCAATTCCGAAGCCTTTAATGTAGAGGTTGAGGGCCTCACGATTTGATAGCGTCAATTCTCGAATTGTATCGTCTTCTCCGGCATAGAAAAGCCTTCCGTCGGGGGAGTCGCCTGCGTTTGAATAATCCCCGAAAACATATGTCCCGCTGAGATCTGCAATAGCTTCTCCTTGATAGATATGCCCTGCCACCACAGCCCTTCCTTCATCATGGTCATACTGAAGAGCGGGATCAGTTAACCCTTCCGGGAGGCCTTTAAGATCATCTGTAACATTACCGGTTAAGGGATCGAAGCGATAGGTGCCTTCCTTGAAATTCCAACCGAAATTGGTGCCGGCAGCTTCAGAAAAATTAATTTCTTCAACATGATTCTGACCCACATCTCCAATGATAACCCCATCTTCGATACTGAACCGATAGGGGTTACGAAGTCCGAACATAAAGATTTCGTCCAGACCATCAGTTCCCACAAACGGATTGCCAATCGGAATACGATAATTCCCATTACTGCTGATGGGGTTCGGGCTGGTCGGCGTTTCCGAAGGATCCAGAGGATCAATCATCACGATACTTCCATATATATTACTGGTATCCTGAGCATTTCCACCTTCGCTATGTCCCGGGCCCACATCATTGGCACCGCCGCCGTCACCCAAGCTGACCAGCAAATTGCCGGTCAGAGAACCCTCTTCAATAAAGACCAACATACCGCCGTTGTGATTCGATTGGGGTTGGTCTATTCGCATAATTTCTCGCCGTGTAGACGGATCGATCATATCCATATTTTCCGAGTCCACCATCCATTCGGCAAGGACACTTTGGTGGTCCATAGAGACACCTTCCGGCAAAGGCGGCGTCGTAAAATCGGCCGTTCCGTTCACCGGTTCGCTGCTGTACGTATAGAGCTTGCGATATCCTGGGCTCTCTGAATCGGCAAAGCCGGGGTGAAGGGCGATCCCCAAAAGACCCCGTTCGTCATAATCGTTGTTCAACGGAACCAGCCGATCTGATATATCCAGAAAGGGCATGTCAAGGAGCACGCCGTCTTTTATCAGATAAATTTCACCATCCTGGTCTGCAATAAGAAGCCGGTTGGTACCGTCTTTGGCAGGCTTCAGGTCGACCGGGGAGGTGAGCCCTGCTGCAATCACCTTTAAACCCACCGTCACAGACCCATTTTCAATCGGTTCCGGAATGGGATCGGACAGCGGCAATCCCAGAATATTAAAATCCCCGCGCATATCCGACGTATGAACCCCACATCGATAACCCGGCGTCTGCCCCTCTTGGGTCATCCTGTCGTAGAGCGCCTGAGTCAACGTAAACCGGACAGTGCCACTTCCGTCATTTTCCCACTGAACATCGGAATCGGATTCAAAGGAACCCTCAACCGACGGGTCCATGGATAGAAGAATTGTATCCTCCGAAGGACTTCCGCCTTTGGCGATCACTTCGAATGGATGGAAATTAAAATTTTCAACCGTGACTTGATATCGCAAGCCGATATGCAGCGGCAGGGTCGGATCAGCCGCGCCGATCGGCCCCAATTCAGGATCATTGGAAGCATTCAGAACATAGTCTTCATTCCCACTATTTCCGAATGTCCATTCGAAATCGTGATTCTCAGCAAGGGCTAAATTGAGGGTGCCGAAAAGGAAAATAAAACTCAAAATTAATAATAGTTGATTTCTCCTGGTCTTCATGGTCACCTCTCTTGTTTAAGTTTTGGTTCTAAAAGCTTATGAGGATTAAACGTGTTCGATCATTTACCTTTATAGGCATAGATGCTGAACGTTGAACGAGTAGAATAGAACTGGAATTCTGACGTTTTATGGGCAGCGGGTTTGATCAAAACCTTTTGAGCGGCCATTTTGATAGGAGTACTTGTTTGTAG
>JBKHDE010000042.1:0-25230 GCA_046541495.1 Desulfococcaceae bacterium
GAAAGATCGACCGGGTCCTCATTCGGGCGGCGAATTGGGTGGGGGATGCGGTGATGTCGACCCCCCTGATTCGCGGGTTACGAGAAAATTTTCCCCACGCAGAGATCGCCGTTCTGGCCAAACCCTGGGTGGCCCCGGTGTTTGAAAACAGTCCGGACATCGACCGTATCCTGGTCTACGATGCCAAGGGGGATCACGCCGGATGGAAAGGGATGCTCCGCCTGTGCCGCGGATTGCGTTACGGCCGGTTCGATCTGGCCGTGTCGGTCCAGAACGCCCTGGAGGCCGCCTTGATTTTCTTGTTCGCCGGTATTCCCCGCAGGGTGGGATATGACACCGACGGGCGGCGGTTCCTGCTCACCCACCCGGTGAGGATGACCCCGGCCTTAAAAAAGCGCCACCAGATCGACTACTACCTTGGCATTCTCGAAGGAATCGGTCTTCCCACTAGAGGACGGGATCTGACCCTGCGGATATCGGATTCGGAGCGTGACCGGGCCTGGGGATTTCTCCAATCTCAAGGAATCGGTCCGGACCGGCGAATCATCGGCATCAATCCGGGGGCGGCCTACGGCACTGCCAAACGGTGGCCTGCGGACCGTTTCGCCGAATTGTGCCGACGTATTCAGCACCGGAAGCCAGATGCCGCCATTCTCGTCTTCGGAGGGCCGGGTGAAGCGGCGCTGGGCGAAGAGATCGCCGGCCGAGTGGGCCGAGATTGCCTCAATCTGTGCGGAAAGACCCGGCTTCGGGAGGCGATCGCCCTGATCGGGCGGTGTCGACTGTTCATCACCAACGATTCGGGTCTCATGCATGTGGCCGCGGCCTTGAACATTCCGCAGATCGCCGTCTTCGGCCCTACCGATCACACCACCACCTCGCCGGCCAATCCCGACAGCTTCATCGTCAGAGAGGATATTCCTTGCAGCCCCTGCCTTCAACGCGACTGCCCCCCGGGGCATCACCGGTGCATGACGGCGGTGACGGTGGAAAGGGTCTTTGATCTCGCCAGGGAGCATCTGGGAACGTGAACATTCTGATCATTAAACTGAGCGCTATCGGCGATGTCATCCACACCCTTCCCTCCTTGAACGCCATTCGCGGCCGTTTTCCCGATGCCCACATCACCTGGGTGGTCGAGGAAGCGGCCGCCCCCCTCATACAAGGCCATCGGGCCCTGGACCGGGTGCTGGTTTCAAAACGGAAACGCTGGATACGGGGTCTTGGAGGACCGAATCGGCGGCAGTGCCTTCTGGAAATGGCCCGGTTTATCCGCGATCTTCGGGACACCCGGTACGATTTGGTGTTCGATTTTCAGCAACTTCTCAAAAGCGGGATGCTGGCGGGCCTGGCCCGGGGGGGGCGAAAGATCGGCTTCGGAAAGGGGATGCAGCACATGGAGAAGAGCTATCTTTTCCTGAACCGAACCATTCCGCCGGTGAGTATGGAACACCACGCCCTCAAGCGGTACCTGATGCTGGTGGAGGCCGCCGGTATTCCGGTGCGGAACATCGTCTATGACCTGCCGGTGGAAGATGATGACCGAAAGGCGGTATCGAAGCTGTTGGGCCGTCCTGAATCCACGCATTCGAACCCCTGTACGGACAGGGATTCGGACACCGCTTTTGTCGTCCTGAACCCGATGGCCCAGTGGAAAAGCAAGCTGTGGCGAAATGACCGGTTTGCCGAACTGGCGGATCGATTGATTCTGGCCTACGGTGTTCGGGTGGTCTTTACCGGGGGGCCCGGGGATGTTCCGATGATAGCGGATATTCAGTCCCGAATGGATGGGGCCGCACTCAACCTGGCGGGCCGAACCTCCCTCAAGCAGCTGGCGGCCCTGTATGAACGGGCCCGGTGCGTGATCACCACCGACACCGGCCCCATGCACCTGGCCGCGGCCGTGGGCGCCCCGGTGGTGGCGCTCTTCGGACCCACCGCTCCGTGGCGGACCGGTCCTTTCGGAGCCGGCCACCGAGTCGTCCGTCTCGGGCCGGCGTGCAGCCCCTGTTTCAAGCGGCGGTGCCCCCGTCCGCATCGACTGTGCCTGGAAATGGTCACCGTGTCGGATGTGCTGAAGGAATTGGATCGCCTGAATATCAGGGGGATGCCGACAGAAAGGTGACGCTTCGGGTTTTTTCAGGCAGGATGCGGCCGCTTTTTTGAACAAAGGTCCGTTCGGAAAACCGAACCCGGTGATCCCGCCCCATGAGCAGGACCGACGAAGAACGGGTGCCGTAATATTCGCCGGTGATGAAGCGGGAAGAGAGCATCCGCTCCAGTTCCACTCCCACCCCGGTATTCGGGAGTTTGTCATCCGGCGGGCGGGTGCGGTCTGCAAGCAGACGAAACAGCGATTCCGTCTCGATCCGATCTTGGGAAAGCATACGCTCAAATTCCTGTTTCCCCGACTCCACCTTGGGCCAGGGGGTATCCAGGAACCGGTTGCTCAGCCCGTAAATACCGGGGTCCAGTTTCCGGATTTCACCCGTTCGGTTGGAAAAATAGTACAGACAGTCGCCATCTCCAACCAGGAGATTAAACCCGTTATGGCGGTCCGCCATGGGTTGAAGCGCTTCGAGATAGGGTCGGGGCGGCACCGGACCCCGAAGAAAATCGCTGACCAGGGCGCCGCGGGAAGGGGCGTCCGGTCGGAGGGAAGCCGGATCCCTGAAATTGGTCAGGGCCGCAAACCGGCCGAATCGGTCGATGCCCATCCAGGTGCCATTTTCCTTCCGATCCCGACCCGCCAGTATTCCCGGCGCATCCGCCCAGAAAGCCAGGGGCGCGGTGGCTCGGTCGTAGAATTCATCCCGGTTGGCCGCCAGAATCAGGCGGTAGTCGGGATGATGATTATATGAGAATAGAATCAGACACATAGCCGTTGATTTCGGTAATTAAGAATGATAATATGAACATTTTGTAATATAAGTCTCTTTTTGAATCCGTAAAGGAGGAAGTGTTTATGAAGGAAGTGGTCATTGTCAGCGGTTCCCGAACCGCCGTCGGGTCTTTCGGCGGTTCTCTGAAGGATGTGCCGGTTGTGGAGCTGGGTTCCATCGTCATGAAAGATGTTCTCAAAAAAGCAAATCTGAAACCGGCCCTCGGCGACGAGATGAAGGCCGGGGTACCCGATAAACTCAAGGACCAAGGGCGCATCGAACTGGAAAAAGGGGCCGATGAATGGGATGAGGCCGCAGCACCGGTGGTGATCGACGAGGTCATCATGGGCAATGTGCTTCAGGCGGGGCAAGGGCAGAACCCGGCTCGTCAGGCCATGATCAAGGCCGGACTGCGCAAGGAGACCCCTGCGTTCACCATTAACAAGGTCTGCGGCTCCGGGCTCAAGGCCATCGCCCTGGGGGCCGCTTCCATCATGGCCGGCCAGGCCGAGGTGGTCCTCGCCGGGGGGCAGGAAAACATGAGTCTGGTCCCCATGTCTCTGCCCAAGGCCCGGTGGGGATATCGAATGGAACTGAACGGGGTGGGCGATATCCATGATCTGATGGTATTCGACGGCCTCTATGAAATTTTCTATGGGTACCACATGGGGCTCACCGCCGAAAATATCGTGGCCCTGTACGGCATCAGCCGGGAAGAACAGGACAAGCTCGGGGTGCTGAGTCATCAGCGGGCCCGCAAGGCGATTGAAGAGGGGTGGTTCAAAGACGAGATCGTGCCGGTGGTGATCAAGACCCGCAAGGGCGAGGTGGTGTTTGATACCGACGAACGGCCCATGGATACCACCCTGGAAAAAATGGCGAAACTGCGGCCGGCCTTTAAGAAAGATGGATCGGTCACCGCCGGAAACGCCTCCGGAATCAATGATGCGGCCGCGGCGGTGCTGTTGATGACGGCCGACAAAGCGAAGGAATCGGGCCTGACGCCGCTGGTGAAAATCAAAGGATTTGCCGGGGGCGGGGTCGATCCCGCTTACATGGGGCTCGGTCCGGTGCCGGCGGTGCGGAAGGTCTTGAAACAGACCGGTATGGCCATCGACGACATCGATCATATCGAGCTGAACGAGGCCTTTGCGGCCCAGGCCATCGGGTGCATGATCGAGCTGGGCATCGATGTGGAAAAGCCCAATCCGGTGGGCAGCGGCATCTCCATCGGCCATCCCATCGGGGCCACCGGGGCCCGGCAGATGGTCACCGCCATGAATCACATGAAAAGAGCCGGTCTCGCCACAGGGCTGGTTTCCATGTGCATCGGCGGCGGCATGGGAATGGCCATGATCGTGGAGCGGGTGTGACCGCCGCCGCCAAAGAGATGACTGTACCGCGATTCGTTTTTTGCTTTACTTGCACATGGGTTGTTGTTAAAAAACGGCATCGATGACGAATCAACCGGCGTTCAACCGAACTGAGAACTGAAAAGGAGATGTTTGACCATGGATATCAGCAGGAAGATTGGAATCATGGTGTTCGGCGGCGTTCCCGCCATTATCGGGGGCGGAATCCTTTATGCCGTTTTCGGCGGCAGCTTTGTCCCGGTCATTGTCTATCTGATGATCTTGCTGTTGTTTGCGGGCGCTTTTTTGAGCAAATAAACGCCGTCTCTTTCGCGGCTTTTTAGATATTTTCAGCCAAGCCGCTGTCTTCTGAAGTCATTCACCTGCACGGCGGGTGAATGGCTTTTCGACATTCCCCATATCCGCTCCGGCGAAATCGTAACCGGTTTTGCTCGAAGGGGTTCCGGATCCCCTTTTCTCGTCTCAAATTCTGATTTGGATCGGCAAATAATCCTTGAACTTAAAGGCCGTCCGGGCTATACTCATGTGTTTTGATAGCGCATACGGATGCCCGGAAAATCCACGTGTTTGCCGTGTCTCCTTCCGGAACATTCTGAATATACCAGCCTAAGAACAGGAACATAAAATGACGTTCATAGAAAAGTCGTCTGATGTCAGCATCGAGAACGAGATGAAAAAATCGTATCTCGATTATGCCATGAGCGTGATCATCGGGCGGGCCCTGCCGGACGTTCGGGACGGTCTAAAGCCGGTCCATCGACGCGTCCTGTTCGCCATGCGCGAACTTCGAAACGACTGGAACAAGCCTTATAAAAAATCGGCCCGAATCGTGGGGGATGTCATCGGTAAATATCACCCCCACGGTGACACGGCGGTTTACGATACCATCGTACGGATGACTCAGGATTTCTCCCTTCGCTATCCTCTGGTGGACGGGCAGGGAAACTTCGGTTCCATCGACGGCGACAGCGCGGCGGCCATGCGGTACACCGAAATCCGAATGGCCAAGATCGCCCATGAAATGCTGGCGGATCTCGACAAAGAGACGGTCGATTTCGTGCCCAATTACGACGAGTCGATGAGTGAGCCTTCGGTGCTGCCGGCAAAGATCCCCTGCCTGATGGTCAACGGCTCGTCGGGGATCGCCGTGGGAATGGCCACCAATATTCCGCCCCACAATCTCAATGAAATCGCGGCGGCGGTAACCGCCCTCATCGACAACCCGGAAATCACCATCGATGAACTGATGACCCATGTGCCCGGTCCGGATTTTCCCACCTTCGGCATCATCTACGGCACCGCCGGCATCAAAGAAGCCTTTCGGACCGGCCGGGGCATCATTCGGCTTCGAGCCCGGGTGATGGTGGAGGAAGACAAGGCCACCGGCAGCGAAACCATCGTGGTTTCGGAGCTTCCCTACCAGGTCAACAAGGCCAGGCTCATCGAGAAGATCGCGGAACTGGTCAAGCAAAAGCAGATCGAAGGGCTTCGGTATGTGCGGGACGAGTCCGACCGCCAGGGGATGCGCATCGCCATCGGCCTGAAAAAAGACCAGGTGTCCGGGGTGATCATCAACCAGCTCTTCAAGCACACCCAGATGGAGACCAGTTTCGGCATCATCTTTCTGGCCATTCTGAACAACCGGCCCCAGTTCTTCAACTTAAAGGAGATGCTGGAGCAGTTCATCATTCACCGCAAGGAGATTGTCATTCGGCGGACCCGGTATGACCTGCGAAAGGCCGAAGAGCGGGCCCATATCCTGGAGGGCCTCAAGATCGCTCTGGACAATCTGGATGAAGTGGTGGCCATGATCCGTGCCTCCAGAAACGCGCCGGAGGCCAAACAGCGGCTCATGGAGGCGTTCAGGCTGACCGATATTCAGGCCCAGGCCATCCTGGACATGCGGCTTCAGCGGTTGACCGGCCTCGAACGGGAAAAGATCGTGGAGGAATATGAACAGGTCCTCAAGGATATCGCCTGGTTCAAAGAGATCCTTTCCAGCGAACGGCTGGTCCTCAACATCATCAAGGATGAGCTGACCGCCGTTCAGGATGAATTCGGGGATGAACGCCGGACCGAGATCGTGGAATCCACCCGGGAGCTCACCATCGAAGACATGATCGCCGAAGAGGATATGGTGGTGACCGTCTCCAAAAACGGATACATCAAGCGCAATCCCATTTCCCTCTATCAGAGTCAGCGCCGGGGCGGGCGGGGCAAAACGGCCATGGGAACCCGGGACGAAGACTTTGTGGAGCTGCTGTTCGTGGCCTCCACCCATCACACCTTTCTCTTTTTCACCAATCAGGGAAAGGTTTACTGGTGCAAGGTTTATGAAATCCCCCAGGCGGGCCGGGCCAGCAAGGGCCGGGCGATCGTCAACCTGCTCAATTTCGAACCCGGCGAACGGTTGAGCACCGTGCTGCCGGTTCCGGAATTCGAACCCGGGTATTATATCATGACCGCCACCCGCAAGGGATTGGTGAAAAAGACCGACATCATGGATTACAGTCGACCCCGCGCCGGCGGCATCATCGCGGTGGATCTGGTGGAAGGGGACGAACTGATCGCGGCCCGAATCACCGACGGCACCTATAACACGTTTCTCGGTTCCTCCTCGGGCAAGTCGATCCGATTCCACGAGTCGGATGTGCGCCCCACCGGCCGGGTGTCCCGAGGGGTGAGGGGGATGACCCTGCTGAATGACGACGTGATCGTGGGCATGGAGGTGCTGAGCTATGGTCAGACCCTGTTTGCGGCCACCGAGAACGGATACGGCAAACGGACCCTGATCGATGAATATCCGGTGCAGAAGCGGGGCGGCAAGGGGGTCATCACCATCAAAACCAACGAGCGAAACGGCAAGGTGGTGGCCATCCTGCTGGTGGAAGAAGAAAACGACGTCATGATCATGACCAACACCGGCAAACTGATTCGCATGCCGGTGTCCGGAATATCGGTGATCAGCCGTAATACCCAAGGGGTGAAACTGATCGAAATGGACCCCGACGAACGGGTGGCGGGCGCCGCCAGACTGGCTGAAAAAGAGGTCGAGGAAGCGGAAAAACCGGTAGCGGAATAAAAGGAGATCGGGATGGAAAAGGCGAACGGCATAGGCATCTCCCGAACCCGAATCGGCGTGGTGGGCGGCGGCAGCTGGGGAACCGCTCTGGCCAATCTGCTGGCGACCAAGGGTTTTCGGATTGAATTCTGGGTGTTTGAAGAAGAGGTTCGGGAGCAGATCGAAAAAGACCGGGAAAACAGAATTTTTCTCCCCGGATTTACCCTGTCGGAGAACCTGCAACCCACCAATGATCTGGCCCGGGTGGTGGCAAAAAAAGATCTGGTGCTGATCGTGGTGCCGTCCCATGTGATGCGGGAGGTCTCTTCCAGAATGTCCGCCCATATCGGTTCCGACACGGTGCTGGTATCCGCATCCAAGGGGATCGAAAACGTCACCCACCGGACCATGACCGGGATCCTGGCGGAAACCCTTCCCCATCTGGACGACACCCGCCTGGCGGCTCTGTCCGGCCCCACTTTCGCCAAAGAGGTGGCCCGAATGGCGCCCTCCGTTATCACCGCGGCCGCCGTGAATGCATCGGTGGCCGAATACGTTCAGCACATCTTCGCCACCCCCTATTTTCGGGTCTATACCAGCAATGACCGGGTGGGGGTGGAGCTGGGCGGATCCATTAAAAACGTCATCGCCATCGCCGCGGGCATCATCGACGGGCTCGGGCTGGGGCTCAACACCCGGGCCGCCTTGATCACCCGGGGGCTGGCCGAAATTCGGCGGCTCGGAGTCCACATGGGCGCCAACCCCCGCACCTTCACCGGATCGGCCGGCCTCGGGGATCTGGTGTTGACCTGCACCGGTGACCTCAGCCGAAATCATACGGTGGGCAAAAAGATTGGTGAAGGAATGACGCTCGATGAGATTCTTGCCGAAATGCGAATGGTGGCCGAAGGCGTCAAAACCGCCAAATCGGTCTATAATCTGTCCCGAAAGCTGGGGGTGGAAATGCCCATCTCCCAGGAAATCTACCGGATTCTGTACGAAAATGTGTCGCCTCGGGAGGCCCTCCACCGGCTGATGACCCGGAACCTGAAACAGGAACTGGACGAATACTAACGGGGATATTTGATTTTCATGAGCGAGGGCGACAGCGGAAAAGGCGAGGGGCACCGGGAGCGGCTGCGGGATAAATTTCTGAACGCCGGGCTCGAGGGGTTTCTCGACTATGAGGTGATCGAACTGCTGCTGACTCTGGCCACCCCGCGGAAAGACTGCAAAGCCCCGGCCAAGGCGGCTCTGGAACGTTTCAAAACCCTTCAGGGGGTGTTTGAAGCCTCCCCCAAGGAGTTGATGCAGGTCAAGGGGATCGGCCCCAAGAACGTCTTCGGCATTCGCCTGATCAAGGCGGTGGCGGATCGCTATCTGGAACGAAAGGTCGTGGGGAAGCGCCCGATTCACAATGCCCGGGAATTGTTCGACTACCTCTATTTCAATATGAAAGACCGGCATCGGGAATGTTTTAAGGTGATCTTTCTGGATGCCCGGAATCAGGTGCTGGCCACCCAGACCCTGTTTGAAGGCACCCTGACCGCCAGCTCGGTCTATCCGCGGGAAGTGGTGCAGGCGGCCCTGGAGCACCGGGCAGCCTCTCTGATCTTCGCCCACAATCATCCCTCGGGGGATCCCAACCCGTCCCGGGAGGACATCGCCATCACTCGGCAGCTGGTATTCGCATGCCGGGTCATGGGGGTGACGGTCCACGAACACCTGGTGATCGGAGACAATACCTACTTCAGCTTTGCGGATCAGGGGTATATATCGGAGATGAATCGGGATTTCGAACGCCAGGCATGAGCGGTGTTCCGGTCCGAACGAAAAAACGGATACCCGTATGACCCAAGACCAAAAAGAATGCCCCCCCTGTTTCGGTGACCTGGAAACCGTCTTCCCCATGGGGCCGGACGGGCTTCGCCATTCACCGCCCAAATGCATGCGATGTACCTGCAACACCGACTGCATGCGGCTCGGGCTCAGCGGGGGCGGCGGATTGACGGTTCGAGAAGAAACCCTGGACCGGGCCTATGCCTCGGGAGCCATCGGATTCTGGGAACGGTGGTCCCGGAAAAAGGCGCTTCATCTGCGGAAAAAAAACCGACCCAAAAAATTCTGAAGGGTGAAGCCGCTTATCAAAAACGGAATCGGACCGGTATTTTGCGGCAGTAAAGGAGAAAAAGTTAATCCATTCAGCTGAATGCAGTCCACGGCCGGCAGCTGACCAGATATCGAACGGAGCGGATATTGGCATTCTGGAGCATCAGGGAAGAACTGAGTCAGGCCAATCGATTGCGGCGGTCCTATTATGAATTGTTGAGGGACGAATTGGATCAATACATGACCCGGTATGCCCTGATCGATTCCTACCACAATTTCAGGAAAAGCAAGGTCCCCTATCCCTGGGTGGAAAAGCGGGAACTCAAACCCCGGGCCATTTTACCGGATCTCGAATACGAAGATCAGAACACCTTTCTGGTCATTTTCGTGGAAGACACCATCTCGGCCCGCCACAAGAAATACATTCGGTTTTTCGACCGCACCAAGACCACCAAGGCCAACCTTTTGCGAACCCAGTCCCTGCCTCTGGAAGGAAAGCTCGACCGATATCAGAAGTATTTGGAGTCGGCGAAATTTTTCGATTTTGTTCAGGTGCTGCTGCCGGTCGATTATGCCCTGCTGGTTCAGCGGGACCCCGCCACCCGGTCCCGGCACCGGTATAAACTGACCCACTTCCATGTGCGGATCGACTGGCCCATCGCCGAGGCGGCGGAAGATCTCGCTCGGCACCTGCGGTATATCTCCAAAGATCTATACGAGAAGGGAGATAAATACGCCGATGCCATCCAGAAAAAATTTTTTGATTATTACGGCCTGCCGATGATGGTGGGCGGGCGCCGCACAGCCGCCTGTGTGGCGGCCCAATATCTGAGACGGCTGCCCTGCATTACCACGATTTACGCCGCCAGCAGTGAATCCCGGGCATTGCTTCAGTTTTCCGAAAAAGGGGTGACCAAGCTGATCCTCATGAAATTCAAACCGGAGGAGGTGCGGGAAATCGCAGAAAACAATCAACTCTCTATGAAAAGTTTTGGAAAGAACTATGTGGTGATCAGAGAGGGAAAAGACAGCGTCTGCATTTTTCAGGTGACCTATTCTCACACGGCCTGGGCCCGGCCCCCGGATGACGGAAAACTTCGGGAGATCAAACCCGAGGTGAACTGGCTGAGTGTCGATACCCAGCACCTGGTGCCGCTGCCCGGTGTATGGCAGTATCCGCCGCTGCCGCTCAACATCATCTACACCTGATCGGTTTTCCGGCGTATATCCTGATCGCCCGGTGAGGAGGCCAGATCGATGATCAGGGCGTTTTCATCGCAGTTGGGAAATTTAACGCAGGCCATGCAATCGCTCCAGATTTTGAGCGGCAGTTCCGAACGGTCGATGTATCTGAAGCCGAGTTTTTGAAAAAAGCCGGGCCGGTAGGTCAGGGTAAAGACTTTTTTGATGCGGAAGGATTCGGCCTCGGCCAAGGCCTCCGCAACCAGGGCCGCTCCGATTTTTCGGCCCCGGAATTCGGGATGCACCGCCAAGGAGCGGATCTCTGCCAGATCCTCCCAGCAGAACTGAAGGGCGCAGCAGCCGATCACCTGCCCCGTGGACCGGTCTTCGCACACCCGGAAATCCCGCAGATGGTCATAGAGCTGGCTTAAAGGCCGGGGGAGGAGTTCCCCTTTGGCTCCGTATCTCTGCAAAAGCGCATGAATCGCTTTCACATCTCGAATAGTGGCTTTTCGAATCATAGCGAAGGGTGTTATATCATGGATGGGGCCGGGGGCAAGCGGGAAAATGAGGCGGCGGTCGACCGTGCGCTCTTCGGCGGAATGGGAATCGCATTTTCGATTTGGAATCATTTTTTGTGCGCAGGTGGCCCATGAAAAAAGATATGATCTTCGTTCTGATAACACTCTTAGCGGTCCATTCGCTCACCGGTTGTGTTCGGCCGCGGAGCGGCGGGGGATCCGACAGCCGGACGAGCCCCGTTGTTGAGAAGGTACCTGTCGTATTTTTAACTGAGGAGGGTCGATCGGTCCCGCCTTATCAGCAGACATCCGACGCTTTTTACAGCAGCTTGGAAGCCATCCTGGGGATGTCGAAAGCGCCGGTGCAGGTATCGGGCGATGATGCGAAACCGAAAGGGCCGGTCCCTGGTGCGGCCGAAAAGGGTTTCCTCGTTTCTTCTGCTTCCGTTAGTGAAGAAAAACCGGGTCTGCCCCCTTATCAGCAGACCTCGGAGGACTTTTACATCAGTCTGAATTCCATTATTCATTTGGCGACCCCATCGGTGCGGGAAGCGCGGGCCGAAAATGAGCCGGCTCCCGATCCGTCGGATTCGGGCGATCAGTATCAACACGTCGCCACCAAACCCCTGCAAATTAAGAATCCGCCGCCGCTGATCACGCGAAAAGCCCCTCCCAAACCGTCCGGGCGTGCCGATTGGAAAACCGAATATTATGGAACCCGGCCGGAGGCGCTGTTTGAGGCGGCGTTTTATCTCTACCATGAAATGGATTACGAAAAAGCACGGGAGGCCTTTGGCGCCTTTTTAGATCGGTTTCCGAACCACCGCCTGACCGATCAGGCCCAATACTGGATCGGAGAGTGCTACTATGCTCAGCGCCTGTACCGGGAAGCCGGCGACGCCTATCGACAGGTCCTGACCCGATTCGATACCGGCAACAAGTTTGCCGACGCCTTCTTTAAAACCGGCCTCTGCTATCACCGGCTGAATGCGCACCGCCGATCAAAGGAATACTGGAACCGCCTGATTCAACGATTTCCCAACAGCCGGGCCGCCGATCTGGCCAGACGGTTTATGGCGAATTCCGCCCTTTCTTAAAGAAATTGCGCCCCTAATATTGATTAATTTAAAGGAAATATCCTATTTTAAAACCGCTTTGCAGAGTACATCAAAAAGGAGGAAAAAAATGAGCCATCATCATCACCACCACCACGACCACGACCACGATCATTCCCACGAAGAAACCCAAAGCGGCACTTTGAGTTTTGAAGAGAAAATGTCCAAATTGATCGACCACTGGCTTCAGCACAATACCGATCATGCCAAATCCTACCGGGAATGGGCGGAGAAGGCCCGGGATCACCAACTCGAAGGGGTGAGTGAAATCCTTGAAGATATCGCCGCTACGACCCTGGCTATGAACAGAAAATTTGAGGATATCGGAGAGAAGATCAAGAAGAAATAGGATCGGAAAGCCCTTCCCAGGTGAAAATCTTGGGATCCATCAGGGCGTTGCAGGCCCGGGCGACCCGCATGGATTCGGTGTGGAATACATTCAGAAGCCCGTAGGTCAGACCGGAAGCGGCCAGCATGGGGAGATAGGCCGCTTCCATCAGCCGCTTTCGGTCTTTGGGTCCCGGGCCGGTGATCAGATTGGAGACACCGGCAATGGTCCGGACCGGGAACCCCAGCAGGTCGGGCAGGTTCCGCAGGACCGACAGGATGGCCATGTCCTGTCGATGGCCGTTTTCCCACATCAGCGGCGCGATCACCGGGTCGATGATCAGCCGGTCTTCCGGCAATCCCGTCTGCTGAAAAGCACCGAAGAGTTCCACCGCGACACTGAGCCGCTCTGCTTCATCGGTCGGCACATGGCTGTTGGGGTAGAGCAGATAACCGATGATATCCGCATCATACCGGCCGGCGAGCGGCAGAATGGATTCCAGTTTGGCCGGTTCCAGGGAAAAGCCGTTGATGATGGTCTTGCCGCGAGCGGTTTCGAGACCCGCCTTCAAGGCCGCGGGATTGGTGGTGTCCAGCAGAATCGGCAGGTCGGCGGCCGACTGCACCGCCTCCACCAGAAACCGCATTCGCCGATCGGGGTCCCGGGTCAGCGGGCCGGAATTGATGTCGATGGCTTCCGCCCCGGCCGCCGCGCAGCGGGAAACCAGCCCCTGAACGGGCTCCGGGTTCATGTCTTGGATCGCCATCTCCACGATGGGATTGGTGATGGTGAGGTTGTCCGCAACCAGAATCATGGATTTTCTCCGTATCCTTTCCAACAGTGTGCCAAGTAGTCCAGCGAGAGCGCCAGGGTTTTATACGAAAAAACCTCCAGTGAAACAACCCCCTTGAATCGGTTCAGAATATCCACCACCATTCGGGATCGGCGTTCATCCAGTTGATCCAAAGCGAGATGATCTTTTCCGTCCCGAACCCCATGGAGGTGAATGATCCTGATCCGGTCGGCGTGACGCTCAAAAAAAGCCGTCGGGTCGAATCCGTAAAGCAGGAGATGGCCGATGTCCATGCAGATGGACAGATCGAATTCCTCCACGATCGGCATGGCCCGCTCCAGAGGATAATTCAGGGTTTCCACCGCAATATTTCCGGTGTTTAACCCCCCCTTTCGGATTTCAGCTATTCCCTCCCGGACCCGATCCAGCCAGGAATCCCATGCATTTTCTTCAATCCCTCCGTCCACGGGCAAATGAAGCACCGAGGAAGAGGGGTGAAGGGGTTCCGTCAGTTCCAAGACGGTTCGAATATTTTCAACGGCCGTTTTCCTGCTTCGCCGGTCTGGTGCCGTTAAGCAAACATCGGTAGGCAGGTGGACATTATAGGTCAGATCATACATTTCGCCCAACCGGCCGAGTTCGGCGATTTGATTTTCCGACGGCAGACTCCCTGAATAGGTGCTGTCGAAAAAGAGAAGCTCGATTTCATCAACAAAGGGGCCGAGCATCCGTGCGTTGGGCGCGTAAAGATCCGGGTAGATGAAGGATGTGGTGGCCAGTGTGAATGGATAGGCCGCTTTATAGGATTCGGGGAGCGGAGGATAAGGATTCTTTTCGATCATTTCAGCACAATCGCGCCACAGATTCAGATATTCAACCCGATAGAACATTGAATGAAAAGAGGATTCCCCACAGGACGACGACCCACAAAATGGAAGAGAGTATCATCAGATCACAGGCCTTGCGAATATCCCCGATCTTCACCTTTTCGAAGCCGATCCCGATATAGGGTTTATGGACCCTTTTTCCATGATACACATTGGGACCGCCGAGGCGAATGCGCAAAGTGCCGGCGAAGGCCGCTTCGGGAAACCCGGCATTCGGGCTGGCGTGGCGCCGGCCTTCCCGCCGGGCGGTGATCCAGGCGGATCGGCCTTTTTTCGCCAGAATCTGAGCGCTCCATGCGATCACCGGCACCGACAGCCGGGCCGGAATGAAATTGGCGGCGTCATCGATGCGGGCGGCTGCGGCGCCGAATTTCCGGTAGGTTTCGTTTTTGTAGCCCACCATGGAATCGAGGGTGTTGACCATTTTGTAGGCCATCACCAAGGGGCCGCCCCCGAGGGCCGCGAAAAAAAGCGGGGCGATGACCCCGTCCACCAGATTTTCGGCCACCGTTTCCACCGCGGCCCGGGCCACCCCTTCCTTGGATAAGTTCCGCACGTCCCGGCCCACGATCAGAGAAAGCTTCTCCCTGGCCCGTTTCAGATCGCCTTCCACCAGGATGCCGTGGATTTCCATGGCCGCCGATTCCAGGGCTTTGGCGGAAATGCAAAAATAGATCATCAGCACCTCCAGGCCGATGCCGACCCCGGAATGGATTCGCCGGGCCAAACTCAGCGCCGCTTCGGCCGTTCCCCAGGTCATCAGAATCAGGGTGACCGCAAAGAGGCCGCCCGCGGTCGTCAGGCCCATCGGCAAATTTTCTGAAAGTTGACGAAAACGGGGTTCGAAAAGTTCGATGGCCTTTCCCATGAACCGAATGGGGTGGTGGCGAAATTGCGGATCGCCGAAAACCAGGTCGAGGAAAAATGCGAGGGGAAGGGTAAACCAGGTCATGGGTTCAGGGGGACCGTACCGGTTTCCGTGTCGGGGAGCCGTTCCACATCCACCGATACGGTGAGTTGATGGGTGCCGCCGCTGAAGATGATGCCCTTCAGGGGGGAAACATCGGCATAATCCCGGCCCCAGGCGGTGGTGATGTGCTGATCCCGTGGAATGATGTTGTTGGTCGGATCGAAATCGACCCAGCCGACCTCGGGGATGAAGGCCGAAAACCAGGCGTGGGAGACATCCGCGCCCTTGAGGCGCTCTTTTCCGGGCGGAGGCAGGGTTTCGATGTATCCGCTCACGTACCGGGCCGCCAGGCCCAGCGAGCGAAGGCAGCCGATGGCCACCTGGGCGAAATCCTGGCAGACGCCCCGTTTGTGTTCGAGCACATGGGAGAGCGGCGTGGCGACGGTGGTGAACCCCGGTACGAACTCGAAGTCCTTATGGATGCGGACCATTAAGTCATTGACCGCTTCCGGAAGCGGGCGTCCCGGAAAAAAGGAGGCCTCGGCGTAGTCTCTCAGGTCGTGGGTGACGATGATGAGCGGCGAATCGAGGGTGAACTGACCGGCTTCGATGATGTCGGGGGTCGATGGGGTACGGAGTGCGTCCCGCGCTTTTTCCCAGGGCTGACCGGCGCCGGGGAGAGGCTCCGCTTCCGGGGGCGTGATCCGCACATGACTGGAGACCGTCACCGTGAGCTGCCGGTGAGGCTGCTGAATGGAAAAATAGCAGACCCGGTTGCCGAAAAAATCGGTCCGTTCCCGAAAGGCCGCCGGCGACGGGTCCACCACCACCCGGCTGCCGGCGCACTGCTGATGGTCCAGGTCCCGAGGCAATAGCTTGACCTCGTTCTGGCAGAGGCTCACCGGTTCGCTGTACAGATAACGGGTCTGATGGATGACGCGGAAGTTCATTCCACCGGCTCCGCCGGTTTTGAGACCAGGTGCTGGGATTCCTGGGTATGACTGAAATAGGTCTTGGACAGGGCGTCCGAAATCCGAATCAGGAGGTTTCGAAGGCTGACCAGCAATCCGTCCAGCTTATGATACATGCCGGTTTTTTCCGCCACCCGGGCCAGGGAAGCGGTGTTGGACAGCCGCAGGCGGGTGTAGGCCTTGAGGATCAGTTGCTGCTCTTCGCTGAGCTGATGGCTCACCGACTCCCGGGGCAGGTCCTGAATGTGCTCCTGAAGCCGGACCAGCTGGTACATCAGTGCCCGGGGATTGTTTTCATCCATCAGCACCAGATCGAGCACGGTGGCCGGTTCCAGATAAGAGCGGTACCGCCGGCGGTAGGTGATGATGTTCTCGGTGGTGATCAGGACCGCCTCCAGTATCAGATGGGCCAGCGGCGTATCGTGGCGCCGGACCATGGTCTGCCGGAAAAAATCGATGAACATGAGGGCCCGTTCGATCCGCCGGCCGATGTCTAGAAGCATCCATCCCGGCTCCCTGGACATGCTCTCCATGGACAGACCGGCCAGGGCCATCAGATCGGTGATGAGCCGGTCGAGGTTATGGATGATGTATCTCGGGTTGAACCCGGGCAGATCCTGCAGGGCGGTCCAGTGCTCCTCAATGTCGTTGACCACCCGCCAGGTGTCGGTGGACCACCGGTCCCGCACCGCATAGGCGGCGTTCAGGGTGGACTGAAGGGTCGAGGAAAGGCTGCCGGGATGTTTGGCGTTTTGAATCACAGCGGCCAGGTCCGCCTCCGGCCGGGCGGAATGGGGTTTCCCGAATGGATTCCGGTCCGGTTTGTGCGGAAAAACGATAAGGCTCAAGGCCCGGGTCAGTTGATTCAGGCAGGCGGCGTCGGCTTCGTCCCCGAATCGGTCGCTTTCGCTGTAATGGTGCAGGGTGGTCCGCAGCATTCGAGCGATGGCCTCGCTTCGTTCCGCATACCGGCCCACCCAGAAAAGGTTTTCCGCGGCCCGGCTGGGCAGAATGGAGCTGCTTTTGAGGGTGCGGTCGAGGCGGCTGGTCTGAAGCCAGAGGCTGACATGGGGCTGGGGCTTGGCCGCGATCACCCAGGTGTCTTTGAGGGTGCCGCCGGCTCCTCCGGAAATGGCCGCATTGGACTTGTTCGAGGCGCTTCGGGCGATCCCGCCGGGCATGATGGCGTACCCTTCCTCCCGGGCGATCAAAAACGTCCTCAGCACCGCATGCCGGGGCGTGAGGCGATCCCCCGACAGAATCGGAGCGGTGGAAAAATCGACCATTTCCTGGCCGACATATCGGTGGGGACGGAACCGGATCCGCTCTCGCCAGGTGCGGCGCTCGGTGTTGTTGAGCAGAGGGCCGAACACGGTCCGGGGTCGTTCATCCCGGTGAATGGTCTTGATGATCAGAGAATTCAGATGTTCCAGAACATAATTCATCTCCGGCTCCCGACCGCACCACCAGGTGGGCGGGGAGGACAGGATCAAGTCCTGATTCAAAAAGTGACGGGCGATTTGAGGAAGAAATGCGCTCAGTCCGGCGTTTTCCAGAATACCGGCGCCCGGCGGATTGGCCAGCACCACGTTCTCTCGACGGACCGCCTCCAGCAGCCCGGCCACCCCGAAGCGGGAATTCTGGCGCAGTTCCAGGGGGTCGCAGAGATGGTCGTCCACCCGGCGCAGGATGACATCCACCAGCTGTAATCCCTCCAGGGATTTGAGCCAGACAAACCCGTCCCGCACCGTCAGGTCTTCTCCCTGCACCAGGGTATAGCCGAGATAGGCGGCCAGATAGGCATGCTCGAAATAGGTGTCTTCGCCCGGCCCCGGGGAAAGGATCACGATGCGGGGGTTCTCCTTTCGGTGGGGCGCGACGGCGGCCAGCTCCGAGCGCAGATCGCGAAAAAAATTGGAAAGCCGGGTGACCTTGCACTCCCGGAACAGGCCCGGAAACACATGGGCCATGGCGGTCCGGTTTTCCAACGCATACCCGATGCCGGTGGGGTTCTGGGCATGGTCGGCCAATACCCAGAGGCGCTGGTCCGGCCCTCGGGCGAGATCCGCGCTATAGAGGAGGAGCTGATGGGGACCCTCAATCCGAATCCCGTCGCATTGCCGGATGAACCCGTCATGGCGGTAGATCAGGTCCAGCGGCAGAATGGACTCTTTGATCAGGGTTCGATCCCCGTAGAGATCCCCCAGAATGAGATCCAGCAGTCGGGCCCGCTGGTTCAGCCCGGATTCCACCGCGGCCCAGTCTTCTCTTCCCAGAATGAGGGGGATGGCGTCCAGGGTCCATTTTCGATGCACCCCGTGGGGGTTTCCGTGAATATTGTAGGTGATGCCGTTTTCCCGAAGAATGCGCAATGCTTCCTGGTGGTTTCTGCCCAGTTCATCGCATCCCATCGCTTCAATGGCGCGGATGTAGGGCTCCCAGTGGCGGCGCACCCGGCCCTGTTCATCCCACATTTCATCATAGGCCTCGGGCAGCCGGGAATAGGTGTTGCACATGCCGGGCGGGTCCGCAGCGCCGGGCGGAGTTCTTTCAGCAATCGGTGGGGCGGTCATGGCCGGTCTCTCCTGTCTTGATCGTCGAAGGTCATCGCCGCAGATCTAGAGTGTACGGGTATTCCGGGTTGGGCTCCTCGGGCGGCGGCGCCATCGGGCCGGGGGGATGGCCTTCGGGCAGGAAACGTCCCCGGGACATGGTCTCGGGCGGCGGCTGAATCACGCCCGGGGTGTGGCCGTGGCTCCGGAACCGGGTGACCCGGCGGGCTTCGGCCTCATAGGCGTTGACCGGAAAGGTGTCGTAACTGCGGCCGCCGGGGTGGCTCACGAAATAGGTGCATCCGCCCACCGACCGGCCGTTCCAGGTGTCGATGACATCAAAGACCAGCGGAGAGTGGACCCCGATGGTGGGATGCAGGGCCGACGGCGGCTGCCAGGCCCGGTACCGGACCCCGCCCACGTATTCCCCGTGGGCGCCGGTGTTGTGAAGCCGCACTCGTCGGCCGTTGCAGGCCAGAACGTAGCGGGAGTCGGTGAGCCCCTCGGCTTTGATCTGCAGCCGTTCCACCGAGGAGTCGACAAACCGGCTGGTTCCGGAGCGGGTGACCTCTTCTCCCAGCACATGCCAGGGTTCGATGGCCATACGAAGCTCGATTCGAATGTCTTGAATGTGAACCGTTCCGTAATGGGGAAACCGAAATTCAAAGAAAGGGGCGAGCCATTCCATGCGGAAGGGGTATCCGGCCTCTTGGAGTTCATGGGACACCTCCCGAAGATCGGCCTGAACATAGTGGGGCAGCAGAAACCGGTCATGAAGTTCGGTGCCCCAGCGGACCAGCCGGTGCCGGTAGGGCGCATTCCAGAACCGGGCGATCAGGGTGCGAAGCAGGAGCATCTGAACCACACTCATCCGGGCGTGGGGCGGCATATCGAATGCCCGGAACTCCACCAGCCCCTGCCGGCCGCTGAGGCTGTCCGGGGAATAGAGCTTGTCGATGCAGAACTCGGCCCGGTGGGTGTTGCCGGTGATGTCCACCAGGAGATGCCGGAGCAGCCGGTCCACCAGCCAGAACGGGGGCGCCTGATGCCGGTCCAGCTCCCGGAACGCGATTTCCAGTTCATACAGCTGTTCGTGGCGGCCTTCATCCACCCGGGGGGCCTGGCTGGTGGGCCCGATGAAGAGGCTGGAGAAGAGATAGGAGAGCCCGGGGTGGTGCTGCCAGTAGGTGACCAGGCTTCGAAGCAGATCGGGCCGCCTCAGAATCGGGCTGTCCGCCGGTTTGAGCCCGCCGATGGTGACATGATTGCCGCCGCCGGTGCCGGTGTGCCGGCCGTCCACCATGAATTTTTCGGTGGCCAGCCGGGAGAGCCGGGCCTCCTCATACAGGGTGAGGGTGTTGTCCACCAGTTCCTTCCAGGACTTGGCAGGGTGGATGTTGACCTCGATGACCCCGGGGTCGGGGGTGACCAGGATTTTTTCCAGGCGCGGGTCCTGGGGCGGTTCATATCCTTCTAAAACGAGCGGCATGTCCAGAACCTCGGCCACCGACTCTACAGACGCCACGATATCCAGATAATGTTCCAGAAGACCGGTGGGCGGCATAAAGACATGGATGCGGCCTTCCCGGGCTTCCACGCACAGGGCGGTGTGGGCGATCTCTTTTTTTTCCGCCCCTTCTTCTCGGCTTTCAGGGAGATGATCTTGCCGTTTCGGTTCGGGTTTTTCCGGATCGGTTGCGACGCCTCGTTTCGCAACTGTTTGATGCAGGTCGGGCAGGGGCGGAAATTCACTTAATTGAGACCGCTCGGGCATCGGCGCCCGTTTTTCCTCGGTCGTCCAGGGCAGGGCCTCCAGCGGCAGCCGCAGTCCCATGGGGGAATCGCCGGGGGTGAGAAACATATACCCCCGCCGGAATGTCCAGGGGCTGCTCTCCCAGCGTTCCCGTTTAAAATCCCACTGCAGTGGCAGAGCGAAACCGGCCGGTGCGGCGGGATCTTCGGACAGAATTCGCGCCAGCCGCCGCCGCTCGAGGGGATCCTTGAGATTCGCCTTCAATGGATCGATGTCGGTGGGCAGGTTGCCTTCGGCCCAGAGAAGATAGAAGGGATCTTCATACCCCGGCACAAGGTAATCCGGGGAGACGGACATCTGCCGGGCGAGGTATCGGGCGAATTGTTCCGCCTCCTGAACGCCGTACCCGTAATCCCGGGTTTCATCCGCCAGCAGTTCGGTGTTTTTCCAGAGCGGGGCACCGTCTTTGCGCCAGAAACAGCCCAGTCTCCAGCGGGGCAGGGGTTCGCCCGGATACCATTTCCCCTGGCCGTAATAGCGCATGCCGTCGGGGCCGAAGGTCCGGTGAAGTCGTCGGATCAGATCACCGGCCAGTTTTCGTTTGAGTTTTCCGTCGGCGGTGAAGTTCCATTCCGGAGATTCCATATCGTCGATGGAGACGAAGGTGGGTTCTCCGCCCATGGAGAGCCGCACGTCTCCGCTCACCAGGTCCTGCTCCACCTGTTCCCCCAGTGCGTTGACCGCGGCCCATTGGGCGTCGGTGTAGGGTTTGGTGACCCGGGGATCCTCATGGATGCGGCGGACCGAGTTGTCGAAGCTGAATTCCACCTCGCACGGGTCGGTGGCCCCGGTCACCGGTGCGGCGCTGACCGGATCGGGGGTGCAGGCCAGGGGGATGTGGCCTTCCCCGGCAAAGAGGCCCGAGGTGGGGTCGAGGCCGATCCAGCCGGCCCCGGGCACATAGACCTCGGCCCAGGCATGAAGATCGGTGAAATCGGCCTCAGGACCGGAGGGACCGTCCAGGGATTTAACGTCGGCGGTGAGCTGCACCAGATACCCGGATACGAACCGGGCCGCCAGGCCCAGGTGGCGGAGTATCTGTACCAGCAACCACCCGGTGTCCCGGCAGGAGCCCAGCCCCTTTTCGAGGGTCTGCTCGCAGGTCTGAATGCCGACCTCCAGGCGAACCGTGTAGGCGGTGTCTGTCCAGAGTTGCTGATTGAGTTCCACCAGAAAGTCGACCATCCGCTTTTCCGACCGGTCCACCTTGGACAGCCATTCCTTAAGAAGCGGCCCGTTTTCCTTGACTTCCAGATAGGGGATCAGTTCTTTTTTCAGTTGCGGCGTATAGGAAAAGGGGAAATTCTCGGCATATTCCTCCATGAAAAAATCGAAGGGGTTGATCACCGTCAGGTCGGCCACCAGATCCACCTCGACATAGAGTTCCTTTGCCGGTTCCAGAAACACCACCCGGGCCAGATAGTTCCCGAAGGGGTCCTGCTGCCAGTTGATGAAATGATTTTCCGGACGGATGGTCAGGGAGTAGGCTTCAATCGGGGTTCGACAATGAACCGCCGGCCGAAGACGGAATATATGGGGAGACAGCGACACCCGCCGGTCGTAGGTGTAATGGGTTTTGTGATTGACGGCCACGCGAATGGACATGAAATCTCCTTATGAATATGCCCGTCGGTCCGGCCGGCACGCCGATGAGAACGGGTGTTGCGGATTAAAATGCATTCGGATTTTCTAATATGATTCAGTGTGAAAAAGCAAGTTCTATTCCGCCGTCGAATACCCCGGCGCGAAGTAGGCGGAGTGTGAGTGAATCCGGAATTGAGTGCGTTTCAAAGGAGGTAGATAATTACAAGATTGTAGATAACCGGGGTCCAATTTTACTTTTTTGCAGGTGTCTGGTATGCTGGATAATCTTTAATCACCATGTTACCCGGCGTTGCCGAATTCAGTCCGGGGGAAATCGGATCGGTAATCGGGGTATGATTTTTGCTTCTTTTTTTATTTCTGACGTTTCCCAGTGATCTGCGTTTCCCAGTGATCTGATTGATCTGAATTTCCCAGTGATTAGGAATAAAAACCCATGGACGGCTGAATAGGAGTGTTGAATTCCCACAACCGCCGTGCAGGTTCCATTCGAGACAGGAGGGGCATGAATGAGTTTCAGCGGATATGATATCGGGCCATTTTATGACGAGATGTTCGCATCGCCGACGGAACCGAGAGACGGCACTCGGCTGATGGTGGAAAAGATCGAATCGCTTCCGCCCGGGGAGTTGAAGCGACGCCAGCGCACGGCCGAGCAGGCGCTTTTCGACTCCGGGATCACCTTCAATGTGTACGGCAGCGGCGAAGGCACCGAAAAGATCTGGCCCTTCGACATTATTCCCCGCATCGTGGAGGCCCAGGAGTGGTACTGGATCGAAAAGGGCCTGAAGCAGCGCATTCGCGCCCTGAATCTCTTCATCGACGATGTCTACCACGATCAGAAAATCGTCAAAGACGGCGTGATTCCCGGCGATCTCATCCTTTCCGCCGAAGGGTATCTGAAACCCTGCGAGGGTCTCAATCCCCCCGGGCACATCTGGGCCCATGTCACCGGCACCGATCTGGTTCGGGACGAAAAAGGTCAGATCTATGTGCTGGAAGACAATCTTCGGTGCCCCTCCGGGGTCTCGTATGTGATCGCCAACCGCCGGCTCCTGAAGCGGACCTTTCCCGAGGTCTTTACCGCGTCCCGGGTCAAGCCGGTGGATATCTATCCGGCGAAACTGCTCGACATGCTCTATTCCATCGCCCCGGCCGGAATGCGCACCCCGGTGGTGGCCCTGCTCACCCCCGGCATCTATAATTCCGCCTATTTCGAGCATTCCTTTCTGGCCCATGAAATGGGAATCGAACTGGTGGAGGGCCGGGACCTGGTGATTCAGGACGGATTCGTCTGCATGAAAACCACCCGGGGGCTTCAGCGGGTGGATGTGATCTATCGGCGGATCAATGACGATTTTCTCGACCCCACGGCCTTTCGCGAAGACTCCCTTCTCGGTGTGCCGGGCATCCTGGAGGTGTTTCAGAAAGGCCGGGTGGCCATGGCCAACGCGCCGGGAACCGGGGTGGCCGACGACAAGGTGATCTACGCCTATGTCCCCAAAATGATCCAATACTACCTGGGGGAGGAGGCGATCATTCCCAATGTACCCACCTACCTTTGCTGGGAGGATTCGGCCCGAAACCATGTGCTGGACAACCTGGATACCCTGGTGGTCAAAGCGGCCAATGAGTCGGGCGGATACGGCATGCTTATCGGCCCGGTGTCCACCGCTTCCGAAAGGGATGCCTTCGCGGAAAAGATCAAGTCCAAGCCCAGAAACTTCATCGCCCAGCCCGCCCTGGGCCTTTCCCGGTCGCCGGTCATTACCGGAGACGGGTTCGAGGGGCGGCATGTGGACCTGCGGCCGTTTATCCTCTACGGCGAGGATATCTGGGTGCTGCCGGGCGGACTGACCCGGGTGGCCCTTCGCAAGGGATCTCTGGTGGTCAATTCATCCCAGGGCGGCGGCAGCAAGGACACCTGGGTGGTGGACGGATCAGGCGATACCGATACGGACCGGGACTCCACCCTGATGACTCAGTCACAAACACAAGACGGGAGCGGACCATATGCTGAGCAGAGTTGCTGAAACCCTTTATTGGTTGAGCCGATATCTGGAGCGGGCCGAAAACATCTCCCGTTTCATCGAGGTGAGCTGGCACATGACCCTGGATCAGCCGGGTCAGGAGGAATGCCGGGAATGGGGCGCCCTGGTCTCCACCACCGGGGACAATCCCCGGTTTTACGAACGCTATAACGCCACCACCAAGAAAAACGTCATCTCCTTCTTGATGTTCGACACCGAGTACCCCCATTCCATCATCTCCTGCCTGCGGGCCGCCCGGGAGAACGCCCGGACCGTCCGTGAGATCATTTCATCGGATCTCTGGGAGCAGATCAACGCCTTTTACCACATCATCGAAGGGGCCGGTAAAAATCAGGGCCATGTCTATGAAAACCCTTATGATCTGTGCCAGCAGATCAAACTCCGGGGCATGATGCTCGGCGGAATCGGCAACGATACCATGAGCCACGGGGAGGGGTGGCATTTCTGTCGCCTGGGACGCTATATGGAGCGGGCGGACAAGACCTCGCGGGTGCTGGACGTCAAATATTTCACCCTCCTACCCAGCCTCAACTACGTGGGCACCGCATACGACGACGTGCAATGGGCGGCCCTGCTTCGGGCCACCGACGCGCTGGATGCCTACCGGCAGGAATACGGCCGGATCAATCCGTCCCATGTGGCCGAATTTCTGGTGTTCAGCCGGGAATTTCCCCGTTCGGTTCTCCACTGCCTCGGGGTGGCCCAGCGATCCCTGCACGCCATCAGCGGCACCCCCGTGGGTGCCTTTCGGAACCGTGCGGAGCAGATTCTGGGGCAGCTTTCCGCGGAACTGGCCTACACCAACATCAAATCGGTGTTTGAAAAAGGGCTGCACGAATTCAACGACCAACTCCAGATCGAAATCAACCGCATCAACGACGCCATCTCCCGGTATTTTTTCGGATACGACCCCGAGGAGTTCAAAGAGGCGGGATAAAGCGGGGAGGTCGGTTCCGGTCTCAGTGACCGATCTCCTTCCACCAGATTCGTTCAAACCCGAGGGACACCACCGCATATCGCCGCAGTTTCAGGTCGCCGTGTTTTTTCTCCAGCGAATCGCCGTATTTTTTCACCTGATCC
>JBKHDE010000043.1:0-25136 GCA_046541495.1 Desulfococcaceae bacterium
CGGGCATCCGCCGGTTCCAACCCCGGCTTGAGCCTGGTTGTGACGGTCGAATAAAATTCCTGGAGAACCTGAATGCTTAAACGCCCGGTTCTCGATTCCCAGAGATATGTTATCCACGCAGCCGCCTGCTGCTGTTTTGCAGGTTCTCCGGCATCTCTTCCGTACACGAGAACATTGGTGTCTACAAAGATCTTAGCGCTCATGGAGCTTTTCGCGAGGCGGATATTTTGCCTCCCGGGATTTAATCACGGCAGGTTTTTTGGAAAGGTACTGCTGCATTGCGGCGGCATAGCTTTCTTCTTCGCGCATTTTCTCCTTCAGCATGCCGCCGATGAACCGGGACACGCTGGTTTCCTGCTCCGCCGCCCGCACCCGGGCCCAGGAAGCGACTTTTTGCTCTAAAGTGATCGTAACGTTTTTCATGTACACGAATATAGTGTGACACGAGGTTGGTGTCAATAGTACACCCCAACTTGAACATCGGAACTTATGGTCAAAGTAGTATGGGCGTCTTCCGCCTCGGACGACATCGATCCGATCGCTGAATATATCTCTCGGGATTCGCCGGAAAACGCGGCCCTGTTTATTGCCCGGCTCTTTTTACGCTTTGACCCCCGCCCTTGCATAGAGATCATAAAAATGATGGGTCGGGCCGTACCCTTTACCGATCGGCAGGGCATGGGCGATGGCGCCGGTGATATAGCCCTTCGCACGTTCCACCGCCTCGAAAAAAGGATGGCCCAACGCCAGATGAGCTGCAATGGCCGAGGAGAAGGTACACCCGGTGCCGTGGGTGTTTTTCGTCTCCACTCGGTCGCTTCGTAGCTCCCGATAAGTCTTGCCGTCGAAGAGCACATCGGTGGCGTCCGCATTTCCCAGGTGGCCGCCCTTGACCACCACGTTTTTGGCGCCCAGTTTCAGTATTTCCCGGGCCGCCGCCTTCATGCCTTCCAGATCGGTGATTTTTCGGTCGATCAGCACCTCCGCTTCGAAAATATTCGGCGTGACTACTTCGGCCAGCGGGAACAGTCGGCTGACCAAGGCTTCCTGAGCATCTTTTTGCAGCAGGTGATAGCCGCTTTTCGAGATCATCACCGGGTCGAGGACCACCGGCGGCGGTGTGACCGAGGACAACGCCTGGGCGACGGCCTCGATCAGGGGAACACTCGATACCATGCCGATCTTGACCGCATGGATCTCGATATCCTCGAACAGACAGGTGATCTGGTCATGGACGATTTCCGGATCGATTTCCTGAACCGCGTAAACCTTCTGAGTGTTCTGAACGGTGACGGCGGTGACGGCGCTCATGCCGTAGACCCCGAGGGCCTGGAAGGTTTTCAGGTCGGCCTGGATTCCGGCGCCGCCGCCGGAATCGGAGCCGGCGATGGTGAGGGCGGTTTTCATAAGCATCTCCTTTGGCGAAGTGGTCATCCAGACCGCCGCAGAAGATGTGAAAGCGGATTGGAAAAACGGAAAAAATGCGAGGAATGAAAAAGGGTTTCCGAATTCCCTACGACAGTCTGAACTGTTTCAGGTTCGATGGGTGTGCTCTCAGCCCCGCGCCCGTGCGCGAGACACCCCAATCGGAACAGTATGAATTTAATCCGGAAGCGGTGTGAATGGCAAGTTGTTTTTCAGACGCGGGGTTCGGATCCGAAACCACCCCGACAGACATCCCCGAGTTTTCGAGCGTTTTCAATGGGATTTTTCGCCCGGGAGATGTAGCTGATGACGGCGACGCCGGCTGCGCCGTGTTCAAAGCAGGCCCGGGCGTTCTCGGCCGTGATGCCGCCGATGGCCACCACAGGCACCGGGGCTTTGTCGGCGATCTCCTGAAACCCGGCCGGTCCCTTGACCGCCTTGGCATCCGGTTTTGTGCCGGTGGCGAATACCGGCCCGGTTCCTATGTAATCACAGGGGCCGAGATCGGTGGCAGCCAGTTCGGTCAGGTCGGAGACGGAGGTACCCACGATGGCCTCAGGCTCCAATCGCTGCCGGGCCAAAGCGGGCGAGGCATCGGATTGTCCCAGGTGGACGCCGTCCGCTCCGATCGCTTCGGCCAGATCGATATGGTCGTTGATGATTAGCGGAATGCCTTTTTGTCTGCACAAATCCCGGATTTGAATCACCTCCGGCAGAAATGCTTCGGAATAGGATTTGTTCCGGTATTGAATCAGGGTCGCGCCGCCCTGAATCGCCGCACGAACCTGGTCTATGGGAGAAAATGCCGGAGCGTTGTCATCGGTGATGAAATAAAACCGGAGTACCTCGATGAGCGGGTTCATGGGCGCCCTTTGCCGTTTTCATACCGCTCGACCCAGGAATGGAAAATCCGGCCCTTGTCCGGCCCGTGTTTTTCCAGCCCTTTTACGATCCACTCCACCGAATGTTCACGAACCAGGTCCGTGCAATCTTTTGAGAAGAACTTGTCGGCATAGGCGATGATCTCCTCCTCCACCGTGGTCGGACGCATGTCCCGAACCGGCAGGGGGAGCCGATTTTTTTCGATCTCCTCGGCCGTGATGCCCACCCCGATATGGCGCTCGCAGACCAGGCCGTGGCGATGCAGGCCGTGCTTTTCGAGAAGGGCGCGGCCGAGAATTCCGTGGCACAGGTAGGGGTGCTGCCCATGGCAGCAGAGCGCGGGGGCGTCGGTCATGAAGATGCCGATGTCATGGAGCAGGGCCGCCTCTTCGATGAACCGAAGATCCGGTTTCAGATGGCCCACCCGGCGGGCCGCCTCCAAAGATTTTTCGGCGACCCGCTCGTTATGGGCCATCAGCATTCGGAAAAGATCCGTGTCCGGATCATAGTACTCTAAAAGGATTTCTTGGGGATTAACCATCTTTCGCGATTTTCGGCCTGGGGGTCAGGCGGTTTTTCCGGCAAGAAGAACCCCTTCGATAAAGGGATCGATGTCGCCGTCGAGGACGCTGTTGACGTTTCCGATGTCCAGATCGATTCTGTGATCTTTGGCCATCTGATAGGGATGAAGCACATAGGACCGGATCTGGCTGCCCCAGGCGATCTCTTCCTTGGCGGCGTTGATCTCATCCCATTTTTCATCCTGCTTCCGCTTTTCGAATTCATAGAGCCGGGACCGGAGCACCTTCATGGCCAGATCCTTGTTCCGGTGCTGGGATTTTTCCTGCTGGCACTGGACCACGATGCCGGTGGGCTGATGGGTGATCCGCACCGCGCTGCTGGTCTTGTTGACGTGCTGGCCGCCGGCGCCGCTTGCCCGAAAGACATCGATGCGAAGGTCTTTTTCATCGATGTCCACTACGATTTCATTGTCCAGTTCCGGATAGACGAACACCGAGGCAAAAGAGGTGTGGCGCTTTCCCCCCGCATTGAAGGGGGAAATGCGAACCAGACGGTGAACCCCCCGTTCCGATTTGAGATAGCCGTAGGCGAATTTTCCGGATGCGGTAAAGGTCACGCTTTTGATGCCGGCTTCATCGCCGGGCTGAAGGTCGATGATTTCGCTGTCATACCCTTTTTTTTCCACCCACCGGGCATACATGCGAAAGAGCATCTCGGCCCAGTCCTGGGCTTCGGTGCCGCCGGCGCCGGCATTGATGGATATGATGGCGTTATTGGCGTCATTTTCGCCGTCCAGCATCAGATTCAATGAGAACTGATTGATCCGTTTTTCGATGGCGTCCACTTGAGATTCCACCTCTTGAAGGACGCCGCCGTCGCCTTCCTCCACGGCCAGTTCCAGCAGGACCTGGCTGTCTTCCAGATCTGCTTCCAGGGCCTTGAAGGCGTCGATCTTGTCGGTCAGAACGGTGCGCTCCCGGAGAATGGATTTGGCGTCTTCCGGATTGTCCCAGAATCCTTCCCGGGAGAGAATATGTTCGATCTCCGCGAGCCGTTTTTCCTTGTCAGCCAGGTCAAAGATAACCCCGAAGCTGTTCTAATTGCTGATGAAGATCTTTCATGGTCTGTTTCAGTTCTGTAGTCATTGTCTTTTCCTCCTGTATAGATGTGAGATGATAAGAATAAGGGTCAATCCCAGGCAGAGGCGGGCGAACCAGTCCCCGTACCGGGAATAGACGGTCTGTAAATCGAGTTGCGGAACCTCCCGGGTCATGACCGCGTCTTCGAACAACCGGGTGGTCGCCGTGATTCGTCCCGTCGGATCGATAAACCCACTGATGCCGGTATTGGCGGAGCGGATTAAGGCGCGACGGTTTTCGACGGCCCGGAACACCGCCATGGAAAAATGCTGGTAAGGGGCGCTGGTGGCGCCGTACCAGGCATCATTGGTGATGTTGACCAGCAACCGAGCTCCGTTCCGGGCCATGGCGGCGGAGAGATTCGGAAAAATCCCTTCATAGCAGATCAGCACTCCGAGCCGGTGCCCTTCGGAAATCAGCACCTCCCCCATTCTGCCGGTTTTGAAATCGCCCACCTGTTCCACGATCTTGCCTACAAACGGAAGCCATTGCTTGAGCGGCACATACTCCCCGTAGGGAACCAGGTGAACCTTGTCGTACTTGCCCGCGACTTCCCCTTTCGGATGAATGAAAAAGGCGCTGTTGTAATAATCGACGTCGTTGCCCCTGCGAATGAAGGAGGGACTTCCGATCAGAAAATGGGCTCCGGATTGTCGAATCCCCCGCACCACCTGATCGGTCAAAGCGCGATCATGTTGAAAATAAAAGGGTACGGCGGTCTCGGGCCAGACCACCAGGTCGGCCCGGTCCGACATGGCCGAGAGGGAAAGATCGATGTATTTTTGGGTGTGGCTCTTTTTGTAAGCCGATTTCCACTTGACGTCCTGGCTGATATTCCCCTGAACGATCGCGACCCGTGTTTTGGGAGCCATGGCGATTCGCCGGTCCACCTCCGCCTTTCTGTGGATTCCATAGCCGAAGGCCAGCCCCAGAAACGCCAATGTTACGGCCGTATAAATCACGGCCAGACGGCCGCTCACCGGCACACCCCGCCAGGTCCGTTGCTTCCATTGTAATAGAACAATCAGAATCGCGGTATTGACCAGGACGGTCAGTGCCGAAATTCCGAATACCCCGACTATATCCGATATCTGGATGAGATGTAAATTCCTAAATTGGGCGTATCCCAGAAGTTCCCATGGAAAGCCGGAAAACAGAAATGAGCGGATGTATTCCAATGAGACCCACAGAAGCGGGAGCACCGCCGCCATCAGAGCCGGACTGGATATGGAGGCCGCCGTCGCGGAAAAAAGGCCGGTAAACAGGGCCAGGTAAGCGGCCAGAAGAAAGAGCAGCGGCGCCGCAAGGTAGATCGGCAGATTTCCGTAGGTCTGCATGGTGTGGACCAGCCAGTACACCAGCGTGAGGTAATGGACGAGTCCGCAGATGAATCCCAGCCGGAATCCGCCGGACCATCGAAGGTCCCTTACCGCATAAAGCAGCGGCACCAGCGCAAACCAGGCCGCCCATTCCAGATCGAACTTGGGAAAGGAAACCGTAAGCAGAAGACCGCTCAACCCGGCCCCTAGAAATCCTGGCATGTTCCATCGGCCGACGGCCGGAATTTTTCGCATAAAAAAACCTACACGAGGCGAGCGTAGGTCCTTCAAAATTCGTAGATTGATAAAATTCACACCTCAAATATTCGACAGGAATCCCCTCTGTCAACACTTTTTTCTGATGCAGAAATCGGTGATTTTTCCGTTCTTCCGAAGTGAACGGAAGGGTAGCGGAACCCAAAAACCGCACTCGGAGTTCCAAAAAGCGCCGCCTGTCCCCGCCATAGATCGGCAGTCGGGTTTAATCAGCGTTTCGGCTAAACCTGAATGCTTTAGACCAGCCCAGGAGATTATCCCTGGCACGGCCAAGAATTCGCTTTTATTCCAACTGCTTCCGGTCACGGTTAATAATCGAGGGCGAACGAAACGGTGATCCTGGCCGGAATTCGCAAGCCCGATATTGACTTTTTCGGATTTGCATTTATTTTAAAAAAACGGTTCTTTAGGTGTTGTGGCATAAGAATTGCTAAAATATTTGGTAAGAACCCCGTTTTCCTTCCAACTTTCCTTCCTACCCTCATGATTTGAAGGATGATCGATATGAAAGAAAAAGACATTCAATATTTCAGGCAATTGTTGACCCATTGGCTCAATGATCTCGACCGGCGGGCCGATGACACGGTATTCAACCTTCGACATTCCGGGGAGAGTTTGACAGACCTTCTGGATCAGGCCTCTTTTGATGCCAATCAGATGTTCACTCTGCGCATCCGGAATCGAGAGCGGAACCTGGTCGGCAAGATTCAACTCGCCCTCGAAAGGATCGAGGAGGGAGAGTACGGCATCTGCGAAGTGTGCGGCGAAGACATCGCCATCAACCGCATGATCGCCCGCCCGGTCACCACCCATTGCATCGAATGCAAAACCCGTATGGAGGTGTTGGAGCGCCGTCACATGGCGGTGACCCATTTTTAAGTGCTGTCGGTTGATGTTGTTCTTTTTCCCCGCGCTGTCGATTTCCAGGCGGCCGCCCGCGATTCCCATTCGGCTGCCGACATCGCCCCTGGCCCGTGTTTCTTCTTAGCCGCTTCTTTCGCGCTCTTTCCGATCCTTTAACCGGTTTCGTTTTCGTGCTCCGTTTGGATCAATTGGCGATTTGCGCGGTTTGATCGCATTCGGATTCAGACCCGTTGATTCAATTGCGCTGTTTTGCACAGATAGCCGTTGGAGAGCAATCCGATAAGGGTGTCCCGAATCGGTGCATCGGTGGCGATGCGGATATGATGATCCGGATGCAGTTCGGTAAGCGGTTCAAACTGATTCATCAGCTCGGTCAGGTGTTGAAGCCGGGCGTCCGATCGGCCGGAGGATTCTTCCCGGGCTTTGAGTCGGGATCGAAGGACGGCGGTGTCGCACCCGCATTCCGCGAAGAGAAGATAGGTGTCCAGATCCGCGGCCAATTGAACCGCTTCGGCCCGCCATTCCTTCAGGGCGTAAGTGGCATCCAGAATCACCGAACGGCCTTGTTTCAGATGATCCTGGGCCCGGTTGAGCATGCGGCCGTAAACCCGTGCGCGTCTTTCCCGGCTGTACCGGCCCTGGCCGAAAGGAACTACTTCATTCCGGGCATCGTCTTCTTTTCGAATATCATCCGAGCGGATCACCCCGATGGACAGGGATCGGGCCAACCCCTCCGCCAGCGAGGATTTTCCGGAGGCGGGCAGGCCGCAGATCACCCAGAGGGTGGGGCGGCTGAACATCAGGGTATGGCGGTAGGCCAGATTCAGATGGGTATCGATCTTTTCTTGAACCGATTTCCGCTCCGGTTCGGATTCGGCTTCCCGGTATCGAATGCAGGCGATTTTCAATCGAACAATGGCCCGGTAGGCGGCATAGAAATCGATCAGGGCGTACACCTCGGGATCATCTCCCCGTTTTGCATAGGCTTTCAGCACCGTCTGGGCGGCATCCGGATATCCGAGGTATTCCATATCCATGTGCAAAAAGGCCATATCCACCGCCGCATCCCCGTACCGGAACCGGTCGTTGAACTCGATGCAGTCGATGATCTGAATCCGGTCCAGATAGTAGATGTGTTCGGTCCGCAGGTCCCCGTGCCCGTCGCGGATTTTGCCTTCTTGCAGCCGCCGTTCAAAGAGGGCTTGATGGTGATCCAGAAAAGCCCGGTTGACCTCCTGAATGAATTTCCAGGGCGCCCCGTCGAACAACCGGTCGACAAAGGGATCGAGCTGCATGAAGTTTTCCTCTGAATTGTAGATCACGACATCCCGGCGCCCGTACCGATCGATTTCGGAACCGCCTTCACTGTCCGCATAAAAATCGGCCAACATTCGGCCCAGGGCCGATAGTTGATCCGGGGTGATCCGATTCTGGTGCAGTAGGGTGTCGAGCCGGGCCCGGTCCGGAAGCTGTTTCATCTTTACCGCATATTCGGCTGCTTGGCCTTCTTTCGAAAGGGAAAAGCCCTTCGAAGTCTCGTAAATGGTGACCATCCCCTCGTAAACCCCCCGGCTGAGCCGGCGGTTGAGGTCGACCTCCCGCTCGCAGTAGTAACGGCGGTCCTCCGGTTTTCGGTAATCGAGAAAGCCGACATCCACCGGTCTTTTGAGTTTGTAGACCCAGTCACCGGTCAGAAAAACGGTGGAAATATGGGTATCGAGGCGTTGAAGGTTTGAAACCGGGTGGGGGTAAAAACCCGGATCGGCCATGGCCTTGCATACGGATTGAAATCGTTCGGTGGGCATGGAATTGCCGTCTCCTGAGGGGGCGAAGCCTCGCTCTTCGGCGAGGCCGGGTTCAAAGCATGCGATTCATACCGCCTTCCACCCAAAGGGTAAGAAACATCTCGGGTTCTGTCAAAAAGAATTCCCGAATTTCCGGGGTGTCAGCCCACAGCTCGTTTTCGGAAAAAGGAGATCGGCAAAGGAGGGAAGGGGATCAGTCGGTGATGCCGGCCATCATCAGGCCGATGCGATCCACCTTTCGGGTATCCGAGGCTTGAAAGACATCCATGATCCTTCCGCCGAACATGACGGCGATGCGGTCCGACAGGGCCAGGGCTTCGGCCAGGTCTCCGGTGACCAGCAGAATGCCGGCCCGTTTGCGGGCTTCCAGAAGATGGCGCCAGACCTCTTCGGTGGCGGCGATATCGAGTCCCTGGGTGGGTTGTTCGGCCACGATCAGTTTGGGGTTTCGGGAAAATTCCCTTCCCAGCACCATTTTCTGAAGATTGCCGCCCGACAGCTGCCGGGCCAGGGCATCCACATTGGACGGCTGCACATTGAAATCCCGAATCAGTTCCCGGGCCCGGCCTCGCGCCCGCTTCCCCAGCAACCAGGGGCCCCGGGAAAAATCGGAGCGGGTGGTCAGCAGAAAATTGTCCACCAGATTGAGTCCGGGGCAGGTGGCCAGACTGATCCGCTCTTCGGGAATATAGCTCAGGGTATCGTCGGACGGATACCGGGCGAAAAAATCCTTCCAGGGCCGGTTGAGGATTTTCACCTCTCCCCGGCCCGGCGGTGTCAGCCCGCAGATGGTCTGCACCAGCGGTTTCTGGCCGTTTCCGGCCACCCCCACCAGCCCCAGAATTTCGCCCTGCCGGACCTCCAGATCGATGCCCTGAATGGCGCCGGCTTCCAGCCCTCGAATGGTGAGCACATGGGGGCCGATCTCGGAAGTCCCTTTGTCCACCTGAAGCACCACTTCCCGGCCCACCATCCGCCGGGCCAGGTCGGCCCGGGAGGTGACCGCGCCGGCCTCCAGGGTGTCCACCACCGTGCCGTTTCGAAGGATGGCGATATCGTCGGCCACCGACATCACCTCCGGCAGCTTGTGACTGATGAATACGATGGCCTTTCCCTGGTCGGCCATCTGCTTCATGGCCTCAAACAGCTGTTCCGTTTCGGTGGGGGTGAGCACCGCCGTGGGTTCGTCGAAAATGAGCACTCGGCTCTGACGCTGGAGGAGTTTTAAAATCTCCACCCGCTGCTTCTCCCCCATGGAAAGCTCGGATACCCGGGCAAAGGGGTCTATGTCCAGGCCGTATCGCCGGGCCAGTTCGGATACCCGTCGGGCCATTTTCCGGGGGCGCAGCCAGAAGCCGCCTTCCTGACCCAGAAAGACGTTTTCGGTGACGGTCATGGCATCCACCAGCATGAAGTGCTGATAGACCATGCCGATGCCGGCCTGAATCGCCTCCCGGGCCGAAGGGAACCGGGTGGCCTCTCCTTCCACCAGGATTTTTCCGGCGTCCGGCTGAAGGCGGCCGGCCAGAATCGACATGAGGGTGGATTTGCCGGCCCCGTTTTCTCCCAGCAGGGCCTTTATTTTTCCGGCCCGAATATCCAGGGTGATGTCGCTGTTGGCCCGAACCCGGCCGAAAGATTTGCTGATCTCCTCCAAGCGGACCAGCGGGGGAGCGGGAAGGTTCATCGACCCGCCCCCTGCAACCCGGCGATGGGTTGAATGAATTGAGATTCGGTATCCCAGGGAAACAGAATCCAGGTGTCCTGGCTGACTTCCGTGACAAAGGTGTCCACCAGGGGTTTTCCTTCCGGCTTGGCGTAGATGGTGGCGAAGTGGGCCCTGGGAATCATTTTCCGGACGACGGCGGCGGTTTTGCCGGTATCCACCAGATCGTCGATAAGCAGCCATCCTTCATCCGCCTCGGCCACCGGTTTGATGATGTTGATCTCGCCCTGCTGCTTGAAGGTGTAGCTGGAGATGCAGACGGTGTCCACCAGGTGGATGTCCAGCTCCCGGGCGATGATGGCGGCCGGCACCAGTCCGCCGCGGGTGATGGCGATGATCCCCTTCCACGGTTTGCGACCGATCAGTCGCCAGGACAGGGCCTTGGCGTCTCGATGAAGCTGGTCCCAGGAGATGGGAAAGGTTTTGGCGTATCGGTGTTCGGTTTTCATGGATTCCTCTGTTCGAAATGTTGACAAAAGATAACCCCGGATTTGAAAAAGGAAAGACGTCTCATTCCGAAGGCTCCACATTGATCCCCAGAAAGGCCGGGGCCTGATCCCCCCGGCCCCGCCAGGAGGAGAGGACCAGGACGATGATGGTCAACCCGTAGGGGAGCATCAACAGGAGGGAGGAGGGCAGGTCGGCGCCCAGGGCCTGAAGCCGGAACTGGAATGCCATCACCCCGCCGAAAAGATAAGCCCCCAGGACCGCCCGCAGCGGATGCCAGAAGGCGAAAATCACCAGGGCCACGGCGATCCAGCCTCGGCCGGCGGTCAGCCCCGAGGTCCAGAGATGGGTGTAGGCCAGGGAGAGATAGGCCCCGCCCAGCCCTGCCAGAAATCCCCCGGTCAGGACCCCGGCCCATCGAAACCGGTAGATATTGAGCCCGGCGGCGGCCGCCGCCTCCGGGTGCTCCCCGGCGGCCCGAAGCCCCAGACCCCACCGGGTGTATCGAAAAAAGAGCCACATCAGGGGCGGAATCAGGTAGGAGAGATAGATGAGGACATCATGATGAAAAAAGATTTCCCCCAGAATCGGAATACGGGAGAGGATCGGCGCCGGCATCGGGGAAAAGCCGGGGGCGCTCTGGCCGATGAACGGGGTGCCCAGGTAATTGGCCAACCCGGTGCCCAGAATGGTAAGGGCCAGACCCGAGACCACCTGATTCCCGTTGAACCCGATGCAGACCAGCCCGTGCAATCCGGCCAGGCCCAGTCCGGAAATTCCGCCCAGGAGAAATCCCAAGATCGGGCTTCCGGTGAATTTGGCCCCCAGGAATGCAGCCAGGGCGCCCACCAGCATGATTCCCTCCACCCCCAGGTTGAGAATTCCCGACCGTTCCGTAAAGATTTCCCCCAGGGTGGCGTAAAGGATGGGCGTCCCCGACTGCACTGTGGCGGCCAAAAGGGAGATCAGGATTTCCCAGGTCATGGGCGGGCCCTCAACCGGAGCCGGTATTCGGTAAAAAAACCGCCGGCCAATACCGTCAAAAGAATCAACCCTTCCATAATCTGGCCGAAGGCGGCGGGCACCTGAAGTTCGAGTTGCAGGTTTTCCACTCCCACCCGAAGCCCGGCCAAGAGAAAGGAGGCCAGGCCGATGTAGAGCGGGTTGAGCCGGGCCAGCCAGGCTACCACGATGGCGGTGTAGCCGTATCCCACCATGATGCTGGGTTGAAGCCGGTTCAGGGTGGCCGAGGCTTCGATGAATCCGGCCCACCCGGCCAAGGCTCCGCTCAGCACCATCACCAGAATGACCAGCCGTTCATAGGGCAGACGGGCATACCGGGCCGCGCGCACGTTTTCCCCGCTGGCCTTTAATTCATAGCCCAGCAGGGTGTACCGAAAGAAAACCCAGACCAGGAGCCCGCAGACGGCGCAAAGGGCCAACCCCCAGTTGAGGTTGGTATCTCCGATCCGTCCCACAATGGCGCTTTCGGAAAAAGTGGGGGTCATAGGGAATCCGAAGCTGGCGGGGTCTTTCCAGACGCCGTAGACGAGATAGTCAAGAAACAGAATGGCGATGTAGTTCATCATCAGGGTGACGATGATTTCATTGGCCCGCATATGGATTTTGAGCAGGGCCGGAATCAGGCCCCAGAATCCGCCGGCCAGGAATGCGGCCAGTGCCATGCTCGGAAGCAGCAGAAACCAGGAAAGGTCGGGAAAATAGAGTGCCGCCGCGGTTGCCCCTACCGCGCCCAACGCGAACTGGCCTTCGGCCCCGATATTCCAGATCTGGAGCCGAAAGGCCACGGCCACCCCCAGTGAGCACAGATAGATGGGAACCGCCTTGATCAGGCAATCCTCAATGGCCCAGGCGGAGCCGAAGGCGCCCTGAAACAGGATCGCCATGGCGGTCAGCGGGGGTCTGTCCTGAAGGCCCAGGAGTATTCCGCTGAGGACCAGGGATACCCCCGAGGCCCCCAATACAACAAGACAGGAACGCCATCCCAGGGGTTCCTGTCTTTTCATCACCCTGATTTTTCCCATTATTTGACGGCCGCTATTCGGGCGGGAACAGTTTTGGAAAGTCGCCGGCCTTCGGCGACTTTTATTTGGTGGTTCCGATCACGCCTTCGACAAACCAGTCCATGCCCAGCAGTTCGGCATCGGCGGCCGATTTGCCTTCCGGAATTCGAACCTTTCCCTGCTGATCTTTGATCGGTCCGGTAAAGACGGTAAACTTATCGGCGATGATCTCCTCCTTTTTGTCTAGAACCTTTTTTCTTACATCCACAGGCACCTTGTCGCTGATGGGGCTGATGTCCACGATTCCTTTTTCCAGGCCCCACCAATAGGATTTGCTCTCCCAACTGCCGGCTTTGACCTGCCGGACCATTTCCTTGTAAAAGGGGGTCCAGTTCCAGACCGGTGCCACCAGGTGGGCTTCGGGAGCGAATTGGCTCATGTCGGTGTTGTACCCGATGGAATAGACCCCCCGCTGCTGGGCCGCTTCCTGGGGTCCGGGGGAATCCTGGTGCTGGGCGATGACATCGGCTCCCACGTCCAGAAGGCTTTTGGCGGCCTCTTTTTCGGTGGCCGGATCATACCAGGTTTTGGTCCAGACCACCCGCACCTTGGCGTCGGGGTTGACCGCTTGGGCCCCCAGGGCAAAGGCATTGATGCCTCGAATCACCTCCGGAATGGGGAAGGCGGCCACATATCCCAGGGTATCGTTTCGGGTCATGGCGCCGGCGACCATTCCCGACAGATACCGGGCCTGATACATGCGGCCGAAATAGGTGCCCATGTTGGGAGCGGTTTTGAAACCGGAACAGTGCATGAACACCGTACCGGGAAACCGTTTGGCCACCTTGAGCATGGGGTCCATATAGCCGAAGCTGGTGGCGAAAATGATATCAAAATCCTTTCGGGCCATATTGAGCATGACCCGCTCCGAGTCGGGCCCTTCGGGAACCGACTCCACATAGGAGGTTTCGACCCCTTCCATGCTCTCGATGGCTTTTCGCGCCTCGTTATGGGCGTAAGACCACCCGGCGTCCCCCACCGGGGACACATAGATGAAACCGATTTTGATATCTTTTTTTTCTTTGGGCTTTTCTTCGGCCAGGGCCGGCTGCCAGGCCAGCACCATCGCCAGTACCAGTAGAACGATTCGTTTCATGATCATTGTTTTCTCCATGGTGAAGGTTGCATTCGGCGCCTTCATTTTATGATTCTGGGGCGGATAGTGAAAACCGGTGTTATCCGGCGCAACATTTTTTGTATTTTTTACCGCTTCCGCACGGACAGGGATCGTTTCGTCCGACCTTGGGGCTCTGGCGGACAAACTGCTCGATTTTCGGAGCCCCGGCGTCGAAGAAGTACCACCGCCCGTCCTCTTTTTTGAATTCGGCGATTTCATGGTGTTTTCGGTTTTTGCCTTTTTCCATGTAGTCGGCCACGAATTCCACGGTTCCTTCCGTATTTTCGGGACCGCCGCCGGTGGTTTTCAGAACCTGAAGCCGCCGCCAGTGGGTATTTTTGGCCCATTTCTCAACGGATTTTCGACTGTCGGCTTCTCGCTTTTCAGAATGGACTGTATCGACGAGGTAATCCACTTTTTGTTTAGCATAGGCGGTATATCGGGAGCGCAGCAGCGCTTCGGCGGTTTCGGCGGTCCGCTCCCCCGCGATCAGCGGGCCGCAGCACGCTTCGTAATCCAGTTCCGATCCGCAAGGACATGGGGCCATGTTCTACTCCTGCTTGATAAAAGTCTGTTTATGAAATGTGAATAAATGTGAATACTGCCCTGCCAATTTAAATGAACGGGGGTATATCAATATGAGCAGAGAATGTAAAGAGCGAGTGAAATGTAGCCCCCCCGCTTTCCGCCTTTCGATTCCCCGGTTTTTCGAAGATTCGTCATGTTTCACTGAAATTCAAGCTGTTTCCGTTCAAAAAAAGTAAAAAAAGGTAAATAATATGTTGATATTTGAGAAACGTCATATTACACCGTATCCACCGCCCTTTTCACGGATCAGTCATTACACGGACGGGTCAAAATCAGGTGAAGCACCATGTCGAAGATTGGTAAATTTCAGGTTGCCGACGGACTCTTTTTGATTGAAATCCCCGAGGCGGGGCTGTTTGTGCAATGCGGCTGCCCGGCCGACAGTGTCAAGCATCTGATGAAACGGGGGTTGATCGTGGTCAAGGAAAAGGAGGGCGTCTCCTACGAGACCGGCCCCAACGCGATTTTGCTCTCGGATGTTCTGGTTCAAAACGGAAGCTTCGCCAATCTCGCGGAATTTCCGGCCCTGCAGATGCTGTACCGGCAGGGGATGATGTTGCCCAACCATCCCAACAACACCGGCGCCAAACCCATGCTCATCGGTCTTCCCGAACAGGTGGACGCCCAGATTCAGTACATCTACCGAGGCAACTACGGGCTGGTGACCGAGGCGGAGATCATCGAGGCCGGCATTTCTCCGGCGGCGGCCCGGGAGATGATGCGGCTCAAACTCAAGTTCGCTTTCGGCAAGATCAGCCCGGCGGAAGAGCTTCTGGAAACCCGCCGGGTGAAGAACCGGCCGGTGGAGATCCGCAACGGGGTCTTTATTCGACGGCTTCGTCTGAACGTCTTCGAGTTTCGCTACCAAAACGAAACGGTCACGGTGGATCTCAACCTCTTCCCGAACGAACGCTACAGCGCCCCCTATCCCCTGGGATATCACGACATCAAACGGGAATATTTCGCGGTCATCCATTCGGGGGAAGGGGACGGATGGAACGTCAACCGCCCCTGTATGTCGAGCATCCTTCTGTTCCAGGGCAAGATCTACCTGATCGATGCGGGGCCCAATGTCCTATACAGCCTCACCGCTCTGGGCATCGGGGTGAATGAAATCGAAGGCATCTTTCACACCCACTGCCATGATGACCACATCGCCGGATTCACCACCCTGATGCGGTCGGACCATCGAATCAAATACTATGCCACCGCTCTGGTTCGGGCCTCGGTGGCCCGAAAACTATCGGCCCTGATGACCATTTCCGAAAAGAACCTGTTCGAGTACTTCGAGGTCCATGATCTGAATTTCGATCTCTGGAACGACATCGACGGGCTGGAGGTCAAGCCGGTTTTTTCCCCCCATCCCGTGGAGACCAGCGTGCTGATGTTCCGGACCCTGTGGGAAGACGGCTACCGATCTTACGCCCATTTCGCCGATATCGTCTCCCTGGACGTCCTCAAGGGGTTCATTACCGAGGATGAAAACGAAATCGGGGTGTCCCGTGAATATTATGATCAGGTTCGGGAGATCTATCTGCGGAAGTTCCACATCAAGAAAATCGATGCCGGGGGCGGATTGATTCACGGGGATGCCCGGGACTTTCGCCAGGATCCCTCGGATAAGATCATTCTTTCCCACACCTCCGGGGATTTGACCAACGCCCAGAAGGAGATCGGCTCCGGGGCCCCTTTCGGGATGGTGGATGTGCTCATCCCCACCGCTCACAATTATCTCAATTCCTATGCCCTGGCGTTTCTGCGCTCTTATTTTCCGGCGGCGCCGGTGCATCAGCTCGGTATTCTGCTCAACAATGAGCTGATCACCTTCAATCCCCAGTCGATTCTGTTGAAGGACGGGGTCTATGCCGACGAGATATACCTAATTTTGACCGGAAACGTGGAGCGGATCCACTCCGAACTGCAAATTCACAACATCCTTTCCGCCGGGGCCCTGATCGGGGAAATCTCCGCCCTGGAAGGGGTGGCCTCGGTGGGGACCTACCGGGCCGCCAACTTTGTCAAGGCCCTGCGACTGCCCAAGACCCTTTACGCCGAGTTCGTGAAACGCAACGCCCTTTACAGGGAGATCAAACGGCTTCAGTGCAACCGGGAATTCATTCAGCAGACCTGGCTGTTCGGTGAGGTGGTCTCTTATCTGACCCAGAACCGGCTGGCCAAGGCCATGCGCATTCGAAAGTACAAGGCCGGAAAGGAGTTTCCCAAGGGGCTTCATAATGAGGTGTTTACCGTCAAGTCGGGCAAGCTGGAGCGGTTCGACGACGGCAAACCGGTGGAGATGCTGGGGCCGGGCCAGTTCTTCGGAGAGGAATGTGTTCTTTTCGATATGGCGGTGGATTATCGCATACGGGTGGTCACCGATGCGGAGATCTTTCACATCCCCGGAAAGATGCTGCTGGACATTCCGGTGGTCCGGTGGAAGCTTTTCGAAACCTACCAGAAGCGGATGGAGGTGGACGCCGCCTTTCGAGTGCGGCCCGCCCCCTAAAACCGGTCAAAGGCGCCGGCGGCCGATCCCTCGGCCCCGCAGTAAAGGCACCGGTTGTGGTGCCGGCTCATGATTCGTCCGCATTCGGGGCATTCGGCCCCTTCCGTCCGTTTCATTTCCTCCATTCGGTTGACCAGATCGGTTTCCGACAGATCGTGGTGTTCCCGCACCAGAGTCCAGAGGGCTCGGCAGATCAGGGTCAGCCGATCCACCTTTTCCTGAAGCGCCTCGACCTCGTGGGTCTCGTCCTTGGCCTGGAGCATGCGAAGCTGGGCCGTGAGATCGTCGTCCATGCCGTCGAAGCCTCTCTTTCGACGGGATTTTTTGCCGAAACCAAAAGATGCCATGATCTCCTCACCGGGACAGCCCGAGCGGGCGAAATCCCGTCTTCATCAGGTTTTGAATGGGCAAAAACCGGGGCTCGGGCAGCCGGGACCACCGGAACCATGCCCATCGTTCGCATTTATGGGGCTCCCTGCACCGCACCGATCCCGATTCATACCGGGCGGTCACAAAGAGGGTGATATAGTGCTTTCTTTCCGCTTCAAAGCGGTCGTTGGTGTAGGGGCCGATGCGAAGATCGCAGATGCGGATACCGGCTTCTTCCCACACCTCCCGGCGTGCGCAATCCTCGACCGACTCGCCGTACTCGAGATGCCCTCCGGGAAATTGCCAGGTTCCTTCACCGTGCGCGTTTCGCCGTTTTCCCAGAAGGACCTTCCCGTCTTTGACCACGACGGCGGCCACCCCGATTCGGGGCCGAGGATTCCGCAGCCCGGTTTGGTCGAAGTAAGCGGCCGCGGCGTCTCCGTGAAGCCGAAAGGCCTGATCCGGCGGAGAGAAGGGCAGCACCACCCGTTCTGTGGTCTCGTCGGTGACCTGGAAGGCGGGAAGGTCTCGGGCGTCTCTGGGCCGGGCCCGTCCGAAGATCAGGAGGGTATCGTCGGGAGCGCTTCGCACCATGAATTCTTGAATTTCCCCGGGTTCCAGGGAGATTCCGGTTTCCTCCAGGACCTCCCGGGCCCCGGCTTCTTGCCAGGTTTCTCCGGTGTTGACGTACCCGCCCGGAAGGGCCAACCGCCCCTTTTGCGGCTCGATGGACCGGCGGATAAACACCAGCCCCTCATTCACCGGCACCAGAACCACGGTCACCGGAATCGGATTTCGAAAGGAGGTGTATTGACAGCGGCTGCAGGTTCTGGGCCATGGCTCCCTACGGGGGAAGGGAGATCCGCAATAGGAGCAGTGGCTCCCTTTTTCCAAGCCGGTCTTCGAGAATGTCGCAGGCCGCGTGGTATCTATGCCGGCTCCTCCCCGGTAATCGACCGCTGCATCCGGTCGAGGTATTCATCCAGCTCATATTGCACGATGTTTGAGAATACCTCTTCCATGACCAGCCGGATATCCGCAATCAGGTCTTTGCCCAGCCGGTTCTGTTCCGCGAATCGAATCACGGACCGATGCAATCGACGGATTTCGGATATATCGTTTTTAAGGATGAGGGATTTGGCCATGTTCGGAATCAATAGTTGACAACACAGGAAACCCTAACACTAACATGTGCCTATCGGCTTTACAACTGAAATTTGGTTTATTCGCACAGGGTGGATTCTATCTCCTTCTTCCAATACCGCTCCTCCGCGGCTGGAAGCGGTCCGGTTTCGGCATCATCCGCGGGTCACGGCGGCGCCATCGAGGCCTTCAGTTAAATGGATGCGGAATCGACCTTCAGTGTCTATCTGCCGGCGGCCGGCGCTTCAATGTAAGAAGAAACGAGTGAACGCGACCTCCCGATTTCGGGTCCGATTCAATTGCCGGCTTGACCTGGAATGGTAAAGACGATACATACGACCAGATCAGTTCGAGGGTTCCGTTCTTTGCCGACTGGCGGAACTGGTACTCCCGCCGCCATGAAACCGATGTGAAGCCTTATTCCGGTATATAAATATTGATGATATTTTTTTCTGTACCCCGCCGGTCCGCGGAATTTCTGTGGGCCGCACTCCTTATTTTTTCGCTGCCCGTTTCCGCCCAGGAGATCGCCGTATCTTCTCCGGAGGACGGGACCCGGCCCTTCCACCCCGGGGAAAAACTCACCTATGAACTTCGGTGGGAGTTTATTCCGGCCGGACATGCGACCCTGGAGGTGCTGCCGATGACCACGGTCGAGGGGACGCCCGCCTTTCATTTCACCGCCAAAGCCAAATCGAACCGGTTTGTGGACACCTTCTACAAGGTGCGGGATCATGTGCAAGGGTTTACCGATTCCGGCATGGATCGCTCCCTGTTGTACAAGAAAAAACAGCGTGAAGGCGGTCACAAGCGGGATATCGTGGTGAATTTCGACTGGCAAAATCGCACCGCCCGGTACGTCAATTTCGACAAAGCCAAAGACCCCATTTCGATTCTGCCCGGCACCTTTGATCCGATCTCCGCCTTCTATTTTGTCCGGCTGTTCGACCTGAAAGAGGGCATGGTGCTTCAACGGCCGATCACCGACGGCAAGAAAAACGTCATCGGCCGGGTGGCGGTGGTCAAGCGGGAAACCATACAGGTGAGCGGCCGGGAATATGACACCTTTTTGCTGAAACCCGAGCTTGAACATGTGGGCGGGGTTTTTGAAAAGAGCGAGAATGCCGAGATTCGGCTCTGGGTGACGGCGGATTCGAGACGGCTTCTGGTGCGAATCGAAAGTGAAGTGATCGTGGGCAGTTTTGTCGGGGATCTGGTCTCCGCCGATATGGGAAAGGCTCCCGAAGGATAATGGACCTGAAAGGATAGAACCATGTTTCAGGAAAGCGTCAAGGTCCTCTGGAACACCCTCGAGTGCTCCGGATACTATCGCATCGGCATGCAGAGCAACCCCGGGTATTCCCGGGCCAAGCCGGGGCAGTTCGTGATGGTCCGGTTTCCGAATGAGGTCACCCCCCTGCTTCGCCGCCCCTTTTCCATTCACCGGTTGATCCACCATCAAGGCCGGATTACGGGGATTGAACTGCTTTATAAGGTGGTGGGAACCGGTACGGAAAAATTGTCCCTTTCCCGCAAGGGGGACGGCCTGGATCTGCTGGGCCCCCTGGGAACCCATTTTAAGATTCCGGAAAATACCCGCCGGGTGTTCATCGTCGCGGGCGGCATCGGGGTGGCGCCGATGTTTTTTCTCTCCGCCACCCTGGAGAAGGCCGGGGTGGATCTGACCGAAAGCCGGGTCTTTATCGGGGGCCGGTCCCGAGATGACCTTCTATGCATGAATGATTTCATCAGCGTCGGCATGCGGACGGTGCATCTGACCACCGAGGACGGCAGTGCCGGTCTTCGGGATCTGGTCACCACCCCTCTGGAGCGGGCCGTGGCGGAGCGGGCCCCGGACCGGATCTACGCCTGCGGACCCCTGCCCATGATCCGCGCGGTGGCCGGAATCGCCCGTCGGTACCGGGTCCCCTGTCAGATCTCCATTGAAAGTCTGATGGCCTGCGGCATGGGGGCCTGCCTGGGGTGCGCCGTCGAGGGGGCCGATTCAGGCAAATACCTGCACGCCTGCATCGACGGGCCGGTCTTTGAGGCGGACCGGCTCAACCTGTGAATATTCATTTGGATCTCGATTTTTCATTGACTTGCCTAAGACCCTGTGCTAAACATGCGAACCTTAAGGTTGATGGGAATTTCCCATAAATGAGCGATAAGAAAAACGTCAAGTACTTCAGAGAGCTGGCATACTACAGCAGTATCGGATTCGCGCTTGCCCTGTCCATCTTCATAGGACTGGGGATCGGCCTTTATCTTGACGGGCGCTTTGGAACCCACCCTTGGCTCACATTTGTCTTTTTAGGGATGGGAATCGCCGCCGGGTACAGAAATATCGGACTGGCTATCAAGAAGAGCAGAAAACTGGACTGGGAAAAATAGCGGTTTGAATATCCAAGAACGCCTTCTAAAATTCGTCACGGTCACCAACTGGCTCCTGTTTGCAAGTGTGAGCATCGCCGGGTTTCTGGTGATGCCGCCGGCCTTTGCCCGTGGCGTCCTTTTCGGCGGGCTCATCGTCACCGTCAATTTCCATCTCCTGTACCGCACCCTGAGAAAGGCGTTCACCCCTTCCCGACTCACCAGCCACAATGTCATCCTGGCCAAGTATTACCTCCGCTTTCTCTTAAGCGGATTGATCATATTCTTTTTGATCTCCAACCACTATGTACATCCTCTGGGTCTGTTTGTCGGCCTGTCGGTAGTGGTGGTGAGTATTATGCTTGCCACGGTGTTCGAATTCAAAAATCTTTTCTTCAAGGAGGCAGTGTAAGGTGGAACATCCCTATCTCTTCTTCGTCAAATTGTTTGATCTCGTCGGCGGCGGTGTGGCCCATTTTGCCCATGCATATCCCCATGTCATCTATACCTGGGTGGTGATGATTCTGCTGATCAGCCTGGGATTTCTTGCATCCAAGGGGATGGAATTGATCCCCACCAAAATGCAGAACTTTTTTGAAATCATGGTGGCGGGCATCGAAGATTTCATGGTCGAGATCACCGGTGAGGAGGGCCGTTGGCTCTTTCCCATCGTGGCCACCATCTTCATCTTTATCTTCGTATCCAATCTGATCGGTCTGGTGCCCGGGTTTTTTCCGCCCACGGCCAGCCTCAATACCACCCTCTCCTGTGCACTGGTGGTGGTGGTCTTTACCCATGTGATCGGGATCAAATACCACGGCGCCGGCTACATCAAACATTTTCTGGGGCCGGTCTGGTGGATGGTTCCCATCATCTTTCCGATCGAACTCATCGGCCATGTCGCCCGTATCCTGTCGCTCTCTTTCCGGCTTTTCGGCAACATGATGGGTCATGAATTGGTCTTGGCGATTCTTTTCGGTCTGGCCGGGGCCTTTTTCGCACCCCTTCCGATTATGGCGCTGGGTATTTTCGTGGCCCTGGTACAGGCGTTTGTGTTTTTCCTTTTGTCCATCATGTACTTCACCGGTGCGATGGAACACGCCCACTGATTCGGAAATAGATCAAAAAAATCGTTACATCCGTATGGTCATACAGTGTCTGATTAATGGGATTAATGGGACAATGGAAGAAGCGTATTATTTTCATCAACTCAATTTTTTTCTAAAGGAGGTCAAGTAGAGTATGGAAGCTCAAGCATTGCAATTCTTTATCGCCTGTGTTACTGCCGCCGGTTTCGGAATCGCCGTCGCCGCCTTCGGGTGCGGCATCGGCCAGGGCCTGGGTCTCAAGTCCGCTGTGGAAGGGATCGCCAGAAATCCGGAATCCTCCGGTAAAGTCACGGTGACCATGCTGATCGGTCTGGCCATGATCGAGTCTCTCTGTATCTACGCCTTGGTTATCGCCTTGATCCTGATCTATGCGCATCCTCAGGCAGGCGCCATTGCGGAGCTGTTCGCCAAATAAAGTCTTTTCGTTTGCTTCAAAAAAATAGGGCTGCCTCCCTCGGGAGACAGCCCTATTTTTTTGCCGGCGCCTGATCGATTCCGGATTCAACGAGCACACGGATCCGCAGCCGATTTCATCAATAACCCCGATCCAGAATCGGCTTCAAAAATCGTCCGGTATGGGAATCGGGGTGTTCGGACACCGCCTCCGGGGTTCCGAAGGTCACGATTCGGCCCCCGCCCTCACCCCCTTCGGGGCCGAGATCGATGATATGATCGGCGGATTTGATGACGTCCAGGTTGTGTTCGATCACGATCACCGTGTTTCCCATCTCCACCAAATGATCCAGAACATGCAGCAGTTTTTGAATGTCGTCGATGTGGAGGCCGGTGGTGGGTTCATCGAGGATATAGACGGTGCGGCCGGTGGCCCGTTTGCTCAACTCCCGGGAGAGCTTGACCCGCTGGGCTTCTCCGCCCGACAAGGTGGTGGCGGGCTGTCCGATGCGAATATATCCCAGCCCTACCTCCATCAGGGTTTCCAGTTTGGTTCGGATATTGGGCAGATTTTCGAAAAAGCCGAGGGCCTGGTTGACCGTGAGATCGAGAACCTCCGAGATGTTTTTTCCCTTGTATTTCACCTCCAGGGTTTCCCGGTTGTACCGCTTTCCCCGGCAGACATCACAGGGCACATAGATGTCCGGCAGAAAATGCATTCCGATTTTGATGATGCCGTCCCCCTTGCAGGCCTCGCACCGGCCGCCCCGGACATTGAAACTGAACCGCCCCGGTTTGTAGCCGCGCATTCGGGATTCGGGGGTTCGGGAGAAGACCTCCCGAATATGGGTGAAGATACCGGTATAGGTGCCCGGATTGGAGCGAGGCGTGCGGCCGATGGGCGACTGGTCGATATTGACCACCTTGTCGATCCGGTCTATCCCGGTGATCCGGTCGTGGCTTCCGGCGGGTGTGCGGCTTCGATAGAGTTTGCGTGCCAAAATCCGGTAGAGGGTCTCCAGGATCAGGGTCGATTTTCCTGAACCGGACACCCCGGTGGTGCAGATGAAGCAGCCCAGGGGAAAGGCGACATCGATTCCCCGAAGGTTGTTTTCGGATGCCCCGTGAATGGTCAGACGGTGTCCGTTTCCGGACCGCCGCCGGGTGGGAATAGGGATCCGTTTGCGGCCGGAAAAATAATCTCCGGTGAGCGACTTTTCCGAGGCGAGAAGCGCCGTCGGCGGGCCGCTGAAGACTACCTCGCCGCCCCCCAGGCCGGCCCCGGGGCCCATATCGACCACGTAATCGGCGGTGCGGATGGTCTCTTCATCATGTTCCACCACCAGCACCGTATTGCCCAGATTTCGCATCCCCAGAAGGGTGTCCAGAAGCCGCCGATTGTCCCGCTGATGCAGCCCGATGGAGGGTTCATCCAGGACATACAGCACCCCGGTGAGTTTGGAACCGATCTGGGTGGCCAGACGAATCCGCTGGCTTTCGCCCCCGGAGAGGGTGTTGGCCGACCGGTCCAGGGTCAGGTAGGCGAGTCCCACATTCCGTAGAAACCCCAGCCGTTCCAGTATCTCTTTTAGAATCCGTTCTGCGATCAGTGCGGCTTTTCCGGTGAGTTGCCGGGTCAGGTCGTCAAAAAATTCAAAAGCCCTGTCTACCGACAGGCCGGTGACCCGGGGCAGGGTGTCCCCCCCGACCCGGACCGACCGGGCGGCCGGGTTGAGTCGGTCCCCCCCGCACTCGGGGCAGGGTCGAAAATTCATGTAGTGCTGAATCTCCTCCCGGACGGACTGGGAATCGGTTTCCACATACCGCCGCTCCATTTTGGGGATGATGCCTTCAAAGGCTTTCCGATAGGTAATTTTTCGGTTTTTACGTTCGAAATAAAAGGTGATCTCCTCGCCCTTGGAACCATACAGCAAGGCCTCCTTCAAGGCGGCGGGAAGGTCGGCGTAGGGGGTGTGGATATCCGCTCCGTAGTGACCGGTGAGGGCGTCCAGAAATTCCATGAAGTGGACCGAATGCCGGTTGGCCCAGGGCGCAACCGCCCCCTCCCGCAAAGAGAGATCCGGATCGGGAATGATCAGATCGGGATCGAATTCGGTGGTGGCCCCCAAGCCGTCGCACCGGGTGCAGGCCCCCTGGGGGGAGTTGAAGGAAAACCCGGCCGGGGTAAACTCCGGATAGCTGATGCCGCAGTCGATGCAGGCTGCGGTTTCGCTGAAAAGCAGGGTCTCTCCGCCCGGAATGTCGATGGTGACCCGGCCCTCGGAGCGGTTGACGGCCAGTTCCAGTGAATCGGCCAGGCGGTTTTCGATGCCCGGTTTGATGATCAGCCGATCCACCACCACCTCGATGGTGTGTTTTCGGTTCCGGTGGAGTTTGGATACCGATTCGATATCCAGGGTGTCTCCGTTCACCCGGACCCGGGAAAAACCTTCTTTTTGGAGCTGCCGCAACAGTTTTTCATGCCCCCCCTTCTGATCGGAAATCAGGGGGGAGAGGATGATGATTTTGCTCCGGTCGGGCAGGGCCATGACCTGGTCCACGATCTGGTCCAGAGACTGGGCGGTGATCGGTTTTCCGCATCGATGGCAGTGGGGAACCCCGATTCGGGCGTACAGAAGCCGAAGGTAGTCATAGATTTCGGTGACCGTCCCCACCGTGGAGCGGGGATTGTGGCCGGCGGTCTTCTGTTCGATGGCGATGGCCGGGGAGAGGCCCTCGATCAGATCGACCTCCGGTTTTTCCATCCGTTCCAAGAATTGCCGGGCATAGGTGGACAGGGATTCCACGTATCGGCGCTGGCCCTCCGCGTAAAGGGTGTCAAAGGCCAGGGATGACTTTCCCGAGCCTGAAAGCCCCGTGATGACCACCAGCCGGTTGCGGGGAAGGTCGAGGTCGAGGTTTTTGAGGTTGTGTTGCCGGGCCCCGCGGATATGGATGTGTTCGGATGTCATGGCGTTTCCCGCAAAAGGGATTGGATTTTCGATTCTCTCTGAAACCAAACACATCATATTACCGGTTCGGCATTTTT
>JBKHDE010000044.1:0-25087 GCA_046541495.1 Desulfococcaceae bacterium
ATCCGCGGGCAGAAGGTCCGCCGGGCGATTATTACATCAATTTCCAGGACCCGAATGGAAATCCCACAGATGATCCGCTCGTTGAAAATGATCACACATATATGAAAATCGGGTGGAACGTCTATGACGAAGACTTGGGCTACGGATGGTTCGGTGATATGGCGCATGTTCTTTATAAGTGGCTGTCAAGCGGTCTCGACGACCTGCAACGCAGCGTGATTTATGACGACTATGGCAGGCAAAAGACATTTGAATTCGATTTGCCCAACGGAACCTACAACGTGACCGTCTCCGTGGGATGGGAGGGGAGGACCTATTCGAGGAACTTCATCGAAATCGAAGGGGTGAGTTTCATCAACGATGAGGCATCGGACCCCTATCTCGTTCGGACCAACCGGGTGACGGTGAGTGACAGTAAACTCACCATGAACATGGGAATCTTTGATGAATACACGATGCTGAACTATCTCGATATCGAAGCGGCAGACACCGAATTTGCCAAAGGGGATTTTGATTGTGACGGACATATCGATGTGGGAGACGCCATCGCCGTCCTGAAAACAATGGCCGGTTTTTCGGTGGATAGCGGAGCCTGTCCGGATCTCAACGGGGATTTCAGCAGGGACGGCAGGCTGGGGCCTGAAGATGCGATCGCCATTTTGCAGATAGCGGCGGATCTGAGGTTACCATAGCATCCGAACGCCGTTGTCCGCATCCTTTCGGAATCCTCATAGTGGTATACGCGGGATAGAGAATCCCGAATAAGCGGGATTTTTTCACCTTACACTTGCAAAAGCCCTGTTTGGATCGTAAATATCGAATTCAACTGAAAACCAGATTCTCAAGAGGAAATACCAGTATGGCGTATGACAAAATGGCTCTCAAACCGTATCTTGAAGCGATCGAGGCGCTCTGTAACGAATCCTCCAAGGAAGAACTGACGGAGGTGATCCTCGCGTTCGCTAAAGAAGTGCCTGTCGGAGACCGGGCGGGCTTTCTCTTCCGGCTTCGGACTTTTTTCCCCAGCGAAAAGAACAAACCGGATGCGGGGAAATGGAAAATTTCAAAAAATTCGATTTTCGACCGGATCGAAGCTCTGAAGGAAGACATGGAAGAACGGGCCGAAAGCATTGAGGACGGGTCATTCTGGGATTCCGGTTATAATTACGATGATGATGAATACTGCGATGACGAACCGGATTTTGCCTCGGAGGAACAAATAGACGAACTGATCGACCTGTTCGCGGCGGTCGAAGACTTTTTCCTGAATAACGATTCGACCATCGCCCGGGATGTTTACCGGCGGTTGTTCGATCTGTTGGATCAATTCGATGATCTCCATTATCTCATGAGCGGAAATCAAAATGGTTTCGATCTGAAGGAGGCCAAGGCCCGGTATTGCCGTTGCGTTTACGAAACTTCCGATAAAGATAACCGGGTTCGAGAGATGATTGAAGCCATGGATGTCGGCGCATCAATCGCCTTGCACACCTTGATTTTGGATAAGGAAAGCTTCCCCATGCTCCAGGATGTTATCGACGCCAAACCTGAGGATTTGGCCGACTGGGAAGAATTCCTCAGCGACTGGGCCGGGGCTTTGAAAGAGGAAACGTCCAACAGGGCCGCCATCCTGCGTTTGGAAGCATCCTCGCTTCTCGAAGGGGCGGACGGTCCCGCAAAGCTGGCCCGGGAATGGGGGAAAACCCAACCCCGGGGCTATGTGTTTTGGATTCAGGATCTCGCCAAAAGGGAAGATTGGAAGGGCCTTTCGGAAGCCTGTCAGGAAGCCCTCAAGACTCTACATAGCGGTCCCTTTCGGGAGCAGGCCGCCGGCTATCTTGTGAAAGCCGCCGAAAACCTGTCAGACCCGGACCTGATTCTGAAAGGCAAGCGGGAGCAATTCTTCTCAGTCCCAGAGGAGTTAAATCTTCTCGCGCTGATTGAAGAGGCGGAGCGGCAAGAATTGCGGGAAACCGAACTGGAAAATATACACAAGGTTTATGCAAATCCGAAAAAAGGAACTCCGCTCATGGAAGGCCCGCTCTATACGAAGTTCCTGTTGATGGCCGGAGAGGTGAAAGCGGCATTTCAGGATGCCCAAAAAGAGGATTCGGTGGGCTGGTCCTCCGGCAAGGCCGGGCTGGTTTTCGGAAGCACTCTGTATATCGTCTGTGGAAAATCCGATTCGGCCACCACCATTCAGGATCTCCTGAAGAGCTATGCCTCCCGGAAAGTCGGCTTTTATAGCAATACCGAGTCAATCGGAAAAACTTCCTTTTATTCGGAAATTCTAAAAGGGCTCCACCGAGCCGAGGTGAGTTCGGCGGACACCAGGGATTTCCAGGATTGGGCGGACAAGATCGGTCGGGGGCGAATCGACCACATCGTCTCCAATAAATACCGAAACGCATACAGCCGCGCGGCATCGACCCTCGGGGCCCTGGCGGAATGCCTCATCCTCTCTGACCGAATGGGTGAGGCGCAGCGCCTGGTGAAAGAGTTCTACTCTGAGAAATACAACCGCTTTCCGGCATTTCGGCGGGAGGTCAAGGCGGTTTTTCAGCAATCGGAGCTTTTGAGGGTAATACGGCTGTAGCCGGAATCGTTTACACTATTTGCTTTACAAAGATGTATTGAGTCCATAGATTCTAAAGAAGGGAATGGAACCCTTATCAAGAATCAAAAAGGAAAATGAGATAATGGATGCTGAAGCAACAACCCACTTGTCTGAATCCGGACAGGTAAATATTCCAACGGCTATCCGAGAATTTTTGCAATGGCGGAGCGGGATGGAACTAAAAAATATCTTTTCCCTGTCTGTGATTGCTTGACCGCCGCCCGACCAGATCCACCAGCGCGCGCACAAAACCGTCCATCTGGTCCGCCTGAGTGTTCATCTCCTGGGCGGTTTCGGCGAGGTTTTCGGCGTAGTCGGTGTTTTGGTGAATCTGGGTGTCCATCTGGGAGACGGCGGTGTTGATGAGGGTGATGCCTTGGGCCTGTTCGTTGCTGGCCACGGCGATTTCTCCCACCAGATGGCCGATTTTCTGGCCGCCGGATTCCAGATCCTCAAAAGCCCGGGCCGCATCCGAAAACAACCGGGTCCCTTCTTCCATCTTTTGGGCGGTGCTGTGGATAATCCCGGCGGTTTTCTGGGCCGCATCGGCGGCGCTGACGGCGAGGTTCCGCACCTCCTGGGCCACGACCGCGAACCCGGCCCCCTGTTCTCCGGCCCGGGCCGCTTCCACCGCGGCATTCAGGGCCAGAAGATTCGTCTGAAAAGCGATCCCTTCGATGGTGGAGACGATCTGCTGGGTTTCTTCCCCGGCCCGGCTGATTTCAGACATGAAATTCGACAACCGGCTGATGGCCGAAGTCGCCTGCCGAATATGGTCTGCCGACCGGCCGACGATCTGATTGGCGCTTTCGGCGTTGTCGGCGTTCATTCGGGTCATGGAGGTGATCTCTTCCAGCGAGGAGGCGCTTTCTTCCAGTGAACCGGCCACCGCATTCACCCCGTGATACAGCTGCCGGCTGGCGGCCGAGACCTGCTTGGAGTTGGCCGCGGCGCCCTCGAAAGCCGATTTGAGGCCCTGAATCACGGTGGTCAAGGAGCGGGTGATGGAGCGGTTCATGAAAAGCGCCGTCAGGACCAGGGGAAGGGTTACCGCGAAGACCGCCAGGAGGAGAAGACTTCGCTGCGAAATGTCTCGGGTGAGATTCCGGTTGGCCGCGGCCGTGATCTCCAGCACCCGGTTGTCGATGGCGTCGAGCAGCCCGAGGAGGGCGGCCTTTTCGTTGTTCATCTTTTTGAGACGAGTCGACAGCTGCCCGGCCACCCCGTGAAAGCGGATCACCCCGGTCTTGTAGGCGGTGATTTCAGTAACCAGTTCCTTTCCGAAGGCGGCGATCTCCGCATCCGACACATCCAGGGCATGGAGTTTCAGCAGAAGGCCGTCCAGCAGCTCGATCAAGGGGTGTTCCGTATCCTCCATGGCTTCCATGAAGTGGTCCAGTCCGAGCCGATTAAATTGAATGGCGATCCGGAACAGGGTCTTGCCGTAGTCGGAGACCATCAGGGTGAGGTGTTCCAGGTCCGAGGCATCCTCGCCCTCCATGACCCGGTCCAGGATCTTTCCGGAGACCGATCGGCCGAGGTCGGCCAGGCGGCCGTCCAGGCTTCGGTCGATGGACTCCAGTTCCGCCCGGACCCGGTTGACCATTCGGCACTGGTCGATGACCGATTCGATGGACCGGGTGAATCCGGTGAGGGCGGCGACCAGGCGGTCGTCTCCGGTTCGGGCCTGAAGGTCGGTCGCCTTTTGAACCAGAGATTCGCCGCGGCTGTCCAAAAGGTCTTCATTGCCGTAAAAGGCGGTCACCACCAGATTGGCTTCGCCGATCACGTCGGCCAGGTCCCTCCCCAGGCTGCCGTTGGCGGCCACCCGTTTGATTTCCGCGGCGAACACCGTTTGAAGGATGTTCCGAACCTGGTAGAAAGAGGACAGCACCACCCCTGTGATCAGGCAGAAGGTGATGCAGATCAAAAGATTGATCACCAGCAGTTTTCGGGTGATGTTCTTGCGGAAAATCGCTGAGAATGGATTCTTCATCGGCTCGCCGGTCCTCGTAAAAAAAGAATGGGTTCAGTTCCGGTCGCGTTTCATGCAGGGCCCGACCGATTCCTTGAGAAAGGCCACATACTGTTCCACTCCTGAAAGATAGGCATCGTAGCCGGCGAACAGCCGGGTTTCCAGGGGTTCAAAGTATTCATTCGAGAGCGCGGCCATATATTCGCGAAAATCGGTCTCGTAGGGAGTGCCCGGCCCTTTTCGGGTATGGGTCTCCTCGATCTCCTGACGGCGCTGTTCGAGCCGTCTGCCTTCCGCATTGACCGATTTGCGGATTTTGGACAATTCCTTCCGTTCGGCTTCCAGATCATCCCGAATCCGTTTGGCCTCGGCGATTTTTTCTTCCCAGTAGTCGGGCTGTTTGGGAGATACGCACTGGAAGAAAATCATGTTGAGGCTTTTCACCTGGGAGGCCAGGGCCGTCATGCGGGATTCATAGCCCCTGCGGGTCTCCTCCAGGGACTGTCTTTCGGCCTCGAAACTCTGATAATCTTCCTGAAGGCTTGCGGCGAAGGTGTGAACGGCCGGCAGGACAACGAGAACGAACACCGCCAGGGCGGCAATCCATCGATGGGTCATGAGGATGCATTTCCTTTCTTTTCGGTTGCGGATGTCTTTTCCTTCTTTCCATGGAGGGAGACCCGCCTTTCGACTCTGTTTAAACCGGAAGGCGGGGTACTTCTGTTTATGCGATCTTAATCGTTGTCCCCGTTGAGCAGATCGCCCAGCCCGCCCAGAACGGAGCCTTCGCCCCGGCTGCCGCCGCGCTGGGGGGCCGCTTTGAGCATTCTTCCGGCCAGCCGGGAAAAGGGCAGGGACTGAAGCCAGATCTTTCCCGGACCTGTCAGTCGGGCGAAGAAAAGCCCCTCACCGCCGAAGAGCGATGTTTTGATTCCCCCGGCCTGCTGAATATCGAAGGTAACTGCCGGGTCGAATGCGACCACGCAGCCGGTGTCGGCATGGAGGGTTTCCCCGGCCTCCAACCGACGTTCCACCACGGTGCCGCCGGCGTGCATGAAGACCATTCCGTCGCCTTCCAGTTTCTGCATGATAAAGCCTTCGCCGCCGAACAGGCCGGTGAGAATCTTCCGTTGCAGGTAGATCCCGATGGAGACCCCCTTGGCCGCGCACAGAAAGCTGTCTTTCTGGCAGATCAGCATGCCCCCGACGTCGGCCAGAGAGACCGGAATGATGTTTCCGGGGAAGGGGGCGCCGAACGCCGCATGGGCCTTTCCCCGGCCGGTGTGGGTGAAAACGGTCATGAACAGGCTTTCGCCGGTGAGCAGGCGTTTACCGGCCCCGAGCAACTTGCCCATGAAACCGCCGCCGCCTCCGCTGGGAGCCGAACCGTCTCCGAAGACGGTCTGCATTTCCACCGATTGGCCCTTGTACATCATGGCGCCGGCTTCAGCCACGGCGCTTTCGCCGGGGTCGAGTTCGATCTCCACGAACTGCATTTCGGAGCCGAAAATCTTGAAGTCGATTTCATCGGCGCTGGCCGGCCCGCCGGACCTTGTGGATCGTTCGGCCGACACGCCCGGGGGCGGGGGCGCCGAGGGGCCGTCGGCGGTGCTTCCGAGTTGGGGAACCTGGGCGATGGGCAGCCACTCGGCCATCCCTTCCCGCCAGGCAAATCCGTCGGTGCCTTTCATTTCCACCTGGAATCGGGCCTGCGTATCATCAAAAGGGCCGATCTGATCGCCCCCGTAACTTAAATACCATTGTGCCATGGCAACCCTCCTTGTGTTTGGTAAAGGATTCGTTCAACCTATACAACTCTGAACACGACATTCCGAATATGATATGCTCCCATCCTGATTGTCGAGGACCGGATCATTCATGACGGTCATGCTGCTGAAGTACAACGGCAATTCGCGCTCACTCTTTCAATACCGTCGCTGTACATGTTTGTCAATCAAAGGCAACCGATAGTATCTCCGAAAATTATTGAGACTTTTCCCTCATCCGGACCACTCGATCGAACAAGAGAGAACTCCAGCCTGCGCTGTCAATCGGCCTGCACGGAATGCATCACAATGGCGCATACCTCGGTCGCATCCGAAATCCGGACGACGTATTCCGTATTGATTTCGCCCCGCGTGATTTGGATCAAAACCCCCTGGAGTCTGTTTTCGGCACTGCACACGGGGATCGCCCCACCGCCTTGCAGGAGAACCCACGAAGCCTTGATTTCGGCGATTATCAATCGGCCGGGATGCAAATCGAGCCTCTCCAGGCTGTCATTGGTGATCACCGTGGAGATGGAATGGCCGTCGATGGAGGTCATCTCCACCCGTGTCTGGATGTCGCCTCGCAGAATGTTTTCGATTTTACAGAAAAAACGGTTCCTTGCGCTCGATTTTCGCGCCGACTCTTTTTCCATGAAGCGTTTTGCGAGAAGCTGAATTTCTTCTTTGGAAAAGGAGACGTAAGACGAGGTGAGATTGGGAGTCGAATGTCCCAAAATCATCTGAACCGCCGGTAAGGGCATATCGCCCTGTATCCATTCCACGGCCCGGGCCTTGCGGATCGCCTCCGGACCTCCTCGGCGCTTGGCGAAACCGCAGGATCTGGGGCCTGTTTTCTTCATCTGTCGAAACCGTTGATTTTTTTCGAATTATCGGTTCGAGTACAGCGCATAAACCTTGACTAGCCGGTTTTTGCTTAGTAATCTTTCGTGTCTATAATCAAGCGCTTTTCGAGACAGGAGAAAGGCTCATGTTTTTTTCGATCGCAGGGATAGAAGTCGCCGTCTGGATTCCGCCGCTGGTGGCGTTTGTCATTTCATTTTTCACTTCCATGGGCGGTATTTCAGGGGCTTTTCTGCTGCTGCCGTTTCAGATGTCCTTTCTCGGATACACCAACCCGTCGGTCAGTGCCACGAATCAGGTTTTCAACATCGTGGCCATTCCCAGCGGGGTCTACCGTTACTGGCGCGAGGGGCGGATGGTGTGGCCCCTGACCTGGATCGTGATCGCCGCCACGCTGCCCGGCGTTTTCATCGGCGCCGTCCTGCGCGTAGTCTACCTGCCGGACGCGACCCGTTTCAAACTCTTCGCCGGCGGTGTCCTCCTCTACATCGGCCTGAAGATGGCGCGGGATTTATTGAAGCGGAACCGAGGCAGTGACGCCAAAGCGGCCGACAGTGAAAAGCGGTTTCAGCAGATGGTCAAAGGCGGCCGTTCCGGAAAGATCGGAACCCGGACGGCCGAAAAGGCCCGTTTTCCGGTCACGACGGTGACGCACTTCAATCTGAAGCGGCTGGGATTCACGTTCTATGGCGAATCCTTCGATGTTTCATTCTGGGGTATTTTCACGCTCAGCTTCATCGTCGGTATCGTCGGCGGAATCTACGGGATCGGCGGCGGTTCCATCATCGCCCCTTTCTTCGTCACCTTTTTCGGGCTGCCGGTCTTTATCGTGGCCGGGGCCGCACTGATGGGAACCTTCGTCACTTCGGTGGCCGGTGTCGCCTTTTACCAGGCCATCGCCCCGTTTTATCCGCACCTTTCCGTTGCCCCGGATTGGCTGCTCGGAGGCCTTTTCGGATTCGGCGGCATTGCCGGAATGTATCTCGGGGCGCGCTGCCAGAAATTCATTCCGTCGCGAGTCATCAAATGGATGCTGGTGGTGATCATGCTCTTCACGGCGACCAAGTATATCCTGGATTTCTGGGGCATCGGTCTTGCCTCGTTTTCCTTGTCAAGATTGATATTCTGAGACATGCCCAATGGAACAGGTGTCAAGTCTGTATTTCTGCTGTTTTGGTTTTTGGTAGAGATTCGTATTGACCAACTTGGTCTAAATAGATATCTTTGGTTCACTATAACCATCCGTACTCAGGATAATGAGATGATTATCAACGTATCCGAAGCAAAAACAAACTTATCGAAATTGATCGATATGGCTTATCACGGCGAAGAGGTGATTATCGCGAAAAATAATCTTCCATTAGTGGAATTGGTGCCGCACAAACCCAAAGAAAAGCGTAAGCTCGGTTTGCTGGCGGGAGAAATTCAGATTCCGGAGGATTTTTTGGATGAAGATGCAGAAATCAATACCATGTTTTATGGAAATGACGGATGAAAATCCTGATCGACACCCATATCTTCCTATGGATGCTCTCTTGCCCTGAAAAGCTCGATGAGAAAAGACGCTATCAGGTGGAATCCCGAGCGAATGAAATTTTTCTGAGTTCTATGAGTATTGCCGAACTCATGATCAAGCATTCGATCGGTAAAATCAACATTGAATTTGATCCGGTGGAAATGGCCGAAAAAACGGGCATTGAGATAATGAATTTTTCAGGCGCCGACGCCATGTTCTTGGGCTCAATGCCGCTTCACCACAAAGATCCTTTTGACCGGATGATTATTGCACAATCCCTATCAAACGGACTGCCTGTCATGACAGATGATCCCAAATTCCTGGCATATGAATGCAAGGTTGTCTGATCAGCGAAATCCGCCTCTCTGAAAATATTCAGTCACCAGCAGCCGCTGAACCAGCGCCGTGAAACTGCCGGCCGCCGCGATGGAGACGCAGGGGCTGGTTCCGAAGAAAAATAGGGTGCCTCGGTGCTCGGGGCACGGTTTGAAAAATGGTTGACAAAGTAGAAAGAGAGAGGTATTTTTATTTCGTTAAATGGCGAATTATGAGGTATGGAATGCTTCGATTCATGAATCTTACCAAGGCCCTTTCGGATCAGAATAGAGTGCGTATTCTTCTGGCTTTAAACGCCAAGGAAGAATTATGCGTCTGTCATATCAACGATATGCTCGAACTGGCCCCTTCAACGGTATCCAAGCACTTGTTCCTGCTGAGAAATGCACTTCTGGTCAAGGCGCGTAAAGACGGCCGCTGGATGCATTATCGCCTGAACACCGGATCTGAAGCGCCTGAATTCGTTGCCCAGGCATTGGAATGGACTCTGAAGGCGGTGGGGGATGATCCCGTGATTCAAGCAGACCGGAATCGATTGGAGAATATTCTTTCTTTTTCGATGGAAGCCGCCGACACCCGAGGGCCTTGTCTTGCGAAAAGCCGCGTGTAATCCGTCTCTTTACGTTCTGAACCTGGGATAGGTTGTTCCAAGGATGACCGGGTGCCGTTTTCTTTTGAAGTAATCACATCTCTTATGATCGACCAGAACCATATGGAGGAATGAAAAATGAGTGGAGAAGATTCTGAAATCATCCGAAAAATCGTGCGGGATCGATACGCCAAGGCTGCGGAAGGTCCCTGCGGGTCCGGACCGGCCAAGTCCTGTTGCGGCTCTTCCGGGGATAATCTTGAACTGATCAACCAGGTGATGGGGTATACGAAGGGTGAACTCGGCAGTGTCGTGGAGGGCGCCAACCTTGGGCTGGGCTGCGGCAACCCGACCGCCATCGGGAACCTGCAGGAAGGTGAGGTGGTGTTGGACCTGGGCAGCGGCGCCGGTTTCGACTGCTTTCTGGCTGCAAAACAAGTGGGGCTGAAGGGACGGGTCATCGGTGTGGATATGACCCCGGAAATGCTGGCCAAAGCTCGGGAAAACGCAAGGAAAATGGAGGCCGCCAATGTCGAATTCCGTCTGGGAGAGATCGAACACCTGCCGGTGGGCGACAACAGCGTGGATGTCATTATCTCCAACTGCGTCATCAATCTTTCCCCGGATAAGGGGCAGGTATTCAAGGATGCCTATCGTGTGTTGAAACCGGGCGGGCGCCTGGTCATTTCCGATGTGGTGGCCACGGCCGAAATGCCGGAGGCGTTGCGTCAAAAGGCCGCCCTGTTGACCGGCTGTATCGCCGGTGCGGAGCACGTGGACAAGATCCGCGGCCTGTTGGATGGGGTGGGATTCCGACACGTCGATATTAAACTGAAAGCCTACAGCCGGGAGTTGGTGAGTGAATGGTTTCCGGGAAGCGGCTCCGAAAACTATGTGGCATCCGCGGATATCGAGGCGGTGAAACCGGATTCAATCGGCATTTAGCACTAATCCTTTATTTTACGCCGGGCCTGGGCTTTGGTCATGCGGCTTGTCGTGTTCCATGCCTCGAGCGAGCGGGTCTGCAGGTGGAGTGTTCCGGTCTTTTTTTCCCAGTTTCCGATCGTCGGCAGACTGACCCCGAGCAGCCTCGCGAATTCGGTTTGCGACATGCCGAACTTCGCGCGCAGTGCGGCAACCGCTTTCCCGGTAGGCGGCCCGGCGCTTTCCTTCACCGTCCTCTTTGCCGCAGCTTTGGGCGTCTTCTTGGGCTTCGGGACCGTTTTCCTGCGGCGCGGCCCGAATTTAGAATCGGATTTCGGTTCTGATTCGGATTCCGCGGGGGCTGCATCGTCCGTCATCTCGATGCCGAACACGTCGGTCAGGTCATCATCCGCAATCCGCCTGCGGCCGCCTTTCGAATCCGTGGATGCAGCCGCCGTCAGGCCGGCTTCGGCCTCGATCAGCTCTTCATGATCCAGGCCCCGCAGAAGAAAAAGCAGCTCCGGTCTTTCGTCAAGCCGCGCGCCCACCCCGTAGAGCACCGCCGCCACATGCTTGCACATCACGGCCCAGTCCGGGCAGCTGCACTCGAGGCGGATCTCTTCGGGCAACGGAAAGAGCCCCTGGTCCCGGTCGGTCACCACCGACATTACATTTTCGGAAAGCCGCCCCTGAAGCAATTCCAGAAGCGAACCGATCTGTCCGGCGCAGCGCTGCTTCACCTCTTTCCACCGGTTCGGGGGAAGGGTGTTGATGGAGATATCCACGGTGTAGAGCTCGGAACCGCAGACCATGGCATGGATTTGGCCCTGAGTGATCTCAAGGTGGCACACCGATCCGTTGCGGTCATAGGTGCGGCCGCGCGGCAGGCGGTTCGCGTAATCGCTGAACGACTCGAGGTGATCGCACCAGGAATCCCCCCAAAAGGTTCGCGCGATCTTTCGCCCCCGAATCTCCACGGGGTGGACCTCAAGCCCCTTTTTCCGTAGTTTTTTCAGCTCTTTCATGGCGCGCGCCCGTCGCACGGCAACGGGCACATAGGGTCTCCAGCGATAACTCATGATTCGGCTCCTACCACCCGGCCCGGTCGATATCCAGGGCCACGATTTTGAGCAGTTCCCGGTTGCTCATCTCCGTCAGCATCGATTCGGCCCCGGCTTTCAGGATATCGTCCGCCAGGCTTGTTTTTTCTTCGATCAATTGGTCGATCTTTTCTTCGATCGTCCCCCGGCAAATAAATTTATGTACCACCACATTCCTGTGCTGTCCGATGCGAAACGCCCGGTCCGTGGCCTGGTTTTCCACGGCCGGGTTCCACCAGCGGTCGAAATGAATCACATGCGAGGCGGCGGTCAGGTTGAGCCCGGTGCCGCCCGCCTTGAGGGAAAGCACGAAAAACGGCGGCCCTTCTTCCTTCTGAAACAGGTCGATCAGCTTTCTGCGCTTGTTCACCGCAGTGCCGCCGTGCAAAACCAGCCCCTGGCGACCGAACACCTTCCCGAGAAAGGCGGCGAGGGGATCGGTCATCTCCCGGAACTGGGTAAACACAAGCACCTTTTCCTGCCGCGATGCGATTTCTTCGCAGATCCCCCTCAGGCGGTCGAACTTGCCGCTGTGGGCGGGATCGTATTCGCCGTCGGCTGTAAACTGGCTCGGGTGGTTGCAGATCTGCTTGAACCGCATCAGATAGGCGAGAACCAGTCCGCGTCGATGCATTCCATCGAGGTTTTCGAGGGCCGCCGCAAGTTCTTTCACCGATTTGGCGTATATCCCGGCCTGTTTTTTCGACAGACCGCAGAACGCCTTCATTTCGGTCTTGTCGGGCAGGTCCGAGATGATGCGTTTGTCGGTTTTGAGCCGTCTCAACACATAAGGCCCGACCAGGTTCCGGAGCGGGGCATAGCGGTCGTGGTCCCGCTCTTCCAGGCCCTTGACGAATTTTTTGAATTTCGCGGCCGAGCCGAGCAGGCCCGGACAGAGAAAATCGAACAGCGACCAGAGATCGGTCAGGCGGTTTTCCACCGGTGTGCCGGTGAGTGCGATGCGGGCATCCGCCTGAAGCTGTTTGACCGTTCGAGTCTGGCGGGTGGCGGGATTTTTGATGGCCTGGGCTTCATCCAGAATGACCAGGCGCCATTCGATATCGAGCAGCCATTTCCGTCTGAGGAGCATGCCGTAGGTGGTCAGCACCAGGTCGGTTTCGGCCAGATCCTCGCCGGCCTTTTCGGCCATGGCCTCAAGGACCGGTTTTTCCGTTTCCGAGGGGTGGATGAAAGCGGTCTTGAGCATCGGTGCGAACCGCTGTATTTCGGCCTTCCAGTTGGCCAGAAGGGATGCCGGAAGCACCAGAAGCGAGGGTTTCGCAGGCGAATGCTTATTTTCTTTCAAGGCCGACAGAAGCGACAGGACCTGAATCGTCTTGCCCAACCCCATATCGTCGGCCAGGCAGGCGCCGAGCCCCAGATTCGAGAGCAACCAGAGCCAGTTATGCCCGACCTCCTGATAGGGGCGAAGGGCGCCGCGAAAGGTTTTGCAGCGCCTGCCGGCGTCTAAATTTTCAGGATTTCGCAAATCGGACAGCACATCGGAAAGCCATTTTCCCGCGCCGACAAAGGACCACTCGCGATCTTCGCCGGGCGGGCCGTCCGCGTCCAGGTCGGCCGGCGCTCCCGCCAGAAGGCGCATCCCCTCGATGAACGAGATGCCTTCCCCGGCCGCATCGGCCTCGACCTGTTTCCAATGGGAAAGCGCCTCGGAGAGCTTTTCCCGGTCGATTTCGACCCACTGGCCCTTCACGTAGGCCAGGCCGTCCTCCGACGCCAGGATTCGGCGCCATTCCTTTTCCGTCAGCTTCTGGTCTCCGATTGCGATGCCGATATTGAAGTCGAGCATCGCATCGGCGCCGAAACGGCTCTGTTTTTTTTCCCCGATGGACACGGTCACGCGGGGCCGGGGACGTTTCCGCCACCAGTCCGGAAGCCGGACCAGCAGGCCGCTTTCCTCGAGAAGGGGCGCGTTCTTGAGAAGGCGGTAGGCCTCGGCCGGGGTCCATGCCAGGGGGTGGAAGATGTCTCCCGATTCGACCATCTCCCTGACGAAGCCGACCCGTTCGGATGCCCGGTACACCGGCTCCAGCAGGTTGATCAGGGCTTCCTTGTTTCGTTCCCCCGCATACTCCTGAAGGGCTTTGCCAAGGGGGCGGTATTGCACCCGTCCGCCTGTGGAAAGACTCGGTGCATAGGTCGCCAGAAACGCGAAGGGCAGGTCGGGGTCCCGCTTGTTTTCCGCAATATGAAAGCAGACCCGCCCCACCCGGCTCCAGATCGGGGCGTGTTTTTTCAGCCAACCGGCCGCACCCTTTCCGGATGCGACGATCCGTTGCCGCGCCCAGGTGTCCAGATCGACCCAGAGGCTGTACAGAACCTCGCTGTTCAGGTATTCTCCGCCCTGCATCGGGGGGGCGGACATTACCAGGGCCGCCAGTTCGGATTCATCCGGCGGTGCGATGGGATCGATGCGCCCTTCGACGGATTCGGGGGTTCGGCAGAGACGGGTCAGGTAGCGGGAGGCGAAATCCCGCCAAAAGGAGAGCGCCGGCGCCGGCGGTATTTCCGGCAGGGTGGCGGCGAGCGCGAAAAGGCCTTCCGCCGAAGAGGACGAAAACCCGGTGGCCACCCGCTTCATCCAGGGGTCGGGCCTCGCCCCGGCATCGCCGCCGCCTTCCACCGGGTGAAGGCGGCCGCCGGGGGTCAGTGTCAGCGCGGGTTGGTCCATTTCAATGCGGGTTACCGGTCCGGTTCAATGCCGGTAACCGGGAAAAATCATTATCGCATGAATGGATGAATGCACCACACCCGCCTTTTTATGGCTTGTTTTTTGAAAAAAACGGTGGTTTTGATTGCCGGATGGGTTCATGTGAAGCATTATGGCATCACTCGATATGAGTGTCAACCATCCGGAATGGAAATTATGGAAATTTTCTGGAAAATCAAAGCTTTCGGTCGTTTCCGCCCCTGAGTGTCTATCAGGACTTTCCACCGGTTTTACTCAAAGCGCTTCACCGCTTTCGAGGTCCATGCCGGGTCGGTATTTGCGGCAGAATCGTTCGGTGATCTGCAGGAGGTCAGGTGCAAGCAGCTCCTTGACCTTGTCGAGAATATTATTTGAAATCGGGCCGTAGTATGCTTCGGCGATACCGCCTGCGATGCAGGCCAGGGTGTCGCTGTCCCCGCCGAGGGAAATTGCGTTTCGGACCGTATCCTCATAGGCGTCTGCCTCCAGAAAGGAAATGACGGCTTCCGGAACCGTGCCCCAGCAGGATACGTCAAAGCCGTAGGATGGCCGGATACGGTCTACCGAGCGGTCCAGATCGTAACCGAATCTGCCGGCAATCTCTTTTTTAATCAACCCCTTGTCCCGTGTCGTCCTGGCCAGGAAAACGGCCAGGGCGGCGGCCTGTGCGCCTTTGATCCCTTCGGGGTGGTTGTGAGAAATTTCCGCTGTGCGGGCCGCCTCGTTCAAGACCTCATCGACGGTGCCAAAGGCCCATCCTACGGGACTGACCCGCATGGCCGACCCGTTGCCCCAGCTGTTGTAGGGCTGGGGATCGCTGGAGTGAAGCCAGCCGATGAAGCTTCCTCCGTACCCGGCATGGGGATGGCGGCGGCCGATTTCCCATACCCGGCGGCGGTAATCTCCATCGGTCAAAATCGCCTGGGCCACCGCGATCGTGAGCACGGAGTCGTCCGTAAAGCGGCACCGGGGATGGAAAAGGGGAAAATCTTTGGTCTTGATGGGACGGGCTTCGTATACCGAGCCGATTATGTCGCCTGCGATCGCGCCGATCATTTGTTTTCCTCCGGTATGCCGAAAACCGGGCAGCCGCCTTCACCCCGAACTTGAAAGCTCATTTCTTCGGGCGCACTCGATGCAGGTCAGGACACTCGGGTCCACCCGCAGCCGCTTTTCGGCGATCTCTTCTTCGCAAAGTATGCAATAGCCGTAATCACCGGCAGCCATGCGCTTGAGCGCCGTTCGAATGCGCTGTACCTCCGTTGCGGCAAGACGGGCGGCCGCCTGAGACATGGCCTGCTGCTGCATGGCGTCCATGCGGGACAGCCGGCCCACGCGCGACGGGTCCAGTTCCAGCGGGCGGTCCGCCTTTCGGCCGTCGGTGAGTTCCTTCAGGCGCTGCTCAAGGCGTTTTTTGAAATCTTCGAGGTCAATAGCATCACTCATGGCAGGCTTTCTTGTGCATGATTTTTGTATCAAGGGTATTCTGGGGTTTTTGCATCAGCGCAATATCTTTTAACGGGATTTCACAGCGCCACCGGAAACGGCGTGCAATATACCGCAGCGTCGCCTCCCGAAAAAAGACCACATGGGTCGGGTCCCGGCGGTAATGCCAGTGCTCGAAACGGTCGTCTACCGTCTGGAAGCAGGTCATAATCGCCAGCCATCCACCGGGGCGCAGCATCCGGTCGAAACGAGCGAACTCCCCGGCCGGCCGGTGGAAGTGTTCGATTACCTCTGCACAGACAATGAAATCGTAGAGATCTTCAAGGGGTTCGGGGTCGGGGAAAAAAAGCGGGTCGAACAGTCGCACATGATGGCCCGCCTCGCGCAGCATGCACGCAAGCGCCGGCCCCGGCCCGCATCCATAGTCCAACCCTTTCGCCTGCGGCGGCAGTCTTTCCAGCAGCGGGCCTGCAAGTTTTGACAGGAACCGGCGGTAATCCTTATCTCCCGGGTCATTCCTGTGGAGGCGATACATGGCCTGCTCATGGTCGATCGGCACCCTTTGCTCCGGATTCAGAAATGTAGCATGGCAAGCCCCGCAGCGCTCGTATCGATTCCCGTCCGCACTGACAAAAAAATGAGCCGAGATCGCGCCGCACACAATGCATCGCCGGTCATCACGAATAGAATCGCAGCAGGCGCAGGCATCGTTTTTCGAATACTGATTTTTCCGGTTGTATGCGGTAATCGAGTGCCTCCTTAACTCCTTTGTGCTTGGCCAAGCGCTCCTGGCGCTTTTCGCGGTCGTAATTACGGGTGGTTCTTTCAGTTTGAACTCGAGTCTGCTTACCCGGCCCTTGTTTCCAATACCACTGCTCCACATGCTTGTCAAACAAGGGCGGCCGTATTGGATTCCGGGTTTACGGACCGCTGTATTTTGGCCCGGGCATCTATCTATTGAGGAAATCGGGCAAGCCGGCCGCCCACTGTTCGACCTGTCGGCGCAGTTCGTCCCGAACCTCTCGGAACCGGACCATCTTGTCCTCATCATCGCCCGGCCAGGCGGTCGGATCGGGCAGGTTCCAGTGCTGGACGTTTTCCACGCCCGGAAACGGGGGGCATTTCTCGGCGCTGGCCTCGTCGCACACCGCCACCAAATGGGAAAACGGATGGCCGCTGCGCGCCACCTCGAACACGTCGCGGGTCCGGGCGCCGGAGATGTCGATCCCCACCTCCTGCATGGCGCGCACCGCCAGGGGGTTGAGGACGCCGGGCCTGAGCCCGGCGCTTTCCGCTTCCAGCCGGTCGCCGTAGAGATGGTTGACCCAAGCCGCGGCCATCTGGCTGCGGGCGCTGTTGTGCACGCACACCATCAGGGCCTTGGGTTTGCCGTCATCGACCTGCCGGCGGAATTCGCCCATTCGGTGCCGCGCGATTTCCCCCAGGGCCAGGTAGATTACGTTTTTGGCGATATTGGCGGCATGATCGGCCAACCGCTCGATGCGCCGGACAATGGCCAGCAGGGTGAACAAGGCCTGCGGCCGGGCCGGCCGGTCCAGGATCGCGGCCCGGATATCATCCGTCAATCCCGCGGTTCGGGCATCCACCTCGTCGTCGCCCATCCACAAACGTGCGGCCTGCTCATGATCGCGCTCGAAAAAAGCGGACACACTTTCCTTCAGCCTGCCATTCAACTGCTCGACCAACCCCTGCAGCGACACCCTGAAGGGTTCGATGTCGTCCGGGGTCAAGACGCGTGTACGCTTGGCGATTCCGGCGGCAAGGTCGCCGATCCGCTCCAGGTCGTGGTTGATTTTCAGGGTCGCCACCAGAAAACGCAGCTCGTCCGCCACCGGGTGATGAAGGGTCATCACCTTGATGCATGCCTCTTCAAGCGCGACCTCCCGGCGATTGATCTCCTGCTCGTCCCGGATCACCCTCCCGGCCGCCGCGGCATCGGCGGTCACAACGGTGTCCATGGCCCGGCGGACATTTTCCGAGACCACGGCGGTCAGTTGGCCCAGGCGAATGCGGATCTCTTCGACCTCTTTGCGATAGCGTACCGGCATCCTTGACTCCCTTTCCCCGGATCAGCGGGCCGCCAGATAATCGTCCAGCGTCTCGACATCAGGGGCTTTGAGGGTAATGCCGCCGGGGCCTGCGGCCGGGCGGATGACGTGCTTGGCCAGCTCTCCGTGTTTACGGTAGGCATCGTATTCCTCGGCCCCCTGCCGGAACACCCACAGCCGGCCGTCTTCCAGCGCCACATGAAAACCGGGTTTAGCGGATAAGTACAGGGTCATGGTCTCGGTGTCCGGCGCCTTGATGGTGACCCCGCCGGGGCCGGCGGCCGGGCGGATGACGTGCTTGGCCAGCTCCCCATGTTTACGGTAGTCATCGTATTCCTCGGCTCCCTGCCGGAACACCCACAGCCGGCCGTCTTCGACCATCGTGTGAAACCCCGGCTTTGCATAGGCGGCTTTCTCCTTCGAGCCCCCCGCGGTGTCGGCGCCTGCCATGGTCGAGGCGCAGCCGAAAAAGGTGATGATCGATCCAACTGCCAAAGCGGCGATAAGATAACGCGGTGAATTCATGGTTCGGTTCCTTTCTGTTATTCGTTGTGTAAGCATTCCCGCCGGTGACCGATGCGGGGGTTATCCAAACCGGCCGGTGACGTAGTCCAGTGTTTCCCTGAGGATCGGTTTCTGGAATATCGTCGCCGTCGGGCCGTACTCCAGCAGATGGCCTAAGTACATGAAGGCCGTGTAGTCGCTGGTCCGCGACGCCTGCTGCATGTTGTGGGTGACGATCAAAATGGAATAATCGCCCCTGAGTTCCTGAAGAAGGTCCTCGATTTTGTTGGTGGCAATGGGATCCAGGGCCGAGCAGGGCTCGTCCATGAGCAGCACCTCGGGTTCGGCGGCGATGGCGCGGGCGATACAAAGCCGCTGCTGCTGGCCTCCGGAAAGGCCCAGGGCGCTTTCCTGCAGGCGGTCTTTGACTTCCTCCCACAAGGCCGCCCCCTTGAGGCTGCGCTCGCAGACCTCGTCGAGAAGGCGCCGGTCCCTTTCTCCGTCGATGCGCAGGGGGTAGACCACGTTCTCATAGATGGTCATGGGAAACGGATTGGGTTTTTGAAACACCATGCCCATGCGTTTTCGAAGTTCGATGACGTCCACAGCCGGGTCGTAGATCGATTCCCCGTTCAGGTGCATATCGCCTTCAATTCGGACGATGTCGATCAGGTCGTTGATACGGTTGACCGAGCGGATCAGGGTGGACTTGCCGCAGCCGGACGGACCCACCAAGGCGGTTATCTTTCCGGCAGGGATATTCATATTGATGTCGAACAATGCCTGGACTTCCCCGTAATAGAGCGAAAAATCCCTGGTTTCCAGGACAGGTGTTTCCCCGGCCAATTCCGGGTGGGTTTCGGTTGGGAAACGCCTTCCGTCGGAAATGGCCGTCAATCGGTTTTCAGAAGCCTCTTTGGGGATCGCCTGTCGATCAATGTGTGCCGATGCTTCGGTCATAAGGATCCTCTCCGGTTTTAAAACACCGACGACGCAAATTTGCGGCGCAACCGCTTGCGCAGGTAGACGCCGGTGGCGTTGAGCAGAAAAATGAGCGCGATCAGCAGCAGGGTGGTGGTGAACACCATGGGTTTGGCCGCCTCGCTGTTCTGACTCTGGAAGCCCAGGTCGTAAATATGAAAACCCAGATGCATGAAGCTGCGCTCCAGGTGAACAAACGGGAAATGGCCGTCGATGGGCAGCTCCGGCGCCAGCTTGACGGCCCCCACCAGCATCAGCGGCGCCACTTCGCCGGCCCCGCGCGCCATGGCCAGGATCATGCCGGTCATAACGCCTGGCATGGCCCGGGGCAGGACGATCCGTTCAATGGTCTGCCATTTGCTGGCGCCGCAGGCGTAAGAGCCTTCGCGCATGGAATTGGGCACCGCAGCCAGGGCCTCTTCGGTGGCCACGATCACCACCGGCAGGGTGAGCAGGGCCAGGGTCAGGGACGCCCACAGGATGCCGCCGGTGCCGAAGGTGGGGCTGGGCAGCTTTTCCGCGAACAGCCACTGGTCGATGCGGGCGCCGATGGTGTAGGAGAAAAAGCCCAGCCCGAACACCCCGAACACGATGCTGGGCACGCCGGCCAGGTTGTTGATGGCGATGCGCACGGCGCTCACCATGGGGCCGGCCTTGGCGTACTCGCGCAGGTACAGGGCCGCCAGCACCCCGAACGGCGCCACGGCCACCGACATGAGCAGGGTCATGACCACCGTGCCGAAAATGGCGGGAAAAACCCCGCCCTCGCTGTTGGCCTCCCGGGGATCGTCGGTCAGAAATTCCCGCCAGCGGGAAAAGTAAACGCCGGCTTTATCGAACCACCCGAGCTGGTTGGCCGGGTAGGCCCGCACGATCTCGAACAGGGCCATATCTTTTTGGTTGCCGTCGGCGGTGGTCACCTGAATTTGATAGCGGGCGTTTTCGGCATCCAAAGCCTTGATCTCCTTTTGAATCCGCTGAAAGGTCTGCCGGCGCTCGGCTTCGAAGGCGTCGAACCGTTCTTTGGCCCGGCGCCATGGTTCCGAATCCTTTCCGTGGGAAAGCTCGATTTTCCGAAGATTCAAACGGGCCTGCTCCAGCTCGTAGTTGACCGACCCGATGGCGTTCTTTTCCAGGTCCCGCGCCCTGGCCCAGCGTTCGCGCACGGGTTCATGGTATCGGCGGTACTGCTCCCAGACGGCCGCGGGTTCATCCGCCACCGGGGCGCCGTCCACCAGAAAGGCGCTCGGCGTGCCGTAGAACCGGCCCCAGGTCAGGCGCTCGAACACCACCGCCCATTCCGGTTGTGATTCCCCGAAAACCGCGGTGGCAAAATCGCTGACCCAATGGAAATGCTCATTGGTCAGCTCGAAATTGCCGGTGCGGATCAGCCGCCGGCCGGCCCATCCGCCCGCATCTGCGACTCTGCGTTTAACCTCCGCGACCTGGTCGGCGGGAAGCTTTTCCAGCACCGCCGCCGACGGCTGAAAGCGGTCGTGGCGTGTCACTTCGCCCATGTAAATATTCCCGTCCAGGGTGCGAACCTGCACGACGGGCACGGGCCAGAAGGTTGCGACACCCTTGTAGGCCACGAAAAGCAAAAGCGTTGCGATCATCACCAGGCAGATGGTCATGGCCCCGCCGGTCACCCAGACCATGGGGGTCCCGTGGGCCAGAAGATTGGCCGCATTGCGGCCGCCCCGCTTTTTGCGGCGGGCGCCTTCCTGAGTTCGGCCGCCCGGTGCGGCGGGGAAATGGTCGTGTGGAGCCGGGCGAGACGGCTTTTCGGATTCCTGCTCCGGGAAAGTCTGCTCGGGAATTGCGTTTTTCATATTTCAAAGGCCTTTTTGCGGAAGCGCTGGCGGACCATTTCAGCCAGGGTGTTTAAGAAAAAGGTCATGGCGAACAGCACCAGGGCCGCCAGAAACAGCATGCGAAAATGGGTGGAATCCTTGACCGCTTCGGGCAGCTCCACCGCGATATTGGCCGATAATGTCCGGAACCCGTTGAAGATGTTCCAGTCCATCACCGGCGTGTTCCCCGCGGCCATGAGTACGATCATGGTTTCGCCCACGGCCCGGCCGAAGCCAATCATCACCGCCGAAAAGAGACCGCTGGCGGCCGTGGGCACGATGATGCGCACGGCCGTTTGCCAGGGGGTGGCCCCGGCCCCCAGAGAAGCGCTGCGAAGATGTTCCGGCACCGCCGAAAGGGCATCCTCGGAAATCGTATAGATGATCGGGATGACGGCAAACCCCATGATAAAACCGACGATCAGGGCGTTGCGCTGCACGTAGGTGTCGACGAAACCGCCCCGGGGATCCAACCCGAACGGACCCTCGGCCAGCAGCGCGGAAACGCCCCAGGCCAAGGCCAGGGCGCCGACCGTGCCGGCAAGAAACTTGACAAGTTCGAAAACGGCCGCCCGGGTCCGGGACCATTTGGAGGACCGGCGCAGCATCACCGGCGTGACCCACCGCATCATCGCCAGGGCCGCGGCCAGACAACTGAGCGGCAGCAGGATGAACATCCAGCCGCCGGTGCCGGTTCCCTTGCGCCCGTTCAGCCAGGCCATGATGTCACCGGCGAAAAAGGTCCTTTCCACAATTGCGCCGAAGCCGACGCCCATCCAAAGCCCGACCCCCAGCATCGCCAGCATGCCGACCAGGCGGTAACGGCCCCAACGGACAGCCAGGGTTTTCGGCAGCAGCTGCCAGCCATACGCCCCCAGCAGCAATGCAAACGGGATCGTCGCAAAAGCGGTCAACATCTCCGGGACGACGTCTTCCACAAAGGGCGCCACCACCAGGGCGGCCAGAAATCCCAGCACAACGCTGGGGAGGCTGGCCATCATTTCGATCAGGGATTTGACCGGGCCGCGCAACCGCGCGTGCATCAATTCGCTGGTGTAAACGGCGGCCAGCAACGCCAGGGGCGCCCCGAAAAGCATCGCGTAAACGGTGGCTTTGACGGTTCCGAAGACAAGGGGCAGCAACCCGTATTTGGGTTCGAAATCGTCGGTGCCGCTGGAGGATTGCCAGACGTGCTCGGGCAGGTTGTACCCCTCGTACCAGAGCGGGCCGAAAATGGCCCCGAGGGTCGCTTCGGGATGGGGCGCATCGATGCGCCAAAGGGCCAATTTGCCGGTCGTGGCGGCCGCCAGGGCGTCGTCCTTGGGTGAAACCGTCACCCATCGGACCGGTGCGGGGTCGTTTGATGGCGGATGCACCGCCATTTGGTCGAGCAGGCGCGCGTTGGTCACATAGTAGAGCCGGATCGACCCGTCCGCAAATCCGGCGGCCACCATGCGCGAGCGCGGCGATCCGCGAAGGGAGGTGACCGCCGCCGAGCCGGGAGGCAAATCGTGCCCCATCACCAGCGTGGCCCCGTCCACGGTATCGGCATCGTCGGGCTTGATGCGGAACCAGACCCTTGCGCGGCCGGCGCTGTCTCCCGAAACCAGGGAGGTCTTGCCGATCAGACTCCCGAAGGCGGTCAGGATCTCGCCGGACTCCGGCACGATGTCGATGGTTTCCGCCGCCACCGGCGCGGCAATGTCGCGCGAATCGAACCGCACCAGGGTCCCGTCCGGCCAGGCCAGAAAGGCGTTGTCTCCCAGGCCGGCCAGGATCAGGTAGGCCGGAGCGCCCTGACCTGGGGGCGGATCGAATTGGATTTTTCCACCGCTCAGGGTGAGGGTGGTCTTGCCGGTGAGCAGGTTCTTGCGGCCGGCGATCTCGTTGATGTGCAGGGTGCCGCTTTCGGTGTAGGCGGCGATCACCGGACCGCTGGATTTCATGGAGATGTCGATCAGTCGAACGGCCGCGCCGTCTTCCACCATGACCGGTTCCTGCAAATCGACGGCAAGGGTTTGCAGGCGGAACTGGCCTTCCGGGGTGCGTTGGATCACCCCGCCGTCAAAAACGGCGGGGGAGCCGGTCTCCGTCCGGCGGATGTCCGCGGGGAGTTGGTCCGGCGGGACGAAACGGGTGGCAAAATCGATGGTCCCCGATTGAATGGAACCATCCGCGAATCCAAAGGCGACCACGCCGTCCCGCAAGCCGAAGGCGGCGGCGGTGGGGATGAGATCGCCGACCGGACGCTGCCGGTCGATCACCTCGCCCGTGTCCAGCCGGAGTACTTTCACCGTTCCGTCGGTGGTAAATTCCCAGCCCATGGTCAGGTACTCGTTCAGGCCCAGCGCCTGCACCCCGCCGTCCGGGGCGGCGATGTCCAACCGCTGCAGTGTTTCGGTGTCGGGCGGCAGAAACAGTGGGATGACCACGGCAACCAGGAAAACGAACACCAGCAGGACCGCAAGAATCGTGGCGATGCCGCCGGAGGAGATCAGGATTTTGGCGATCCCGTTGGCCCAGCGGACGCGGCGCGTGGTTTTCCGCTGACGGCTTCGGCCGGTATACGCCCCGGACGGTTTCGGTTGGATTCTGTCGTTCATGATTCAAATTTTCCCGGCAAGGCGCCCTTGCGGCAGGCTGAGGATGCGCACCGCAAAAGCGCCGTTTGCTAAAAGATTTTTACGCCCTAGAAATCAGGCGTGATGCCGACGTCTTGCAGGGCCTCGCGGCAGAGAGCCGCCGGCAGCGGATAGTAGCCGTCCTTGACCACGTCGGACTGGCCCTGTTTGCTGAAAATATACTTGATGAACTCCCGGCGCAGCGGATCCAACTGGCTGCCGGGCTTGTAATTGACGTACAAATAGAGAAAGCGCGACAGCGGATACTCGCCGGTGTAAGCGTTTTCCGCAACCGCCCCCACATAGGGCTGTCCTTCCCTGGGCGCAAGGGGCACGGCGATCACGTCCGCGGTCTTGTAGCCGATCCCGCTGTAGCCGATGGCGGATTTGTCGCTGGCCACGCCCTGGACCACCGAGGAGGATCCCGGCTGCTCCTTGACCTCGTCCTTGTAATCCCCGCCGAACAGGGCGTTTTTCTTAAAATATCCGTAGGTGCCCGATGCCGAATTGCGGCCGTAAAGGCTGATAGGACGGTCGGCCCATTCTCCGGTCAATCCGAGCTGACCCCAGCGGGTGATGTTTTCGGGATAACCGCCCTTGCGGTTCTTGGAGTAGACCGCGTCCACCTTCTGCAAAGATATGCCTTCTATGGGGTTGTCTTTGTGGGCATAGACCGCCAGCATATCGATGGAAGTCGGCAGCCCGGTAGGCTTGTAGCCGTACTTCTTTTCGAACTCGTCGATTTCCTTGCTCTTCATCTCCCGGCTCATGGGGCCGAACTGGGAGGTGCCGGCGATCAGGGCCGGGGGCGCGGTGGAGGAGCCCTTGCCCTCGATCTCAACCTTGACGTTGGGGTACATCTTCAAAAACCCCTCGGCCCAGAGCGTCATTTCGTTGTTCATGGTGTCCGAGCCGATGCTCTTGATGCTGCCGGACACCCCCTGGACCGGTTTGTAATCCGGCAGGTCCGGGTCCACGGCCACCTGGGCGCCGGCAATCCCGGCCCCGACGAGCCCCATGGCCAGAATGGTGGATGCAATCGCCGCAATTTTCCGAAACTTCATGATGATTCTCCTTTCCTGATAAACATATGATTTCGACAGTTGTGAGGCTGGGTATGACCGGCCTCTAGTGGGCCCGGTTCAACTCCTCGATCCAGGTGGTTATCCTGGCGTCCAGTTGATCCCGGGCATGCCTGAACTCCTTGATTCTCTGT
>JBKHDE010000045.1:0-24864 GCA_046541495.1 Desulfococcaceae bacterium
TGCCTCTATCTTCCAAATGATGATGCCGTTTCACGAAATTCTGAAATGTCAGTTTCACGAAGTGTTCTGAGGAATGTCGCCGCAGGCTTTGCCGCCTCCAGCGCCACAAGCGACAAGGCCGCCAAACCGGCTTCCGGATTGTATTTGTCTTTACCATTATCGGGTCTGTTAATGACGGAATCTCCATTTTCGATTAATTTTTCCGTGTGATACCGCCATTCAGGCAAGGGGTCATGGATCGGATTGGACAATGACACTTCATAGGATGCATGGTGGCACCAGGCGCCGAAAGCGATGTGCGGCGTTCTTTCGATACCTGAAAACGCGCATTTGTACAGGGATGGAAGCCCCGGCCGAACCCCGCGCCTCAAAAGGGATTCATCATCCACCCTCCCGCCGGCCGCCGCCGACAGCACCCCGATCGCCTCCAGCACATTGTTTTTTCCACTGCCGTTTGCCCCGATCAGAATGTTGACCGTTGATGGTTCAAATTCGAGGCTCTCTATGGATTTGAACGAGCGGAAACTCAGTTTTTCGATCATTGTTTCACCTGAACCAGGCCAAATGTTTGTCCATGTTACGGCGCCGTCAAAAACCGGTCATAATCCTCGGGCGTGACCCATCCGGTAGTCGCTTTCGGATAGGCCCGCACAAATGTCTTGGGAAAACCGGTCCCCTTTTTTTTCGGATTCCATTTGAATTCATAAGCGGACAGGTCCGGCCCCCGCTCCTCGACGTAATCGATTTCCTGTTGCTGGGTGGTGCGCCAAAAAAACCCGTCGGCGTAAATCCCTTCGTTGCGCAACATTTTCAACCTTTCGAACACCAGGTAATTTTCCCACAACGCGCCGGCGTCGGTCCGGCTGGCCAAGGGCAGAAAATTTCCGATCAGGGCGTTGCGGATGCCGTTGTCGAAAAAATAGATCTTTTTGCCCTTCTTGATTTCATTGCGGACATTCCGGCTGTACGCCGGCAGCCGGAACAGGACGAAGGCTTTTTCCATCAGGTCGATGTAGCGTTCCACCGTGTGGCTGTCCGATCCGGTCAATTGACCGATTTCATGGAAAGAGACCTCGCTTCCGAGCTGCAACGCCAGGGCCTTGACGATTTTTTCAAGCAGGGCGGGCTTTTTCACCCCATCCAGATTCAGCAGATCCTTGAACAGATAGCTGTCCGCCAACAACCTCACCAGTTCTTCTTCCTGACCTGGGGACGTGACGACCTCCGGATAGCCGCCGTAAATCAGACGATGTTCCAGAAGACGCCGCTCTTCCAAAAGGCCATAATACCCGGCCAACTCGGCAAAGGACAACGGATAAAGCCTGAACTCGAATTTCCGCCCGGTGAGCGGCTCGGCGATGCTGGCGTTGAGTTCGAGGGACGACGACCCGGTTGCGATGGCCTGAACATCGGGGATTTGATCGGTCAGCAGCTTCAACGCCAGGCCGACATTGGGAATTCGCTGGGCCTCGTCGATACAGACGATCCGATGGTCGCCGATAATGGCCCGCAGCCGGGTGGAGGTCGTGTTCTGGAGAAGTTCCCGCACATCCGGCTCATCCGCGTTGAGCATCAGGTGCTTTTCATCCGATCGATCCATGACGGCCTGGATCAGCGTCGTTTTCCCGGACTGCCGGGGGCCGAGCAATATGATGGCCTTGCCTCGAAAAAACCGTTCCTCGATACGCTCCATAATTTTTCTTGATATAAATTTTTTGGATTTCATATCAAGAAAAATATAATATTTTTGGATTTAATGCAACCCGTTAAAAACCGCTCATAATCCTCCGCCGCGCCGCACTCCGGCGCCAAGGTCCTGTTCGGAAGGATTCGGCATCTATGAAAATGCTTCGATGCTTTCTTCCCGGCAAAAACAGAGGAATAGAAGCTCTTGAAGAGTTGTTGAATACACAATCAGCTTCACTATCGGGATTTTTAAAATGGCCAGGAAAAAACGTCAGAACCGGTGAGATGGTCCGATTTTGCAATGTTACAGACATGGAAAAGAGGGATCAGGCAGTACGACCCTTTTCTGAAGACATTGCAAGAAGTTGAAAAGCGATTTAAGTAGAGGATTTTTGTGAAAAAACCTTGACCGGGGAGATTCAGAAAAGGGAAACCCGTCGATCAGAATCAAATGAGGAAAAAAGATCTCCTGTTCATTCGGATCGAAAAGTATGGTGGCCGACCGGTCAGCAGAAAATGTCGATGAACCAACAGGAATACTGGAAAAGAAGAAGTATTATCGAGGGCCGGAAGACGAGTTAAATTTCAGGTATTCGAAAACAAAGACCCCACCAACGCAACAATCTCATCCGGGTTGGATTTTTCTTTGGACAGGAAGTGATCGGCTCCGTAATCGACGGCGGCTTCCCGGTATTCGGGCAGGTCATAATTGGTGTGGATGACCACCACTGTATCGGGATATCGGGCTTTGATTTTCCGGGTCAGCTTCAGGCCGTTTTCACCCGGAATCTGAATATCCATAAAAATCAGTTCGGGGAGGTTATTGTCCACTTCCGCCATGGCTTCCTGGCTATTGCACGCGCCGGACACTTGCATATCCGGAAAGTTGGTCTCCAGTATTTCCATGAGAGTTTCCCTTAAACTCTCATTGTCTTCCACAACCAATGCCTTCATGTCATATATTTCCTGCCATAGTCGTTGCAATGAATCCGCCTCCACAAAGCGCCAGTCGTCTCTTTTTTCAACTCAATTCTGTTCCAGTAGGGTGATTTACTCGTTGTTTAACCGGAATTTTAAAAAAGATCTATACAGACTATCCTGTAGATGCTATGGAGACATCCTGTATTCATAAGGGATTCAAAAAAATAATAAAGGAAGAATTGCCGCACGCTTTACAGAGGCCGACCGGCTTCGTTTATTCCCCCAGCCCAAAATAAAGATATTTTTCCATACACCTACGGAGTTTACCGTATTCCCATTGCTTTCCAAACAGGGTAGACCCGAATCAAGGTATGGAAAATTGTCAATATAATGAAAAGAGGATAAAAAATTATGGAAAATAATGTTGTGCTCAACCTGGATGATACCCCGGTCCGTTTTACCCCTGATGGGAAAGTGTTTATCATCGATGCGATTACCGCTCTGGCCGAAAACTCGGATTCCAACAACGCCGAAGGCATTTGGAAAAGCCTCAGTGCTGAAAACCCTGAGATTATGGATTTGTGCGAGGATTTTCATTTTCAGAAAGAAACTCCTTTGCCGGTGGCCGACAGCGATGCATGGGAAAAAATTCAACTGCTGCTGTTTGATCATATGATGGAAATGTAGCAAACTATCTGTTATTCTTTCAAAAGCCGTATCGATGGAAAAATCATCGATACGGCTTTTTCAATTTATTTCCTCTTCACCCGATTCTCTCACCGGTTTTACCCCTCACGCGCCGCTGTGCACACTCATCCGGGATAGATTCCAATCCTGAAATACGGGATTTACCTTATTGTAATTTCACCGAATATTCGTAACTTTGGTGTTGCTGATGCGGATCACGCTGCGCAAGGGCCGATGACGGTGACCACCGGCCCCGGCAATGAAAGGTTTTTAGTCGACTATCCAATAATATAAATGAGGAGGAGAAACCCTATGAAGGCCTATGTTCTGGTAAGGTTCGATCCGGAAGCGGATCTTTCCCAAGCGGCTCACGCATTGAAAGAGCCCGGTGTGGAATCGATGGATTATGTGCTCGGAGAATGGGATGCGATCGTTCGGGTTGATGCCGATGACATGGCCGGCCTGAGTAAGTTGTCCGCGAAAATTCGAAAATGCCCCGGTATACGCGGCAGTGTCACCTGTCCTGTGGTACCGGTGGAATCCATGGGCGCCTAAAAAAAGGAGGAAAAATCATGAGTCATATTGCCGTCATTATCGACGACCTGTTCGAGGATTCGGAATATACCCAACCGGCCGAAGCTTTTAAGAGCGAGGGCCATGACTTGACCCATATCGGTCTGGAGGCCGGCAAGACCGTGAAGGGAAAAAAAGACGGAACCCCGGTTCAGATCGATAAAGCCATCAAGGATGTGGCCGCCAATGATTTCGACGCCTTACTGATTCCCGGCGGGTTTTCCCCGGATAAACTTCGGGCCCATGATGAAGCGGTGGCCTTTGCCAAGAGTTTTATGGAGATCGGAAAACCGATTTTCTCTATCTGCCACGGGGCTCAGCTGCTGATCACCGCCGATGTACTGCGAGGGCGAAAGGCGACCGGTTGGAAATCCATCGCCCAGGATATCAAAAATGCGGGCGCTGAATTTCTGGATCAGGAGGTCGTGGAAGACGGCAATCTGGTTACCAGTCGAAATCCGGATGATATTCCGGCCTTCGTAAAGGTATCGCTTTCCAAATTGGAATAAGGCGGGACGGATTTCAAAGCTGAATGGAAACATGAAGACATGAACGGATCAGATAAAAGGAGGTATTCAAAATGGCTGAAGAAAAAAAAGAATGTCCCGAATGTGAAGGAACCGGCAAAATGAGTGCTCAAAATTGCGATAATTGCGGGGGCACCGGAAACATCATTATCCATTCCCATACCCATCGGCACGGGGACGTCGAGCATGATCATCCCCATCCCCACGATCACGGGCATCATCCGGATGATATGGTTCCGCATGAACATACCCATGAGCAGAAAAAGGGCGGATGACCGGTTTTAAATTCGAAATCGGGCTGATCTGATGAATGAAAAAAGGTCGGTAGAGAAAAATAAAAAGGGAGCCTGAACGAATCCGGCTCCCCTTTTCTATTCAAAAAAGACGCGTATACCTTTGCTTAAGCGCCGGCACCCGCTTTTTTGTAAACATCCTTGTAATTGGCGTAAAGCTCATAAACCCGTTTCTTCAGATCCTTGATCCGTTTGGAATCCTCAGGTGAAGAAAACTTCGGTTCATGAATGGTAAACAGCGAATTGGCGATGTCGTCAATCACATGTTCCGTCGCCTCACACCATTCGTCCGTACAGACGTCCGTCATTCCGGAGGCTTCGTTGAGATTCTCCTCAATCTTTGTCAGGGACTGGTCCAATTGATTCAAATAGCTTCGCCAAGCGTCGATAAGTTCTCCTTGGGTTTCATCTTTCGGCATAGACATATTCTGCTTCACCTCCTTTCAGACAACCTTTCAAGATCGTTAATTTATCCAAGAACATATGATGAACGGGGAGATAAATAAATACTCTAAAATATGTATTCACCAAAGGATAATCCCTAAAAACCGCTTTACGGAATCCGGTAAATCGAAAAGGAAATCTCAGAGTTCCTGAATCCCCTGGGTCTGTTCGGCCAGAAGCCGGTCCTCGGCTGTTTCCATCTCCACCAGCTTCTGAAACACTTCCGTGACCGGTTGGGAATCCGCCTGCTCGGTCAGTTCCTCTAAAAATCGAATCAGGGTCGTGTCCATCTTCATGGCCGTTTTCATGACCTGGTCGACGGTAAGATCGGGGGCCGGGTCGGTGGCCTTAAGCGGACCGAGGATGTCCTTTTCAGGGGTGTATTGAAACCAGGTTTCCAGAACCCGTTTCCCCGCTTCATCGGAAAAATCGTCGAGGGCTTCGATCAACCGGTCTTCATGGCTTTGCAGATAATCGAGCAGCATCAGGACCCGTTCCGGCTGGTTCATCTCCCGAAGCCGCCGGTAATATCCGCTCAGCTTCCGGTGAAAGGCTTGGGCATAGGCGATGACATCCCGGACCCTTTCAAAATGCTGCATAGGTTACTCCTTCGGGGTTCACCGGGTTGGGACACCCATCCTGAGACTCACGTATTCAGATGCTGGTCAGCCCTTCCCGAATGGCATACTTGGTAAGTTCCGCCACGCTGGAAATGCGCAGCTTTCGCATCACATTCTGGCGGTGGGTTTCGATGGTCTTCACGCTCACGTGCAACACCTCGGCGATCTCCTTGGTGCTTTTTCCTTCCGCAATGAGCTGAATCACCTCCCGTTCCCGGGCGGTGAGTTCCACCGAGGTGGTGCCGATCTCCGGCAGTTCACTGACGAATTCTCGAATCGCCCCTGAAATGGCAGGGCTCAGATAGATTTTGCCCTCGGCGACCGTGCGGATAGCCTGGGACAGTTCCTTGAAAGCGCAGTCCTTCAACAGGTATCCGGACGCCCCGGCCTTGATCATGCCGGTGATGAAGCGCTGGTCCGAGAGCATGGAAAGGGCCACGATCTTGACCGAGGGTGTGGTGGACATGATCTGGCGGGTCGCCTCCATGCCGTTTAAATCGGGCATGTTGATATCCATGATCACCACATCGGGGTTATGTTTTTCATTCAACTGCACCGCCTGGCGGCCGTTGTCGGCTTCGGCCACCACGTCCATGTCGGCTTCGCGATCCACAAGAGAACGGAGCCCTTCTCGAATGATCTGGTGATCGTCGGCCAGCAGTACCTTAATGGGCATGTGCGCTCTCCTTTTCTTCCCGATTGTTCACCTTTAGGCGCTCCCTGTGTGATGAAAGGTTCATCTTCGGCTGACATTTCGATGCTGATGTTCCGAATTCAAATTAAGCAAGACGTTTTCTCGGCAAGGCCGGTTCTGAAAATGAATATCAAAGGTTACCTGAATCGGATTGAAAAAACAAGCGATCCATAAGGTAAATCGAAGGTAATTTATCATGAAGCCCCTATCAAAAAAATACCCGATATAACTTATTCCCGGGCCGGTATCTATGTAATTGAGACGGACGGTCCGGTTTCTGAAGGGTTCTGAGTCGATTTTTCCGGATTGACATCTTCTCGAGCCTTCTATAGGTTTCCTTCTTTCGGCTTCGGCCGGGGAATAACCGCGAAACGGCGACGGAAATGATTCGAATCGACCATCTGAGTAAATATTATAAAAATCTCCACGCCCTCAAGAATGTCAGCCTGGCGGTATCGGAAGGAGAGCTGTTCGCCTATCTGGGCCCCAATGGCGCCGGCAAGTCGACCACCATCCGCATTCTGACCGGTCTGACCAAGCTGTCCGGCGGGGACGCCTACCTCAACGGGTTCCATATCGAGCGGGAAAAACTGGCGGCCAAGCGCCAGTGCGGGCTGGTGCCCCAGTCGATCAACCTGGACCCGGAATTGACGGTGTTCGAGAACCTCGATGTGCATGGTCGCCTGTTTCATATGGGCCGGTCCGAGCGGCGGCGGCAGATCGAATCGCTGCTCGACTACATCGGCCTCACCGACCGGATCGCCACCCCGGCCAAGCAGCTCTCCGGCGGCATGAAGCGGCGGGTGATGATCGCCCGGGCCCTGGTCCATAATCCCAAGGTCCTTTTTCTGGATGAGCCCACGGTGGGGCTGGACGCCAACATCCGCCGCCGAATCTGGGCCCTGATCAAGAAGATTCAGAAGGGAAAAACCACCATCTTTCTCACCACCCACTACATCGAGGAGGCGGAGTTTCTGGCCGACCGGGTGGCCCTGCTCGACGAGGGCGCCGTCGTGGCCCTGGATTCGCCCCGGAATCTGATGGACCGGCTCGGGTCCTGGGCCGTGGACCGGGTGGTGGGCGGCGAAATGCAGGCCGCCTACTTTGATACCCGGGAGGCGGCCCGGGACTACATCACCCGTCAGGAGGAGGAGTTCACCATGCGCCGGGTCAACCTGGAGGATGCCTTTCTGGCCCTCACCGGAAAGAAGGTGAAGCAGTGATTCAGGGGTGGAACGCGGTCTATTACCGGGAACTGCTGATTCTTCGCCGCCGGCTCAAGCGGATGCTGGCCTCCATGTCGGTGTCGCCGCTGCTGTATCTGATCGCCTTCGGCTATGCCATGGGGGACCAGGTGCGGGTGGAGGGGTTTACCTACACCGAGTTTCTGATTCCCGGGTTGGTGGCCATGTCCAGCATGACCCAGGCCTTCGGGATCGCCAGCGAAATCAACATCGCCCGGTTCTATTGGCACATCTTCGAGGAGTTTCAGTCGGCCCCGGTGAGCGACATGGCCTATGTGACCGGAGAGGTGCTGGCCGGAATGACCCGGGCCCTGCTGGCGGTCGGCGTCATTCTGCTGCTGGGCCTGGCCTTCGGGGTGGTGCTGACCTATTCGCCGCTGTTCTGGCTGGCGGTGCTCCTCAACAGCTTTTTGTTCGCCTCTCTGGCGGTGGCCTTGGCCATGCTGGTCAAATCCCACGCCGATCAGGCCATGATCAACAGCTTTGTCATCACCCCCATGGCCTTTCTCGGGGGAACCTTTTTTCCGGTGGAGCGGCTTCCGGAATGGGCCCAGCAGATTCTCTATTTTCTTCCCCTGACCCATGCGGCCAAGGCGGTGCGGGCCGCCGCCTTCGGGCAGACCCCGGGGTGGATCTCCTATCTCATTCTCTTCACCATCGGGTGCCTCTGTTTTCTGTTCGCCTTTCGGTGTGTCCACCGGGCCAAGGATTAACAAGGTCCGGAATTCGACCCGACAATACAGAATTCAGAAACCGCTTCAATCCGGACGATATCGGGAATCGAGAATTACCACCCGGCCCCGGTCGGTGTCGCACCGAATCAGGCGTCCGATGCCCTGCTTCATTTTGATGTCGGTGTCGTACCGGTACCGGTTCCAGAAGTCTTGTTCAGGGAGAACCTTTTTTCGCGCCGTCTGAAGCGGGTCCGAGGGCGGCGGATAGGGTATTCGAGTGATGATCACCTGGGTCAGGGTGTCTCCCTTGAAATCGACCCCGTACCAGAAGGTGTCCACACCGAAGAGGACGCTCTCTTTGACCGCCCGGAATTCGTCGCAGAGATTGACGGTGGGCTGGCCCGGCCGCTGAATCAGAAGCGGATACCGGGTGGCGTTGATCGCGTCCCGAACCCGGTCGGCGATCACGTTGAGATCCTCATAGGAAGAAAAGAGCACCAGGGTTCGGCCGTTGTTTTCGGTGATCAGCTTGGGCAAGGCCTCGGCCACCGAATCGATCCAGGCCTTTTTGTTGGCCCACTTGCCGCTCACCGTTCCCGGCGGAATCACGATCTCCATGGCATCGGCGGCATAGGGGGAGGGAATTCGGGCGAACCGGAATTCTTTGGGGGCGATGGCGTTTTCGATGGTGAGCGGGGCCGACATGCCGGTGATGTCCTGAAACCGGTCGAACCGGTTGTGATGGCACAGGGTGGCGGCGGTATAGATGACCGCATGTTTCCGTTCATAGACCTGACGGCGGATCAGATCCCCCACCTGCACCGACTGGGCCCCCACCGACCAGTTTCTGCGAAACACCTGGTAGATGGTGATGTTGTTGGTGAGGGCCAGGCTGTCTGAGATGATTCGAAGCGCGTCGGCCTTTTCGGTGAGCTGGGCCATGCTCATATCGATGCGCTTGGCGGTGCGGCCCTGGATTTTGAGCAGCCGGCGGGCGGTTTCCTGGTTGATTCGGGTGAAGGATTCGATCACCTGTCGAATCCCTTCTTCCAGAAGACCCAGCTGATAGGGAAGGGAACCGTCCTCGATCCGGGGGTGGTCGTACTGAATCGATTCGACCCCGCCCCTGGACGGGCGGGGCGTGAAGTTTGAAAGGATTTCATGGAATTCCTTGATCCCGTCTCGAAGCAGGCGGATCATTTCCATCCCCCGCATCAGCACCTTTTCATAATCTCCGGCGGCTCGGGGCAGAATCTGGGCCGCGGTTTTCATGAGGTAGTCCAGGACGTCCCGAATCTCCCGGGACCGGACCTCCACCCGAAAGGCGTTTCGCACCGCGGTTTCAAAGTGGTTGGCTTCGTCGATGACATAGTTGGTGAACAGCCCGCCCAGGACCGGGTCCATATCCAGAAGGGCCAGTTTGTGGTGGTTGGTGATGACCAGAGCGGCGGCCCGGGCCTCTGCGGTCACCACCTGGGCCGGGCATCGGGTGTGCTTGGGCGGGCACCCCGACCGGGCCGATATCTCCCCCAGCATTCGATTCAGAAATCCGCTTGTGTTGAGGTATTTTTTGACCTTTTCCCCCACCGAATCGACGTCGGCGGTTCGAAAATGAAAGGCCATGATGAGGCCGTAGAGCCAGGACAGAAGTTCCGGGCCGGTGAAGGTATCGTCATACAGGCTGTCCAGCTTTTCCGCGCAGATATAGCTCGACTTTCCCTTCAGCAGGGCCACTGAAATCTTTCGGTAGTGGGGCAGGGCCGACCGGGTAAAGACCATCTCCCGCTGAAAAATCTGCTCCTGAAGGCTTTTGGTGTAGGTGGAGATCACGGCCCGGGATTCGGGGTTTTTTCGAAGAAATTCCAGTACCGGGATGAGGTATCCCTGGGTCTTTCCGGTGCCGGTGCCCGCCTCGAGGGTCAATACCGCGCCGGTGTTGAGAGCCTCGGCCACATGCCGGGCATATTGGATCTGTTCCGGCCGCAGGTTGAAATCCGAATCCGCCTCTGCCAATCCTTCAAACAGGGTGCCGATGGTCTTCGGTGAAATCGGTCGAACCGGCCCGCCCAAGTTTTTTTGCCGGGAGGTCTGGGCCGCCCGTTCCAGAAACCGGCCCCAGTGATCGGTATCCTCCTCCCGGCAGACATCGAAAAGCCCGCCGAAATAGTTTCGATACCGGCGGGCGAGATGCACGAACACCCCCCCGAAAAGGGTGCCGCTCTTTCGAAGAAAATGGCGGACGGCCGGGGCATGAGGGGCGACCGCGTCATTGAGCCGGGCGCCGCAGATATGCCGGACCAGGTCCAGGGCAAGCTCGGCCGCCTCCGGTCCGCTGAAGCGGATCTTGTCCCGCTCTTTTTCGTGAATAAGTTCCCAGAGGCTCTTGAGGGTGCAGGATCTCAGGGAGGGGAGAAAAAACTCGGCCGCGAACCCGAGGTCGATGATCGGGAAATCCCCGCAGAACGCTGCCGTATCCTCGAAACCGTCCGGGTCGTCCAGGATCATGACCACGTCGGCCTTTTTCAGAAATTCGCGCAGCCGGCCCCGAACCTTTGAAGGCGGCGGGGCATCTGTCAGCTGCTTGGCGGACACCCCCGAGGCATAATGCTCCCGGGCGGTGAGCCGGGAATATCGAATCAGAGAATCGAATGACCGGGTGTTTCCGTTCGGTTCCAGAATCATCGCTGCGATCGCATACAGGCGGTTGTCCGCATCGGGGAGGATGCCGCAATGGCCGAAGACGAAGGCGATGCGATCCATCCGCTGTCCATGAGGTGTGAGCATTCGGATTTCCTATTCCTTGGCATTTACGGTACTCTTTGTTTACTACCACCATTTGTTCCCGAAGGCAATATTCACCGATCATTTCCGGGCTTTACAGTGTGGGAAAAATTCGACAGGTCGGTTTCACCCAAAAAGGTAAAATTAGAAATCAATTGAAATTTTCTATCATTTGGGATACCTGTTTTTAAGCTTCGGCGTCCGTTTTTCGGCACATGGATTGCCATTATCCCTCATGGAGAACCGATGCATTCTTGCAAAATCCGGCGGCTGCCCAAGGCCGAAGAGACCGGACTTCCCCAAGAAGGGGTCCCGGTGTTCTGAAAGACGAGCCCGGCACCGGAACGGATCGACAGCTCTCGCGTTTTTTTACAAAGAAAGGGAGTGACAGAAATGACCATCCGCAACCTCGACTATATGTTTAAGCCCGCTTCGGTGGCCCTGATCGGGGCCGATCCGGACCCGGTCTCCCTGGGGGGGATCATCGGACGGAATCTCCTGGGCGCCGGTTTTGAAAGCGAAATCTTTCTGGTCGGCGACACCGATGAGGCTATCGGGAACGTACCGGTGTTCCCCGATATTTCGGCCTTACCCAAAGGCCCGGATCTGGCGGTGATTTCCGCACCGCCGGCCCGGGTGGCCAATTCCATCGCCCGATTGGGGGAAATGGGCGCCCGGGCCGCGGTGGTGATATCGGCCGGGGCCGAGGCGGGGTATGATTCCGCCGTTATCGAAGAAATGCTGGCCGCAGCCCGCCCGCACACCCTGCGGATCATCGGTCCCAACTGCCTCGGGGTGATGGTGCCCGGTTCCTTTCTCAATGCCGGTTTCGGCCATGTTCAGCCACTGCCCGGCCGGCTCGCCTTTGTGACCCAGTCCGGGTCGGTGCTCACCTCGGTGCTGGACTGGGCCAATCATCGGCGCATCGGGTTTTCCCATCTGATCTCCCTGGGGGATATGGCCGATGTCGATTTCGGGGACACCCTCGAGTATCTGGCCAATGATTCCCATACCCGCGCCATTCTTCTGTATATCGAATGCATCACCCAGACCCGCAAGTTCATGTCGGCGGCCCGGGCTGCGGCCCGAATAAAACCGGTGATCGTGGTCAAGGCGGGCCGATGCAATGACGACCGGGAATGCGGCGCCGTTCACTGGTCCGCCCGAATGGGAAGGGATCCGGTCTATGACGCCGCCTTCCGCCGGGCCGGAATGCTTCGGGTCAGCGACATGCAGGCGCTGTTCGATGCGGTGGACACCCTGTCGCTGACCCGGTCGGTGCCGGGAGATCGGCTGGCGATTCTGACCAACGGCGGCGGTATCGGCATGCTGGCAGCCGACACTCTGTGCCAAAAAAAGGGGCGGTTGGCTGCCCTCTCGCCCGAAACCCTTAAATGTCTTGAAGCGCTGCTTCCGTCCGGGGGCCAACCCGGCAATCCGGTGGATATCACCGACAACGGAGATGACCGGCGGTACGCCGAGGCCCTGGAATGTCTTCTGGACGACAAGGGGGTGGACGCGGTACTGGTGCTTCGCTGCCCGAACGCCCTGGTGCCCGGGGTGGATGTGGCCCGGGCGGTGATCGACACCTATCAGGCCGAAAGCCGAGGGTATTCCCCAAAGCCGACCCTGCTCACCTGCTGGCTCGGGGAGCAGTCGGCGGTCGGGGCCCGGCAGTTTCTTGCCGATCACAGGATTCCCACCTATGACACCCCGGACGACGCGGTCCGGGCCTTTATGCAGATCGTTCGGTTTCAGCACAACCGGGAAATGCTGACCGAGACGCCGCCCACTGATCCGGAGCGGTTCACGCCGGATACGGCGGCGGCCCGGGCGGTGGTTTTAAACTCTCTGAAGGAGGGCAAGCACTGGCTGTTGGAGGCCGACGCCAAGGCGGTGCTTTCGGCCTATAAAATACCGGTGGCCGAAACCCATGTGGCGGCATCCCCCAAGGAAGCCGAAGCCATCGCCGCAAGGCTCGGGCAGACGGTGGCCCTGAAGATTCTCTCGCCGGATGTGATTCACAAGACCGAGGTGGGCGGAGTCTGCCTGGACCTGGAATCCCCGGCCCTGGTGCGGGAGACCGCATCGACCATGGTGGAACGGCTGCTCAAGATTCTGCCCCATGCCCGGATCAAGGGGTTTACGGTGCAGCCCATGATGCGCCGAAAAAATGCCCATGAGCTGTTTGTCGGAATGACCGATGATCCCGAATTCGGGCCGGTGATCCACTTCGGCCACGGCGGCACCGCCATCGAAGTGATCGAGGACAAGGCCCTGGCCCTGCCGCCCCTCAATATGCACCTGGCCCGGGAGGTGATGGCGCAGACCCGGGTATTCCGTCTGCTGGAAGGATACAGGGGCGATCCCCCGGCAGATATCGACGGCGTCGCCCTGACCCTGATCAAGGTCTCTCAGCTGGTCTGCGACATGGCCGAGATCGCCGAGCTCAAGATCAATCCGCTTCTGACGGATCATCAGGGGGTGATGGTCCTGGACGCCCGAATTCGGGTGGTCGAATCGGACCGGCATCCCTCGGATCGCCTGGCCGTTTGTCCCTGATCCACAGAACCGGCCGGACCGAGATCACCCCCTGATGATGGGGATCGCCTCAGATCCGGATTCACACCGGCCGGTCAGGGCAGCAGCACCGTGGGCCCGATCATTTTCCGGCCCTCCAGATCCCGATGGACCTGTTCGGCTTCGGAAAGCGGATAGATCCGCCGGTCTCATGAATGACGATCGCTTTGGCCCTACAGACCTCCTTTGCTTAAGTTTTGTTTTTGGCGCGGGTGAAATCGGGATCGGTAAGGATGATGAAATCTCCGTATCCCAGGTACCGGTCATCGAATTCCGGATAGCTTTCCGCGGGAATGATGGTGACGGTGAGAATGTCGGTTCCGGGGCGATAATAGCGCAGTTTTTCCGGAGCGCCGAGATTTTCGGCGCTGTGGAACTTGCCGTTGATGTTGACCGCCAGCGCTCCGGGGTGTTCATTCAAGGCTTCGGCCACCGCATGACCCAGGGCGGCGTCCCAGAGCGATTGGGCGTTCAAAAGATTTTCAAATTTCGGCGGGGTGTCCGCCATGCTCGGGTGGGAGGGTTTCGTTTCTCGAGGTTCGGCGGACTTTTTCGATGCCTTCGACTGGGTGTCGGATTCGGTGGCCGCCCGGGCCATGTTTTCCGGATCGATTCCCATGGTTTCGCCCCAGAAATCCAGAAATTTACGGCGGTATTCCGGGGATGCCGGCGGATAGGGCAGGGGGGGCAGCCAGGATTTTGCGGTATCCGACAGTGCAGTCAGGGATTCGGGACCCAGCCGGGAGACCCGATTGACGTAGCGGCGGGGAGCGTTGGCCGCGATTACCGGAATTTCCTTTTCTTTGGCGAACTCCACCAGGGGCCGGTAATCCCTCCGGTAGCGGGGCCACGGTCGGCTTCCGGCTAAAAAATGGCGCTCCGTGATCAGATCCTGAAGGTATTCGTCCAGAATGACCTGCACATCCCGTTCAAACATCTCCAGGGAGAGTACGATGGGACGCCTCGGGGGACGCTTCGGGGGACGCTTCGGGCGATTTTCCGTACCACCCTTCTCCGGCGCGGAACCGTATCGGGCGTATAAAGTGGTCAGGATTTTTTTCTCCAGGTGGTGGGCGGCCGGGTCCCCGTGGGCTTCTCCGATGAAGACGGCATCGACTTCAGCAGCCGCCTTGATAATATCCTCAAAGGCGGCCGGGTTTCCCTGTCGGTCGAATATGCGGTAATCCTTCGCCGTGATCTCGGGGGCGGGGACCGGGTGTTTCATTCGCCGCATTGGGCGGTCCATGCCGCATCCGGAAAACAGAATCATACTCAGAAAAAGCAATCCCCAGGTCCACAAATCCCCCCGGTATACCTCCAAAAAACGGTCGATCATGAAAACTCCTTTTCTCTGTTTTGAATCAAAATAAGTCCCGGAACAGAGGGTGTCAACATCGCGCCGGAAAGGAAGGATAAGGCAAAGCGGGCCGATCGGCCGTCGGCGCCAAGCCGGAAAAAAGCGGATCAGTTCGGAGAACCGGTCAGGACTTCATGAATGGCCCGGGCGAGCTGATTCACCGCCACGGGCTTCATCAGCAATGCCTTTATCCCGATCTGCTTGGCCCGTTCCGGATTGATTCGTTCATTGTAACCGGTGCAGAGGATGATCGGGATGTCGGACCGGATGCGGATCACCTCCCGAGATAAGACGTCTCCGGTCATTCCCGGCATGGTCATATCGGTGATGACCAGATCGTATTCCCCGGCGTTTCCCCGGAAATCTTCCAGGGCCTGAACCGAATCGGTTCGGGCATCCACCACATATCCGAGCCGCTCCAGCATCTGTTTGCCCAGGTCGGCCAGAAGCCGTTCGTCATCCACCAGCAGAATCCGCTTGTCGGCCAAGGGGGCCGGAAGCTCCGGGGAGCCTTCGTCCCGCACCCGCCGGGTCAACAAGCGGGGAAAGACGATCTCGAAAAGGGTTCCTTCGGCGGGGCTGCTGGAGACCGAAATCGAGCCCTGGTGGCTCTGTACGATGCCGTGGACCACCGCCAGGCCCATGCCGGTGCCTTTCCCCACCGGTTTGGTGGTAAAATAGGGATCGAAAATCTTTTGGATCACCTCCGGCGCCATTCCGTGTCCGGTATCCCGGACGGTCAGCTTGAGATAGGCCCCGGGGGGAAGGTCATGGTCCGGAGCTTCCTCGTTCACCCCCAGCTCCCAGGGTTGAAGGGTCACCTCCATGATCCCGCCGATGTCGTCCATGGCGTGGGCCGCATTGGTGCACAGATTCATCAGGATCTGATGGATCTGGGTAGGGTTGGACATCAGAATCAGCATTTCCGAGGGGATCCGTTCCCGAATCTCGATCGTCTTGGGCAGGGAGGCCCTCAGCATTTTGAGGCTTTCCTTGACGATGGGGTTGATGATCACCGGTTTGTGCTCCAGATCGTTCTTATGGCTGAAGGTCAGGATCTGCTGCACCAGTTCCTTGGCCCGGTGGCTCGCCTTCAGCACCTGATCCAGGTTATGCGCCACCAGTTCGGTATCCTCGATGTCCTGGACCGCCATTTCGCTGTAGCCGATGATCACCCCGAGGATGTTGTTGAAGTCATGGGCGATGCCGCCGGCCAGGGTGCCGATGGCCTCCATCTTCTGGGCCTGTTGCAGGTGGGCTTCCAGTTTTCGCTGCTGTGAAATGTCGCGGACAAAGCAGAGCACCGCCGGGCGTTTCTCCCACCGAATGGGTACCGCGTTGACTTCGCCCCAGATGATATTCCCCTTCCGGTCCAGAATCCGAAAGGCATAGGTACTTGCGGTCGTCTCCCCGATCATGGTCTGCCGGTGATTTTCCCGGACCATCTCCCGATCGTCTGAATGGACCAGGTCGAAAAAGGGTTTTCGGGCCAGTTCGTCTCCGGTATACCCGGTAATGTCCTCGGCCTTTCGGTTGTGAAACCGAAGCCGGTCGTCCTGAAGAATCACCACCGCATCATTGGCGTTTTCCACCAGAAGCCGGTATTTCTCCTCGGACCGCCGCAGGCTCTCCTCCGATTCTCGAAGCCGGTCGACCGTTTCCTCCAGCCGACGGGCGGTTCGGTCCATGGCCATTTTTCGCTCATGCAGCTCCACGAAAATCCGAACCTTGCTGGTCAGTACCTGGGGATCGATGGGTTTAAACAGGTAATCCACGGCCCCGGTTTCATAGCCCCGAAAGACATGCCGCTCCTCCTTGCTGATAGCGGTGACGAAAATGATCGGGATATGCCGGGTCTTCTGCCGGGATCTCAGGAGTTCGGCGGTTTCAAACCCGTCCATCACCGGCATCTGAACATCCAGCAGCACCAGGGCGAAATCGTAATCGAAGGTGAGGCTCAAGGCTTCATTGCCCGATCCGGCCTTCACAATATTGAGCCCGGGTTCTTCCAGAAGGTTTTCCAGCGCCAGAAGGTTTTCCGGTCGATCGTCTACGATGAGGATGTCGGTTTTTTTATGCATGATGTTTATCCGAATAATCGATTGATCAGGGTTCCGATGGCTTCCGGCGACAATACATGGTCCACGGAGCAGGCGGCCCGGGCCGCCTGAACCATCTGCGGGGCCCGGGTGGTTTCCGGGCTCTGTACGATGGTCAAACCGCCGTTTTCCTGAATCCGCCGCAACCCCCGGCTGCCGTCCTGGTTGGCCCCGCTGAGAAGCACCCCGATCAGGCGGAGACCGACGGCATCGGCGGCGGTCTCAAACAGCGGATCGACGGCCGGCCGGGAGTAATTGACCCTGGGTTCGGCCGACAGCATCAGGCTTCGGTCGGTATTGATCAGCAGATGATAGTTGGGAGGCGCCATATAGACCCGTCCGGGTTGAATCATTTCCTTGTCTTCGGCCTCCTGGACCGTGACCCGGCAGCGGCGGTCCAGATACCCGACCATATAATTGTCCGAATCCGGACTGATATGGATCACCGTCGCCACGGCGCCCGGAAAGTCGGCGGGCAAAGCCGTTAGAATGATTTCCAGGGCATCCAGACCGCCGGCCGACCCGCCGATGACCACCGCTTCGTATTTCATTGACTTCTCCGAAGACGGTCGCCCGAGTCGAAAAGCCGCTTTTTGTAAATTTTTTCCGAATCCGACACCGTTTCAAACAGGTGATCGCAACCGGTAAACCGCAGACTCTCTTTTTTGCCCAGGCACAGAAAGCCTCCCGGAAGCAGGCTGTCCATAAAGAGCCGAATCACTCGATGCTGCAAATTCCGGTTGAAATAGATCAGCACATTCCGGCAGACGATCATGTGCATATCGCCGAACACGCCGTCGGTCACCAGATTGTGATCGGCAAAAATCACCCGGTCTTTCAGGCTGCGGTCGAAGATCACCGAATCGTAATCGGCCCGGTAATAATCCGCAAAAGAATGGCGGCCGCCGGATTTCTGATAATTGCTGGTATATTCCCTCATCATATCGATCGGGTAGATCCCCGTTCTGGCCTGTTGAACCACCGCCGGGTGGTAGTCGGTGGCGTAGATTCTGGCTTTATCGCCCAGCCCTTCCTCTCTCAACAGGATGGCCATGGAGTAGACCTCCTCACCGGTGGCGCACCCGGCATGCCAGATCTTGATGTGCGGATGGGTTTTCAGCACCGGCGCCACTTCCTGTCTTACCGCCAGATAAAATGAAGGGTCCCGAAACAGTTCCGTGACATTGATGGAAAAATCCTGAAGAAAGGTTTCAAAAAACCGCCGGTCGTAAAGAATCCGGTGCTGCATCTCCGAAATGTGGTCGCACCCCGATACCCGCATGCGGTGGTCGATCCGCCGTTTTACATGGACCCGAATATAGTCCCGGAAATCGTGCCCGTATTTGCGAAAGACCGCCTCCAGAAGCAGATCGATTTCAATATCCCGGCTCTCCTGAATGTCCGTCTCCATGGTACCGCCTCCATTCTCAATAGAGCCACACCCGAAGAATGGAAATCAGTTTGTCCACATCCACCGGCTTGGCCAGGTAATCATTGGCCCCGGCTTGAATGCACTTTTGCTTGTCTCCTTTCATGGCTTTGGCGGTGAGGGCGATGATGGGAAGCCTTGCAAACCGCTTCTGTTCCCGAATCCGTCCCATGGCTTCGTATCCGTCCATCTCCGGCATCATGATATCCATGATCACCAGATCGGTGTCGGGATGGGATTCCAGCATTTGAAGGCATTCCAGACCGTCCCGGGCTTCCAGCAGCCGGGCTCCTCTCTCCTCCAGCACGCTTCCGATGGCGAAGACGTTTCGCATGTCGTCGTCCACGATCATGATCGTTTTGTCTTTCAGAACATCGTTGGGGGGCGAAGGGGTTGCGGGGGTTCCCGATCTTGGGTCGTCCATTCGGGTTTCCACTCGGTGCAGAAAAAGGGTGGTTTCATCCAGCAACCGCTCCGGGGACCGGGCCCCTTTGATGATGATGCTGTCGGCGAATCTTCTCAGTTCCGCCTCCTCTTCTCTGGAAAGGTCCCGTCCGGTATAGATAATGATGGGAATTCGGGAGATGCGCTCGTCCTTTCGAATCCTGGAAAGGAGTTCGAATCCGGACATATCCCCAAGACCCAGATCCAGAATTACACAGTCGAAGGTCTCCTTCTGAAGCCGATCAAAGGCTTCCGTGCCGGTGGCTGCGGCCTGCGTTTCCACATCCCCGTTTCCGATCAGTTCCACAATGGATCGTTTCTGGGCCTCGTCGTCTTCCACCACCAAAAGCCGCTTGACCGGGCGGGAAATTACCTGCTCGATTCGGGTAAAGGCCTCTTCCATCATTTCCATGCTCACCGGTTTGGTCAAAAACCCGACCGCACCCATCCGCAGGGCGTCCAGGGGACGATCCGAAACCGACACAAAGTGGACCGGAATGGGCCGGGTCTTGGGATTTTCCTTGAGGCGGGCCATAACACTCCATCCGTCGATGCCCGGCAGGCCGATGTCAAGAATAACGGCGTCCGGGGAGAAGAAATCGGCGAAGTGAAGGCCGGTTTCGCCGTCTTCGGCGATCAGCACCTTAAAGCCCCGTTCCCGGCCCAGGTCCAGAAGAATCCGGCAGAAATTAGGATCATCCTCGATGATGAGAAGCACTTTATCATTCTGGCGAAGGGTTCGGCGATCGTCCTTGATAAAGGCCGGTTCTTCCGGACTCGATTCCTTTGGCGGGTTGGCTCCGGTTATGGATTTTACCGGAATATCGACGGATCCGGGGATCGGCTTATCCGACTTTTGGCTCTCCAAAGCCCGGGTCGGATCTTCCGGCAGAAAAAAGGTAAAGGTGCTCCCTTTTCCGGGGGTGCTCTCGACCTGAATTTCTCCCCCGAGAAATCGGGCGAATTCTTTGGATATGGACAGCCCCAACCCGGTGCCGCCGTATTTTCGGCTGGTGGTGCCGTCGGCCTGTTGAAAGGCGTTGAAAATCAATTCCTGCTTGTCCGGCGGAATACCGATGCCGGTGTCTGAAACCGCCAGGGCCACGGTCCGGTTCGGATCGAGATCCGGATTCATGAATCGGGTACTCAGGTTCGGTCGTCGAATATCCACCCGAACGCCCCCGGTTTCGGTGAATTTAAAGGCATTGGAAAGGAGGTTTTTCATCACCTGCCAGACCCGTTTGCCGTCGGTCTGAAGATATTCGGGCGCCTTTTCGCTCGTCTCGATGTCGAAACTCAGGTTCCGCTGCTGGGCCATGGGCTCAAAGGTTCGCCGCATATCCTCGGTAAGCTCCGCCAGGCTCATCTCCTCGACCATGATTTCCAGTTTTCCGGCTTCGACCTTGGAAAGATCCAGGATTTCATTGATGAGCGACAGCAGATCCGACCCGGAAGAATGGATGGTCTGGGCGAATTCCATCTGCTTGTCGGAAAGATTGTCTTCCTTGTTCTGGAAGAGCAGCTGGGAAAGGATCAGAATGCTGTTGAGGGGGGTGCGAAGCTCGTGGGAGATATTGGCCATGAATTCGGATTTGTATCGGCTGGCGATCTCCAGGTCCCGAGCCTTGCGTTCGTTCTCCTCATGGGCCTCTTTTAGGGCCAGATTTTTTTGGCGGATATCGTCCCGCTGTTTCTCCAGGGCCTTGGTCCGTTCCTCCAGTTCCTCGTTGGTGACCCGAAGCTCTTCCTGCTGGGCCTGCAGGTTGGATTCCGAGGCCCGAAGGGCCCGGGTCTGGGCCTCCAGTTCTTCATTGGTCTGCCGCACCTTCTCCTGCTGAATCCGCAGCTTTTCAGCCTGGCTTCGGGTCTGATCCAGGAGTTTTTTCATCTGGGATCGGGAGTGAGCGGTGTTGACCGCCACCCCGATGTGCTTGACCGCCGTTTCCAAAAATTCCATCTCTCGGGATGAAAAATCGTGAAAGGCGGCCACCTCCACCACCCCCTTGATCTGGTCTTCAAACAGGAAGGGCACCACCGCGATATTGCGGGGGGTTCCGGCCCCGAGCCCCGAATCGATTTGAATGTAATCGGCCGGCACCCGGGTGACCAGAATGGGTTCTTTTTCCAGGGCCGCCTGGCCCACCATGCCTTCGCCGAAGTTGAACCGGTTGGCGATTCCTTTCCTCCGGGTCAGGGCGTAGGCAGCGGTAAGTTCCAGTACCTGATTTCCGTTCTGGGCCATGTAAAAGGCGCCCGCGAACCCGTTGACGTATTTGCACAGAAAGGTGATGATCGCCTTCGAGAGTTCGGGGATATTGGCTTCCCCCCGCATGAGATGCCCGAGTTCCGCCTCTCCGGAGCGGAGCCAGTTCCGGTGTTCGGCCTTCTCTCGAAGCCGGGTGGCTTCGCTGATATCCTGAATGATCTGAATATGGCCGGTTTTGCTCCCCTTGGAATCGTGCAGCCAGGCGGTATCCACCTGATAATGGCGGTCGGTCAGGGCATGGTGAAAGGTGTAGGAGGTGTTTCCCCCTTTGAGGCGCTGAATGCTGTATTCGGTATCCCAGACATCGGAATGGGGCCCGGCACAGTGTTCTCCGTAGACGGCGGACCGCCGAACCCCCAGCATGGATTCGGCGGCCCGATTGATGAAGGTCCACCGCAGGTTGAGATCGGTGACCAGGATGGGGAAGGGGATCGCATCCAGCATCCCCTCGTACCAGAACATCTTATCGATGACGATGTCGAAGGCCCGGTTGATGTAATCGGCCGCGGTACCGAATTCATCCCCGGCCTTGATATCGAACCTTCGTTCGAAATCCCCCTCGGCCAGAGAAGTGCTCACCTCCACCAGGTTCTGAAGGGGTTTGACGATATGACGGGTCAGGGAATAGATGACCAGAATCAGGGTCAGGATCGACAGCACGCCGATGATCACCAGCCAATGGCTCAGATGGCGGCTCTCTTCGATCAGGAAAACCCCGGGCAGGAAACAGGCCACCACCAGCAGCAGAAGCCCCACCGGCCACAACAGTTTGTCTTTGATGTTGTAATCCTTGAGCATGACCTATCTCCGGGAAAGCGGACTCAGTTTCAGACCGCGCAGCATTTCCGGTTCCAGGGGAAGAATCCAGATCTTTTCATATTTGGCGAATCCCTTGGGATTGTAATAGAGAAAATAGAATCGCAGCTGAAAGCCGTCGACTTCATAGGCTTCGTAGCCGTGAATCTTGGATTCATCCGGGTTCAGAAGCCGGGCCCCGCTTTTTTCCAGGTAATCCTGAATGCGGTGATAAAAAAGCTGATTCATTCGTATGTCGAACCGGCTTCGCTCCAGTTTTTCCAGATTGGAATAGATATTCTGGTATAAGGTAAAATCATCGATAATCGACCGGGTTTCCGGATTCAATTTTCCGTAATCTTCGGATACGGAAATGAGTCGGCTGATCTTGGGGAACCGGTCGACCGCGTTCTGGAAGTACATCTCGTTGTGAAGCTTGAGCTCGTGAATGGATATGTGCTCCAGCCTCGCGGCCAGATTGACCGATTCCCCGGTTACCGTGAAATCCCTCACGAATTCATTGCCCAAATTGGACCGCAGGATCTGGTCGCCGTAGGAGACCCCGCTTCGCAGCCCCAAGCGGGTGTCTTGGATCCCTTCCCGATGAATCAGATCGAACAATATTCGGCACAGCTCGAAGATGGCGAAAAAATTGTTCAAGGCCGCCTGATCCTTGTCTGCCGAAGCGGACGATTCCCGGGGGTTCAGGAATACGCACATGACATTGTCGCCCATGAACTTATCGATTCGCCCGTTGTAGTATTTACTGATGAGTTTGGTGTTTTCGAAAAACGGCTGCTGAATTTTATTGAGATAGAAGCCCTTGCCGTGGGTGGTGAGAAATTCGGTGCTGGCCCGCATGTCGGAAAAACTGATGGCGCCGCTTTCCGTTCGATCCGACACCCCGAACCGAAGCACGTCCTCGAATTTTTCCCATTCTTTATCCCGGGCGCTTCGTCCTTCGCCCTTGTTTTGCTTGACCGATTGCTTGACCGACCGGCTCAGACACCGGTCCCGGTATTCCTGCTTTAAAAACTTGAATATCTGATCGAATTCATCATTGGCGATTTTTCCTTCCAATTGCAGAAAATGGCCCGGGGCCCCGGTGAACCGCTTGATCAGGACGGTGTCTTCATGGTCGAAGTCGGGAACGATCAGGTTCAGGTACGGATCGGTCTTATACCGGCCGAGATAAAGAAGCTCATCCGGAAAGAGGCTCGACAGAGAACTGTCGAGGGCGTACAGCCACAGCAGGCTGGTGGGATAATCGGCATGGTAGAAATACCGTTCGATCCATTTCATGTAGTTCCGGATCAGACCGGCGTCGCTGATGGGAATGAAAAGGCAGGTCAGATCCTCCAGGGGGGTGGAATGAAAATAGATCCGCAACAGGGTATCGAACATTTCCAGATCCGGATCAGCGGATTCCGGCTCGGCCATCTGGTCCGGCATCAGGTTTTTGATGAACCGCCACAGACAGAGATTTTCCGCTCCGTCCCGGTAATGGCTCAGGATATGCCGAAACAGGCGGTGATTGACCACCCCGTAAAAATCCGGGGAATCGGGGATCACCGGTTCCGTAATCCGCCCAAAGGCGTCGCCCAGGAGCGATTCCGCATCCTCGGCGGCCGGGGCTGAGTCCAAAGACCTCAGGCAGGCTTGAACGGCGGCCTTGTGGAAGGAAATCGGGGTGCCTTTTTGCATCTGTGGGTCCATGGACCTATCCTTTCGGTGAAATGCACTGGTTCGATGATTTCGTCATTCGGTCCGGTTTTCGCCGAATACAGGGACGGCTTAGAGGATGCCAAAAAAAGAGACATTCGTCAATTCTCCAAAGGCGCAGCCGGTTTTTCGGGGCATCCGACCCGGGAGCCCGGATCGGATGCCAGCCATTGCTCCGCCCGTGCTTCAAAATCCGCTTTTTCCCGGGGTGGAAGGCCCCGAGGGTCGAATCGGTATCGGTAATGAAGGGAGACCAGACCGAACAGAGGTTCAATCGAATCCGGGTCGGGGATTTCCCTCTTCAGCCGATATAGCCAGGTTCGTACCGGTTCTCCCGGGGTTCGGGTCCACCCCAGCGAAAAGAGCCGTTCCTCGATTCGATAAAAAGGCGAATCCCGGCCCGGAAGAGTCGGCGGGGCGGTAACCGACGGCGCCCGCAAGGGTTTTCGATGAAGCCGTTTTTTTCGAAGCAGGCGTATCGCCATAAACAGGAGCACCCCCATCCCCGGCCAGATGAGGTAGCGAAGTACGTCGCCCCGGCTCTCCCGCCACCGCCATTGGGAAATTCGAAATCTGAGCCAGGAAAAAAAATCGCTCAAGGGCTGCCAGAAAGGGGCGGTCTCCGCTTCCAAACCCGCCCAGCCCGAGGGGGTGACATCCACATCCCGCCAGTTCCCGTCGATATAGGCCAGGGCCCAGGCATGGGCATGCCGGCTGCGGACCACCAGCCGGTCCCCGAAGGGGCTTTCTTCATGAACGGAAAAGCCGACCGCATACCGGGCCGGAATCCCCGCCGATCGAAGCAGCAGCACCGCCGCCGTGGCGAAGTATTCGCAGTGGCCGGCCCGGGACCGCTTCAGAAAATCGTTCAACGGGGGGTCTCCCCGGCGGAGGTCCAGATCCAGGGTATAGGCGAATTGTTCCTCGAAAAACGCCTCCAGCCGGTCCGGCACGGATGGATTCGGCAGCCCGTAAATGCCGGCCTCCCGCCCGATGTCGGCGATCACTAGGGAAGCGGTTTCCGGAAC
>JBKHDE010000046.1:0-24692 GCA_046541495.1 Desulfococcaceae bacterium
ATCCTACAAAATCCCACAAAAACATACAAGATCTTTCTTTCAGCTTCCATTTGTTGGAATAATTTTTCCCCCTTGACTCGAAACCCAACATTGTTTAATACTTAATAGTTTGACAATGGACATCAGTCTCATTGTCAAACCGTCACCACTCAATTTTGTTCTGCCGCGGCATACCCTCGGGATGAACATCCCACAGGAGAGGGGGTAGGGCGGCGATTTTCATCAATTCAACGATTTATCTCAGAGAAAGGGGAAAAAATGAAAAAGCGATTGGCGTTGTTTCTGGCTGTCACCTTTATCCTCTGCATGGGCGCCACCGCCGGGGCCAAGACCCTTCGGCTGGCCATGGATGCCGACCCGGTGTCCCTCGACCCGCATGTGCAGCTGTCCGGCGGCATGCTCCAATATTCCCACATGGTGTTCGACCCGCTGATTCGGTGGACCAAAGACATGGATTTCGAGCCGCGCCTGGCCACCAAGTGGGAGCGGATCGATCCCACGACCCTGCGGTTCCATTTGCGCAACGACGTGAAGTTCCACTCCGGCAATCCCTTCACCGCCAAGGACGTGGCCTGGACCCTTGCCCGGCTTAAAAAAAGCCAGGATTTCAAAGGTCTGTTTGAACCCTTCGCCGAACCCGAGGTCATCGACGAGTACACCATCGACATCAAGACCAAGAAACCCTACGGCCTGACCCTCAACCTGGCCACCTATATTTTCCCCATGGATTCCAAGTTCTACACCGGAACCGACGAAAAGGGCCATCCCAAGGACGCCATCGTCAAGACCGAACACTCCTTCGCCAACGAGCATGAATCCGGCACCGGAAAATACATGGTGGAATCCCGGGACCAGGGCCAGAAGTGGGTGTTGAAGGAATTCCCCGAATACTGGGACAAGGATTCCGGAAACGTCGACACCATCATCCTGACCCCCATCAGTGAAGACGCCACCCGCGTGGCCGCTCTGCTGGCCGGGGACGTCGACTTCATCATGCCGGTGCCGCCCCAGGATTTCGACCGCATCGAAAAGACCGACGACGTGCAGCTGATCACCATGCCGGGCTCCCGGATCATCACCTTTCAGTTGAACCAGAAACGGCGGGAAGAGTTCAAGAATCCCAAAGTCCGCCAGGCCATCGTCCATGCGGTCAACAACCCGGGCATTGTCGCCAAAATCATGCGGGAACGGGCCACCACCGCCGCCCAGAATTCGCCTGAGGGATACGACGGCCATGTGCCCGAGCTGTCTCCCCGGTACGATCTCGAAAAAGCCAAACAGCTGATGAAAGAGGCCGGATATGAAGACGGCTTCACCGTCTCGATGATCGCCCCCAACAACCGGTACGTCAACGATGATAAGATTGCCCAGGCGGCGGCCTCCATGCTCTCCAAGATCAACATCAAGGTGGAGCTCAAGACCATGCCCAAGGCCCAGTACTGGGACGAGTTCGACGCCCAGGTGGCCGACATTCAGATGATCGGCTGGCATTCGGATACCGAAGACTCGGCCAATTTTTATGAATTCCTCTACATGTGCCCCAACAAGGAAACCGGCTACGGGCAGTACAACAGCGGCAACTACTGCAACCCCAAGGTGGATGAGCTGACCCTGGCCTCCCAGAGCGAGACCGTTCTGGACAAGCGGGCCGACATGCTCCAGCAGGTGGAACGGATTCTCTATGAGGATGCCGCCTTCGTGCCCCTGCACTGGCAGATGCTCTCCTGGGCGGGCAGCGACAAGCTCAAGAACCCGAATGAAATCGTCAACGTCATGGACTTCCCCTATTTCGGGGACCTGGTCATGGAATAATGCCGCAATGACCCATCTTCATATCCGTATTTCGACATGATCGCCTTTTTTATCCGGCGCGTCATTCAGGCCGTTTTCGTCATGCTGGTGATCAGCGTGATCGGGTTCACCATCAAGCAGTCGGTGGGGGACCCCATTCGGGAGATCACCGGCATTTCGGTCTCTGCCGCGGAGCGGGAAGCTATGCGGGAGCAGCTTGGGCTGAATGATCCGTTTCTGATCCAGTGGGGCCGCTTTCTCGGCAATGCGCTGGAAGGCGATCTGGGAAATTCATTTTATTTCAAGCGGCCGGCGACCGAGGTCATCCTGAACAAGGCGCCGGCCACCCTCGAACTGGTATTGGCCACCTCGATTATCGTCATCGTCTTTTCCATTCCCATCGGCATCTATGCCGCAGTCAAGCCTCGCCACCCGCTCTCCCGCTTTTTCATGGGGGCCAGCATCGTCGGGGTATCGATTCCGGTCTTTCTGACCGCGATTTTGCTGATCTATATTTTTTCCGTCCACCTGGGTTGGCTGCCGTCCTTCGGTCGGGGGGAGCTGGTGGAGATCTTTCCCGGCTGGCAATCCGGTTTTTTCACCCTCGACGGCCTCGAACACCTGGTGCTGCCCAGCATCGCTCTGTCTTCCATTATGCTGCCGCTGTTTATCCGCCTGATCCGGGCCGAAATGAAAGAGGTGCTCGAATCCGAATACATCAAATACGCCCGGGCCAAAGGGCTGAAGCGGAAACGGGTGCTTTTTCTGCATGCCTTTAAAAATACCCTTCTGCCGGTGATCACCGTGGGCGGGGTCCAACTCGGCACCCTGATCGCCTTTACCATCCTCACCGAAACCGTCTTTCAGTGGCAGGGAATGGGATCCATGTTCATCGAAGCGGTACAACGGGCCGACACCTCCCTGATGGTCGCCTATCTGGTCTTTGTCGGGTTTCTGTTCGTGGTGGTCAATACGGTCGTGGACTTGATCTACGGGCTGGTCAACCCCACCGTTCGCATTTCGGGGAGGAAATAACCATGACGTTCTGGTGGCAGCGCCTCCGCGACTCTTATTTTTTCCACAATTTCGTTCGCGACCCCATCGCCCTCTTCAGTTTCATCTGCCTGACGGTGCTGGTGATCACCAGCTTCGGGGCGCCTTTGATCGCCCCCCACGACCCGTATAACACCACCACCATCGACATTATGGATTCGGAGCTGCCCCCGATCTGGCTCGACTACAGCGACGACCGGTTTCCGCTGGGCACCGATTCTCAAGGGCGGGACATGCTCTCCACGATTCTTTACGGGATGCGGGTCTCCATCATCATCGGCCTGGGCGCGGTGGCCCTTCAGTCTTTTATCGGGATCATCTTCGGGCTTCTGGCCGGGTACCAGGGCGGCCGGTTCGATGCTGTTCTGATGAGGATGGCCGATGTGCAGCTCTCCTTTTCCACCTATATGGTGGCCATCTTCTTCGGGGCCCTGTTTCAGGCCGCTTTCGGCATGGGGGTGTACGAGGAGTTCGCCATTCCGCTGCTGATCCTCATCATCGGGTTCGCCGAGTGGCCCCAGTATGCCCGAACGGTTCGGGCTTCGGTCATGGCTGAAAAGAATAAGGAGTATGTGGAGGCGGCCCGGGTGATCGGCCTCAGCCCCAACCGGATCATGTGGCGGCAGATTCTGCCCAACACCATGACCCCGGTTCTGGTTATTTCCACCGTGCAGGTGGCCAATGCCATCATGAGCGAAGCGGCGCTCTCCTTCATCGGACTCGGCATGCCGGTCACCCGTCCGTCTCTGGGGTCGCTCATCAAGGCCGGGTTCGACTACATCTTTTCCGGCTCCTGGTGGATCACTCTCTTTCCCGGCATCGCCCTGGTGCTTTTGATCCTCTCCATCAATCTGCTGGGGGACTGGCTTCGGGATTTCCTCAACCCCAAGCTGTACAAGGAGTAGCCGTGGAGAGAGAACCGCTTTTATCGGTCAGGGATCTGACCATCAGCTTTCGCCTGCGCCAGGGCATTCTTACCGCCGTCGACCGGGTCAGTTTCGATCTATCCGAGAGCGAGCGGCTGGGGATCGTGGGGGAATCCGGGGCCGGAAAATCGGTGACCGGGTTCGGCATCATCAATATGGTCAGCAAACCCGGTTTTATCTCCGGCGGGTCGATTCAGTTTCAGGGAAAAGAGTTGACCACGCTGTCCGAGGAGGAGATGCGACGCATTCGGGGCGACCGGATCAGCATGATCTTTCAGGACCCGATGATGACCCTCAACCCGGTGCTCACCATCGGCACCCAGATGATCGAGACCCTCAAGGCCCACCGGCGGATTTCCGACAAAGAGGCGGCCGAAATCGCCATGGACCGGATTCGAAAGGTGGCCATCCCCGCGCCGGAAAAACGGCTCAAACAGTATCCCCATGAATTCTCCGGGGGCATGCGCCAGCGGATCGTCATCGCCATTGCGCTCTTGACCTCGCCGGCCCTGATCATCGCCGACGAACCGACCACCGCCCTGGACGTCACCATCCAGGCGGACATCATGGCTCTGCTCCTGGAGCTTTGCCGGTCCGAGCGGATGGGGCTGATCCTGATCACCCATGACCTGGCGGTGGTCTCTCAGGTGGCCGAGCGGATCGCGGTGATGTACGCCGGCGCGGTCATGGAACTGGGGGAGACGGAACAGATTATCTCCAATCCTCAGCATCCCTACACCCGGGGGCTCTTGGCCGCGCTGCCCCAGAAGGTGGGCCGCAAGGGCCGCCTCAACCAGATTCCCGGGAGTATGCCCAACCTTTTGCAGATTCCGGATGCCTGCCCTTTCAACAACCGGTGTTCCTGGTGTCAGGAAATCTGCCGTCGGAAAACCCCGCCCCTGGCGCCGAAGTCCGCCGGATGCCTGGCCGCCTGCCATCTGCTGGATTGAGGCTATTATGACGATGGAAAAAAACGTGCTGCTGAGTGTGCAAAATGTGGTCAAGCACTTCGACATCAGCGGCGGATGGCTGGAGCAGTTCAGGTTCGAGAACGGCCGAATCGTCAAGCGCCAACAGATCGTCCACGCGGTCAACGGGGTCACCTTCGACATCCATGACGGAGAGACGGTCAGCGTAGTGGGGGAGTCGGGCTGCGGGAAATCGACCCTGGCCCGGACAGTGATCCGGCTGTATCCGCCCAACAGCGGTGAGGTCCACTACCGCGGAAAACGCATCGACAATCTGTCTCGATCCGACATGAAGGCTTATCGCACCCGAATGCAGATGGTGTTTCAGGACCCCTACGCCTCCCTCAACCCGCGAATGAGCGTCCGCCAGATTCTGGAAGAGCCGATCCGTTTTCACCGGCCGGAAATTCCTTCCGGCGAGGTCCGGGACCGGGTGGCCGAAATCATGCGCCAGGTGGGAGTGGACCCCGGGTGGCAGAGCCGCTATCCCCATGAATTCTCAGGCGGCCAGCGCCAGCGGATCTCCATCGCCCGGGCCCTGGCCGTGAACCCCGAATTCATCGTGGCCGACGAGCCCATCGCCGCCCTGGACGTCTCCATCCAGGCCCAGATCCTCAACCTGATGATGGACCTTCAGGAACAGCGGGGCCTCACCTATCTCTTCATCAGCCATGATCTTTCGGTGGTGGAGCACATCTCGAACCGGGTGGCCGTGATGTATCTGGGCTCCCTCTGCGAACTGGCAGAGACCGACGAACTCTTCGAAAATCCCCGCCACCCTTACACCCAGGCGCTTCTCTCCGCCATTCCCCGGCTCGGCGCCGTCGGCTTTCAGCACGAACGCCTCAAGGGCGACGTCCCCACCCCCATCGATCTGCCCAGCGGCTGCGTCTTCCACGGCCGCTGCCCCCATTCGGACGGCGAGCGGTGCGTTCGGGAGATTCCAAAGATGATTCGGTTGGCGTCGGGGACCCGGGTGGCATGCCATGGGGTGGAGGAGGGTCGGCTGTAAAGGGCTGAACGCCGACACCGCTATAAAATCGGGTCGGCATCGGGTCAGTCATCCATCCAATTCTGCCGCTTTTTCATTCTCGCCCGCCTTTCTTCCGCCAGCTTCTGCATATCGGTCTGGGTGTCGCTTTCATCCACGATTTCGAGCCCAAGAAGGGTTTCGATAATGTCCTCCATGGTGACCAGACCGCCGGTGCCGCCGAATTCGTCCACGACCAGGGCGACATGTTCTTTTTTGTAGAGGAGCTGCTCGAACAGTCGCGAAACCGACATGGTCTCCCGGGTGACGATGAAATCCCGCTTCAATTCGATCAGTTTCATCTGGTGGTGATCCTCGGCCAGCTTGCTCAGGACCGCGTCCTTCAGAACGTATCCGGGAATATTGTCCAGGTTTTCCGAATAGAGGGGGATTCTTGAGAAGGCCAGAAACTCTTTGCGCGAATGGAATTCCTGAAGGGACATGTTCTCGGGAGCGGCCACCATGACCGTGCGCGGGGTCATGATCTCCTTCACGGTAATGTCTTTCAGCCGCAGAATATTCACGATGACGTTGCTTTCGCGGGTTTGGAAAACCCCCTCCTTGGCGCCCAAATTGGCCAAAATAGCGATCTCATCCCGGGTCAGCGTCTGCGGCTTTTTGTTGCCGGAGATCAGCTGGGTGATCATCTTGGACAACAAGACCAGGGGATACGTGATGATGATCATCAGCTGGATCAGCCGGGCCGCAGAAAAAGCGAGTCTGCGCCAGTAGATGGCGCCGATGGTCTTGGGGATGATTTCGGTGACCACCAGAATGAGAAGGGTCAAAACGGCGGCTGCGATGCCGAAAGCCGCCTCGCCGAAAAGCTGGATCACCTGAGAGCCGACCCCCGCCGCGCCCACGGTATGGGCGATGGTATTCAGGGAGAGGATGGCCGACAAGGGTTTATCGATTTTCTGTTTGTACCGCAGCAGTAACTTCGCGGCCCGCCGGCCTTCTTCGGCCTGGGTCTGGATAAAGGATATGGGCGAGGAGAGCAGCACCGCCTCTGAAATGGAACAGACGAATGAGATGCCCAAGGCCAGGAACAGATAAAAAATCAATAATCCCATATTTTTCCTTATCGATGAGGATAACCCGCTTGGCTCACCGGACGGTTTGGTGACGGTTTACCAGTGCGGCTGATTCCCTATTCGCTGGCCCATGACCTCCATGGTGTTGTAGATGACCACAAAGGCGTTGGGGTCGATGGATCGGATGAGATCCTTGACCCGGGGCAGTTCCCGCATGGTGATGACGGTATACAGAATTTTCTCTTCCTTTCCGGAATAACCCCCCTGACCGTGAAGAAGGGTGACCCCCCGATTGATTCGATGGAGAATCTGATCGGAAATTTCTTTCCAATTCTGGGAGATTACCAGTACTACCTTTCGCTGACTGAGCCCGGTGAGGATGATCTCAATCATCTGGGAGGAAACGTACATGTAGATGAGGGTGTACAGAGCCGCATCCAGAGACACAAGAATGGCCGCCACAGACAAAATGACGATGTTTACGCCCAGAAAAGTGTTTCCGATTCGAAGGGAAAACTTATTCAGAAGGATCACCGACAGAACATCCAGCCCGCCGCCCGAACCCCGTGACCGAAGAACGATGCCGGCGCCCACCCCGACGATGATTCCGGCCAGAATGGCCGCGAGAATTTTATCCTGGACCGGCAGTTCGATCTTGATGAAGTACAAGGCGGCCGACAGTACTACCACCCCGATGACGCTGTACCAGAAAAACCGCCGGCCCACCATTTTACTGCCCAGCATAAAAATAGGTATGTTCAGGACGAAGTAGAGGACCGAAACCGAGGCGGCGGGAAAGAGAAATTTAATACCCAGCACAATGCCGGTCAAACCGCCGCTCAGAAATTTTTGAGGGAGTAGAATACCGTTGATGGCCAGAGCGCTGATGCAGCTTCCCACAATGATCAACAGCATATTCCAGGAAAATTCTTTTAAGGAGCCGAAGACCGGAACCGCCACCTGAATCGGCGGCATCGGAAGCGGTTTCTCCTCGTTTTGCTCCTTGGGGGATGAGGTCTTCATGCACGATCCTTACACGGGATGCGGTTTGCATCCCGTAAACGCTCTTCAATGGTCTGCCGCTCGCAGTTTCGACCGTTTGTCAACACCCGGGTCTGTGAACAAAATCAGCCGGACGGCAAACCATCCGGCTGACTGAACATGCATACGGCGGGGTGCCGGAAAACAGCGCACCGCTTAGATAAATACCTGAAACCCCATACCCTATGTGAGTGGGGGTGTCAAATGAATTGTCCCCGAAGCCCCTCATGCAGCATTCGGCAGAAGCGGGTGAATTCCGAGGCATCCGAATGGCGGGGGCGTTTTAAAGCGACCGGAATATCCGCTCGAATGCGGCCGGGGTTCTTGTCCATGACCAGGATGCGATCGGCCAGGGTGACCGCTTCCATGACGTCGTGGGTGACGAAAAGGATGGTGTGTGAGAGTTGCTTCCAGAGCGAGAGAAGAAGGTTTTGCATCTCCTCCCGGGCCTGGGCGTCCAGAGAGGCGAAGGGTTCGTCCATCAGCAGCACCCGGGGTTGAAGAATCAGCACCCGGGCCAGGGCCACCCGCTGCTTCATGCCGCCGGAGATCTCCCGGGGCAGAAAGTTTCGATAGGGGGTCAGCCCCACCAGAGAGAGGAACCGGTCCACTTCCCGCTGAACCGCGCGTCGGTCCCGCACCTTCCCTTTCAGGCCGAAGGCGATGTTTTCGGAAACCGTGAGCCAGGGGAAGAGGGCATCCTCTTGAAACACAACGCATCGATCCGGTCCGGGGCGAGAGACCGGCCGGCCGTTGAGCCGCACCTCACCCGCACTCGGAGAGAGAAACCCTGAAAGCGCTTTCAGCAGGGTCGATTTGCCGCATCCGCTGGGCCCCAGAATGCAGATCAACTCCCCGGTGGCGGCGGTGAGCTGAATATCGGCCAATACCTTGAGAAAGGTCCGGCCGACCGGAAAGATCTGGGTCAGGTTCCGCACCTCTAGAATCGGCTGCCGGTGTTCGGTTTTATTTCGGGAGATGACCTTGAGATCGGGTTTCATGTCAACCGCCGGGCGCTTTTGAAGCAGAATCGCAGGATGGATGTCAGCAGCAGATCGCTGAGCCGGCCCATGACCGCGATCAGGATGATCCCCACCACGATGATATCGATTCGGCCCAGCATGCGGGCGTCCATGATCACAGCCCCGAGGCCGTCGGGCACCCCGGTAAGTTCGCCCAGCACCAGATAGGCCCAGGCGATTCCCAAACCCAGCCGAAGGCCGGTCATGATACTGGGCATGGCCCCCGGCAGCAGAATGGCGAAGGTGCCCCGGACCCGGCGAATGCCCATCATGGCGCCGGCCTGAAGCAGCAGCGGATCGATCCCTCGGGCCCCGGCGGCGGCATTGAGATAGATAGGGAAAAAAGCGGCCAGGGCCACCAGAAAAACGGTGGTCTTAAGACCGATGCCGAACCAGACCAGGGCCAGGGGCAGCCAGCAGATGCCGGGCACCGCCCGCAGCGCGTTGATGGAGGTGGACATCAGCCGGCGGACCGCCCGGGTTCTGCCCGACCAGATCCCCAGCGGAATACCCAGAAGGGCGGCCAGGGAAAACCCCGACACTACCCGGTAGAGGCTGGCCCGGGCATCCTCCAGAAACCGGCCCGCATACGGCCCTTCACCGGCATGGCCGAAGATGTAGGTAAAGCCGGCCCGGCCGATGGTTTCCGGATGGGGAAGCAGATAGGACGGTATCAGACCGGTTTCGCTGATGAGGACCCAAGTCAGGATGAACAGGGCGGGCGGAATCCAGGGCAAGAGGCCGGAAAGACCGCTTCTGAGGACAGTCTGGTTCACGAAGGCGGGGTTTACTCCTCGATCTTTTCCAATTTAAATTTTTGCACAAAAGATAGGTCGAACATCCGGTCATAGTCGGGTTGCTGTTGAATTACCCCCAGCGCTTCCATGCGGGCACCGAGGGCCTTGACCCGTTCCACAAAGGCCGGGTCCAATTCCCAGGCCAGCTCCATATTCGAAGCCGCCTTCTCAAGAATCGACAGGTCGGTGCCGAATGTCGAGGCCTTTTTCAACCAGGCCTTCGGGTTCGCCTTCAAATGCTCGGTGGCCTCGGCATGGGCTTTGACCAGTGCATAGACCTTGTCCGGGTGTTTTTCAATATTCTCTCGTTTGACCAGCATGCCGGCGTTGATGGCGCCGATGGAGTCACCGTAGTAGGGGTAGGACAGAATCCGTCCGTATCCCTGATCCACCGCCAGGGTGGGGAAGGGCTCCCCCGAGAGAAAGGCGTCGATGCCGCCTCGGGCCAGGGCCAGCCCCATGTCGAAAAAATCGACCCGGACCAGTTTCACATCGGTTTCCGGGGACAGGCCGTTGCGGGTCAGGGTTTCCCGCAGCAGAATCTCATGCATGGTACCGGGCACATACCCGATTTTTTTCCCCTTGAGGTCCGCCACCGTTTTTACCGGGCCGTCTTTCTTGACCACCAGGGCCGAAGATTTGTTGCACAGGGCGGCTACCACCACCACCGGCTGGCCCAAAGAGGCCGAATGAACGGCATGGGCCAGGGTGGTGCCGCACATGTCCAGGCTGCCGGCCAGCAGGGCGGTTTTCTGATCCGCGGGGTTGGTAAAGGCGAACACCGATATTTTGCTCGAATCCGGCAGAAACCGGTCGTAGTAAAAGGGTTGAATGGTCTGAGCGGTTTTCCAGGTGCCGACCCTGTATTCCCGGGAAAAAGCCGGGCCCACGCTGAAAATCGCTGTTCCGAAGAAAGATACCAGACAGGCGATCAAGAGAACATATCGCTTCATCATTGATTCCTTTCGAATTCGGCATGGCCGGATAGGGGCGAATCCGCACGGGGACCGGTAAAGCAGTTGGACGGCGGATCGGGGTTCCAGTTCATCTCCTTCTGAAGCGTCCGGCAGTATTCAATCCCTTTCCCGCGCCCCTTTTCGGTGTCGGAAAGCCCATCCCGGGGGCTGGACCCCACCTCGGGAAAAAAGAGATTGGCGCCGGCCAGCAGAGAGGCCGCATGGGGTTCATGGGTGCAGTGGGCCCTGGGAACATCCCCCATCACCAAACGGCTCACCGCCACCATTTTGGCCATCTCCAGTTCGGTGATCATGCCGTGCTTTTCCATGGGCGAACCCGGAAAATTGATCCGACGCATGACCCCGCTGTAGGTGGCGCCGTGCCGCCGGGCCAGAAGCATCAGATCCACAATCTCTTCATGGCTGTGCTCGGGCCCCACCGGCTCCACGCAGTTCATCCATTGAAGGCCCACATCCCGAAAGACTTGAATGGAATGAATCCGCTTGTCCACATTCAAGGGCGTATCCCGTCCTTCTCCCAGGCGCACCGAGTGGTAGGCCCCCACATATCCGGCATCCAAGAGCAGTTCGCCTTCCTTGTGGGTGATGTCCCGGGTATTGGCCACCAGCGGAATAGACACCGCATTTTTGAGGAGCCGGCCGATTTCCAAAACCCGTTGAAAGGAAAAATTGCCGGTGGTCATGATGTTGAGACCGTCCGCCTTCTGGGATTCGGCAAGCCGGGCCCAGGCCAGGATCTTTTCTTCGTTGAATTCGACGCGCTCGGTAAAGATTCCGGCCCGTTCGGCCAGGGAGCAGAATTCACAGTTGAGCGGACAGGGGGCTACGTTGACCCCGATATGAAAATGGTTTTCGGCTTTTCCCTTAAACTGATCCCGCGACATTCGATTGGCGGTCTGCATCAGGGCATAGGTTTCCCGGGCGTGGAGATCAAGCCCCATGAGCAGCAGCGCCTCATCGCGGTCGATCCCCTTGAAATCAGCCCCTTTCTTCAGAATATCGTCAATGGTCGGTGATATATTCAGGTTCATGGCAATCGGTACCCCTTTGTTGACAGGTTGCTTGTGGTATGGGAGAGAATCGGAGTCCCTTGTTTAAGATAAAAGCATTCAGGTGCAAAGAGCTGTTTATATCTTCGGCTTTATCCGTTCGTCGAAAGGAACCGGCCCACCTGACACCGCAGCTCGCATTTTTTTCGTGGGGTTACAACAAGGATTCAAGATCATTGATCAGTTTCCGAACGGCATCTGAATCGAGATCCAGTTCGAACTTGCCGCCGCCGGGGTGAGACAGGGAGAGGGTGCCGCCGTTTTGGCGCTTTTGAACCGTCCATCGGCAATCCCGAGGAAGTCGAACCGATGCATCCAGAAATTCAGAAGGTTCAAATTCCGCAATCTGAATCAATACCCCGAAGGCATCCCGGGGATGGATAAACAACTCCTTCCAGGCCGGGTTTTCGTCATTGAACCCGAAATAGGGAATGCCGTGTTCCTCCAGGACGGTTTTGGTCTGCTGAATATCCGGCGTTTCAAAAGTCAGATGATGGACACCACCGGGCCTGTCCTTTAAAAATCCCTCCAGAAAACTGCCGGGTCCGGCCGGGTTCAGAATCTCGAGTCGGGAAAGATCGCCCACCGACAGGATTTCCCACCTGAATTTCAGCTTGTCTTCGGTCAGTGAGGCGCCGGGCGCCGCGCCCAAAACCCGGGTGAAAAAACGGATCGCTTGGTCATAGTCGTTTACCGCAACGGCGACATGGTCGAGTCGAGAAATCATAGGGCTCCTTTGGCAGGCGGTAGAGGGTCTCCGCAATTTGAGGCAAATCATTCACCGTATTGATTTTTCTGTTGCCGTGTTCAAAAAGCTCCTGTAACAGACGTCTAAAAACTCGGAAAAACCGAAATTTTCAACAAGTATATGATAAGGGGGAATCGATGCGCATTCAAGAAGAGATTAAAAAGGATTTGATGATCGCCATGAAAGAGAAGGATGAAGAAAGGAAATCCATACTTCGGGTGGTGATGGGCGAATTCGGCCGGGCCGATACCAAGGAAGTGAATGACGAGGAAGCGATCAAAATCTTAAAAAAGCTGGTAAAATCAGAAAAAGAAACGATGGAGAGGACCGGGGATACCGGAGAATCGCGGTTTGTGGCGGTGGTGGAGTCTTATCTGCCCCAAAAGGCCACCGAAGCGGAAATCCGCCGTTGGATCGAAACCAATATCGATTTTTCAAAATACAAAAACAGGATGCAGGCCATGCGGGACATCATGGCCCATTTCGGGTCGAGCGCGGACGGCGCTCAGGTGAAGGAAATTCTTCAGAAGCTGGAATGATGTAAATAAGAGGCGGACCCGCCGTCCGCCTCTCATTCGGAGAGGATGTCATTCGGCCGCTGCTCCGGTGTCAGCGATCGAATCATCATAATGACCTGTTTTTGAAGCCTGTCCATTTGCGTGTTAAGGTCATCGATCTGTTTTTGTTGATCCACGATAACATCGTTCAGTTCATCGATAGTCTTTTCATTGAATGCCGCTTTGGCTTCCAGATTGACGATTCTATCTTCCATTCTTCCTCCTATTCGGTCTGATTCTTCTTCATTACCGGGATAATAGATCCGGGATGATCCTGGTGATGCCCGCAACCCTGGCAGCCGTGAACACCGGATGAGCCCTGGTGGCGGCATCCCCGACGCCCGCCGTCGAAATAGACGGCGGCGTTGGCGTTGCCGTCCCGATCCGGGTATTCGATAAATACCCGCGCATCCAGAAAGCACCTAAGATCGTCGAGCCCATTGAAGATCTGTTGAAAAGGCCGATTCGCGCCATCCTTGTAGGCGGCCCGAATTTCCGACTGAAGCTGTTTAAGCCGCCGATCGACCTCGCGAATAGTTTCTCCGACGCGCCGATGCTGATCCCGTCGCATTCCACTCGTTTTTCCGGACATTCATCTTCTCCCTTCAGGATTTTTCATGACACTAGGTATAAGATGTCTCGGGGAATCGTCAAGAGCAAATGGTGAACCGAAAATCAGGGGCCGGTCGCCAGTCGCCGGATCACTCCCCGGTAGGCGGTTTCAAAATCGGCGGGGGCATAACCGAGGGAAAAAGCCCGTTCACTGTCCAGGGACACGTCGGCGGGCCTGGGCGCCGGCATCTCCACATCGTTTCGGCTGATAGGATCCAAAAGCGAGGGATCGGCGCCGAGGCGCCTTGCGGCGATCCGTCCCATCTGATATCGGGATATTCGGGTTCGGCCGCCGAGATGAATAATCCCGTGAATTCCTCGGTTCAAAAGCCAGAGCAGGCCCGAAGCGATGCTTTCCGTATCCACCGGCGTTCGAAATTCGTCAAAAAAGAGGCCCACCCGTTTTCGCGAAGCCAGGGATCGCACCATTTCGGCTTCGAAACCGGACGGCCCGTCGAGACAATACCCGAACATCAGGGGAAGCCGGCAGATGACAGTCTGCGGATAGCGCGCCGCCATCTCCTTTTCCGCTTCGGCTTTCTGAAAACCGTAAGTGCTGATAGGGGAGGGGAGATCGGTTTCCGAATAAGGCGGGGTGTGTCCGTCGAAAACAAGATCGGTGGAGGTGAAAAGACAGGGAATCTCTCTTTCGGCGCACAGCTCCGCGATGTGGATTGAGGCATCCACATTGATGCGCCGGGCGGCTGTCGAATGTTTTTGGCACCGGTTGGGATTTGCTTCGGCGGCGGCATGGATGACCGCGTGGGGCCGAACCGCGGCAAAAAGCCGCTTTCGTTCTCTCGGCGAGGTCAGATCGGTCTGCGCCGAATGGACTCGGTCGTCGAAAGGCGATCGGCGGCGAACGGCGCCGTAGACGGTCCACCCGGAAAGGGCCGACCGGCAGAGGGTTTGACCGAGAAATCCGCCGGCGCCGGTGATGAGAAGCCTTTTTTCAGACATGGGCTTGCAAATAGGGCCAATAAGTCCGATACTAAAGAGGCGCGGACAGTCCCGCCGCCCCTTTTCCGATTCGATCAAATGAAATGCCGGAAGAATATTCAAAATGGTTTCGTTGGTAATTATTATAAAATGTGTGTGAAGGTCAATGAAAAGAACGTGTAAGGAGCCGCCTATGGCCGATAGAAAAAGATCCTTGAACCATGTTTCCGGGTGCCTGCTCGGCGGGGCCGTCGGAGACGCCCTGGGCGCCCCGGTGGAATTCATGTCCCTGAAAGAGATTCAACATCGGTTCGGCCCGGCGGGGATTTCGGAGTATGCGATCGCCTACGGGCGAAAAGGGGCCATTACCGATGACACCCAGATGACCCTGTTTACGGCCGAGGGACTGATTCTGTCTCAGGTCCGGGGCGGAGATTTGAAAGCCTACCAGGTTCCGCCGTTTGTGTATCAGGCTTATCTGCGATGGCTCTCCACCCAGCAGACGGTCCATTTCGAACACCTGGTGCGAAAATACGGCTCCTGCGCCATGGTGGACGGTCTACTCATCGCCAATAAGGAGCTCTATTCGAGAAGAGCGCCCGGCAACACCTGCCTGTCGGCGCTGATGAGCGGCCGCATGGGAGCGGTGGAAGACCCGATCAACGACAGCAAGGGATGCGGCGGTGTCATGCGGGTGGCGCCGGTGGGATATTTTATCAAACCCGAGGCGGTATTTGAAACCGCCTGCGAAATCGCCGCCATTACCCACGGCCATCCCGCCGGATACCTGGCGGCCGGCTGCCTGGCCCAGATCATTTCCCTGATCTCCTACGGCGCGGATCTGGTGACCGCCATCGAAAAAACCCTCGATATCCTGAAAACCTGGCCTTTTCATTCCGAATGCCTGGAGGCGATCACCTCTGCCGAACAGGCCTGGCAACAGGGACCTCATAACTACCGAACCGTGGAAAAACTCGGCCGAGGCTGGATCGCCGAAGAAGCCCTGGCCATCGGTTTGTATGCGGCCCTGGCCGCTGAAGGGGATTTCAACCGCGGGGTGCGTCTGGCGGTCAACCACGGCGGAGATTCGGACAGCACCGGCCTGATCGCCGGCCAGATCCTCGGGGCGATGCTCGGAGCGGAATCGATTCCGGACAAGTACCGAATGGGCCTGGAGCTTTTCGGACTGATAGAAGAAGTTTCCGGAGACCTGCACCAGCGAATGCCGGACCGGGACTGATGTCATCATGCGTCTCGAGGTGCCGTTTATACCGGATGATGATTATGTCCGGTTCCTGAATCAACAGATCGCCCGCATCCATTCTCTCTATTTCAGTCTCTACGCCGATGCAGCGGCCGATTCCAGACACCGGTTTCTGTCACTGACAGTCGAAGACCTCATCGAACGGCTTTCCGGACTCATTGGACCCTCCAAATACGTACTGCTGAACAGTCGATTTCATCTGCCCCAGGACCAGTTCCACCCCGATTCCTTGAAATCGGTGACCCGGCGGCTGCATGTTTTGCTGGATTCGGGGAATCTCGACGGCATCGTATTCGCGGATCTCTATTATCTGAGGGCTTTGTCGGACGCCGACCCGGACCTTGCCCGGCGGCTGGAGGCGGTCCCCAGCATCAACTGCATGGCGGATACCTTCGACAAGGTGGCGGCCACGATAGAAGGAATTGTCGCCACCGGATTCGGGCTTCCGGGAAAATACGTCTTGGATCGATCCCTCAACCGCAATCTTAAAACACTTACCGAGGTGGTGAAGCGGTGTCGAAAAGCATATCCCGACATGCATCTGGGCCTGCTGGCCAATGAAGGATGCCTCTACCAGTGCCCCTTTAAACCGGCCCATGACGCCCAGATTTCTCTGGTTCACATGGACATTCACGTGGACACCTACGGCGTGAACCGGGATCTCGGATGCATGCGGACCCTGCGAGAGCATCCGCATCTTCTTTTCAAATCCCCCTTCATCCGTCCCGAAGATACGGGCGCTTACGAGGATGCGGTCGATTTTATCAAGCTCTCGGGCCGGACCCTCGGCCCCGAGTTTCTGCGGCGTGTGATCACCGCCTATATTCGCGGGGAATACACCGGAAATCTGCCGGCGCTGTTGGATTCCACGGATTGGTTAGCGGCGGAATACCACATCCCCAACCATGAGCTTCCAAAAGATTTCCATGAACGGATGGCCTCCTGCGACAAATCATGCGGAGAATGCGGGGACTGCCGGTATCTTTTCGCAACCTGCGCCAAGAAAAAGGAAGCCCGGCTTCCGGATTTTCGCTGACCGGTTCAGCCCGGTTCAGGTGCTGGGGAATCGGCGTTTGGTTATAAAAGGGTCACATTGTATTTTCGTACGTAATCGATCGGATGGTAAGAAAGTTTGGCCTTGCGAAGCCCTTCGTCTCCGAGGTCCTGCTCCCGGTTGACGATTTTATACCCGTTGCCGGCGGCAAGATGCATCTGGTTGATGGCCTGATAGATCCCCTTGTAATCGAGAAGGCCCTTTTCAAAATGGATGAGCAGGGTTTCCGGATTCACCGCTTCCGACACATCAAAGGCCACCACCTCGCCGTTGATCAGAATCGCACCGCCGGAAATGCTATTGAAGGATTTCCAATCCTTGAACACCCGCTGAATGGCCCGGTTTTCCGCGGCCAGCGGGGGTACCTCTTCGCAGTCCCGCCACTCGCACCAGCTGTCCTGCATGTCCAAGGCTTTTTGAACCAGCCCCGGCGTTAAAGGACTGTATTCGAAATCATAGTTGCGAAGAAATTGATTCAGAAGGTTTTTCTTCTTGTGAAATTTATTTCCCGAAAGATTGACCAGTTCGGGAACCGAGTAGAGGTAATCCCAGTGCTCTTCGGCTTGCTCGGCTTGAATTCGGTCTTCGAGCGCCGCCTGCCAAAGACGGAGCAGGGATTCCGGAATTCGAATAAATTCGGTTTTTTCCGGAAAAAGGCGATCCAGCCGATCCTTCCAGTCGATCTCTTCCCAGGGACCCAAGGGGCCCCAATACATCGTTTGGGCCCGGGTCTGACGCAGCCAGACCAGTCCCTCGGACCAGGACCACTCGAGGCCGTACTCAGGCCCCCATCCCCAGATATTGATGAAGCTGTAATCCGACGCCTCCCAGGGGCTTTGCCGAAGATGACGGGTGTATGCTTCCTGCCGGTCCAAATCAAGGGATTCAAATTGAAGGGACATGATTCTCCTCTTGCTGTCGCATCTTGATGGAATACTCGCCGGGATGGTCGTTTCAATTGACATCCGCGAGAGTGTTTGGGTACAATTGGCGTAAAGATAGGTTCCGAATTCAATATTGCAACCCTTTTGACGGGGACCCGTCCGCCCCCGCCTGAATGTCCCGGAGCTCGATTCTCTGCCCGGGCCTGATTGAAAACCGCTTGCCTTTCGCGGAACGGACGCCGTTTCTGATGATCGAGTCATGAAAAAAGCCTTGACGATTATGCTCATATTCTGCTTTGCCGTCTTTCCGGCCGCTTCGCCCGCATCGGCCGAAGCGATTCATCACTTCAGTGTGCGCAATTTTACCGATGAAGGAATCGAGGTGGAAATCCGGTTTTTCAGCGGAGGCGGGGAACGGTTCACCCTCGGTCGGGACGCCTGTTCCGAAAGAACGCTCCGCTTTGATAGCTCCTGCGGATATGAAATCTGCGCCTGGGGATTGAGCGGAGGTCAGTTTTACGGATGCAGGGAGATTCAGACCTGTGCCGATGCGGGGATTACGTTTTTCGTAAATCGCGGACCCGAGGTTGACGGCGACAGGGATTGCGATTATGGTTTCGAGGATGATGATGATTTCGACACCCAGGTGGCGGTCTGGTGCTTCATCGGATCAGTTGCGGACTCAGGTCCCGGCCCATGACATTTTCTGCATCTTTCCGGTCGATCATGCCGATTCAGGCCTCGACCTCGATTATCGTTTCGGCCGAGTCCGGCCAAGTCCGGCCAAGTCCGGAGGATGGGCAGGTGGCCGAAACGGTGATCATGGCCCAGGCCCCCGATTCCGGTTTTACGCCTTGTGCTGTCTGGGCGAGAATGTTCGACCATTCTTCACCTGATCGAATACCGGTTTTCTTATCCACTTTTCAATCAAAATAGAACGAGGGGAGGGCACCCGATGAATCCATATCGATTTTCGAACGACTTGTTTCATCCGAAAAAGATCGGTCGCCGTGAATTTTTGAAGCGACAGGCCCAATACATGATGCTTTTGGCGGGCGGGGCGGTGGGAATTTCGCTCCCGCGCCCGGTCTGGGGGGCCGATTATCCGGATCTGGCCCTCGCCGAGGGAGACCCCGGGCCCGCCACCCGAAAAGCGGTGGCCCTTCTCGGGGGCATGAACCGGTTCGTCAAGCCGGGCGACAAGGTAGTGATCAAACCCAATATGAGCTTTTCCTCCGAGGTCGAGCGGGCATCCAATACCCATCCGCTGGTGGTCCGGGAATTGGCCGCCATGTGCAAGGAGGCCGACGCCGGGCGGGTGCGGGTGCTGGATCATCCCTTGCGGGGGCCGGAACTCTGCATCGAAGGCATCAAAAAGGCCTGTTCGCTGATCGATGAAGACATGGTTCACGGGTTGAACCGAAGCCGGTTTTTCAAATCCGCCCGCATCCCCGACGGGCAACAGATGAAAGAAACCGACGTGATGCAGGATGTTCTGGAGGCGGATGTCCTGATCGCCGCTCCGGTGGCCAAATCCCACGGCAGCGCCGGCGTGAGCCTTTCCCTGAAGGGGATGATGGGCCTGATCTGGGACCGGGGCATCATGCACAGCCGGTACGATCTGCAGACCGCCATCGTGGACCTGGCCGGTCTGTTGAAACCCCAGCTGGTGGTGGTGGACGCCACCCGTGTGCTCTCAACCAACGGCCCCTCCGGACCCGGCAAGGTTTTGAACGGCCGAACCGTGATCGCCTCCACCGATATGGTGGCCGCCGACGCCAAGACGGTGGAGATGTTCGAATGGTACGGCAGAAAATTCGACGCCCGCCAGGTAAAACATATCCGCCTCGCCCATGAACGCGGGCTGGGCCGAATGGATGTCGAAAACCTCAAGGTGAAGCAGGTACAGCTCTAATTTGATGGTCTTTCAGCGCGTGGTGCAGGCCCTGAGCCTGCTCCTCTTTCTGGTTCTGCTTTGGCTGGCGGCATTTCCTCTGATCTCCCCGTTCCCGGTGGATTTCTTCCTGTGGACGGACCCCTTGGTGATGACCGGCACCTGGATCAGCGCCCGGGCTTTCATTCCGGCCCTGGGTTTGGCCGCGGCGCTGTTGGCGCTCACCTGGATACTGGGCCGATTTTTCTGCGGCATGCTCTGTCCCATGGGGACCACCATCGATGTGACCGACCGTTGGATTCGGGGAAAATCGCCCCACACATCCGAAGCCGATAATACCGCAAAAACCGCAGTGGCCGCCGTTCGCATACGGCGAATCAAATATTACCTGCTCTGCTTCGTGCTCGGGGCCGCTGTTTTCGGGGTTTCCTTGGTTTTTCTGGCCGCACCGATTCCCCTGATTACCCGCTTCTACGGTCTTTTAATCTTTCCTGCAATGGCGCTTCTGGCGGAAGTGGGGCTGGTGGCGATTCGGCCGGCGGCCGACTTTTTCGATATGACGAGCCTGGTCTACGCCCAGGTCGAGGGGGCCCGGTTCGCGCTCCAGTGGTTCACGGTTCTGCTTTTCGGCGGCATCTTTGCGCTTGCTGTCGTATCCCCCCGGTTCTGGTGCCGGAATCTCTGCCCCGCCGGCGGGCTCTTCGCGATCTTTTCCCGAAAGCCCCTGATTCGAAGACGGGTGTCGGAAGACTGCATTCATTGCGGGAAATGCCGAAGATCCTGCCCCATGGCGGCCATTCCGGAGGACCCCTTGGCCACGGCTCACGGGGAATGCATCGTCTGCGAAACCTGTGTGCGAATCTGCCCGGTGGACGCCGTCCGCTTCTCCGTTACCGGTCACGCCGGGCCGGCGCCGAATATCCAGCCCATCTCCCGGGACCGCCGCCGGCTGATTCTGGCGGGAGCATCCGGCGCCGGAGCGGCGATCGTTTCCATAACCGGTCTCCATTACCGACCGGCTCGGAAAGGATCCGGTCAGATTCTTCATGCCGGACTGATCCGCCCGCCGGGGGCTTTGCCGGAGCAAGATTTTCTGACTCGGTGCATTCGATGCGGAGAGTGCATGAAGGTTTGCCCCACCAACACCCTTCAGCCGATCGGCCTGACAGCCGGATTCTACGCCTTTTTCAGCCCCCGCATCGTGCCTCGGCGGGGGCCCTGCGAACCCCTGTGCAACGGTTGCGGTCAGGTCTGCCCCACCGGCGCCATTCGTCCCCTGCCGCCCGAGGAAAAGCAATGGGCCAAGGTCGGCACCGCTTACGTGCTGCGGCATAAATGCCTGGCTTGGGAATTCGACCGAGAGTGTCTGGTCTGTGACGAGGTCTGCCCCTACAATGCCATCGATCTGAAGTCGGTCGAAGGCCGGTCGGCGCCGGTGCCGTTCATCTATGAGCACCGGTGCAGCGGATGCGGTTTCTGTGAACACCACTGCCCGGTCCAGGCCGAATCGGCCATTGTGGTTGAGCCTATGGAGGCGCTTCGACTGGCGAAAGGATCTTACCGCGAGACCGCGCGGGCGATCGGGCTGGAGCTTCGGCTTTCCGAATCCGGAGAAAAGGAACCGGCATCCGATCCCTACGGCTCAGGCGCGGAACCTGAGACGGGCGGATTCGATTCCGGAGGATCTGATGGAGGAGGACTGCCCCCGGGGTTTACGGAATAGGCGCTTCAGAAATCCTTGAAATCATCGTCATCCAGGGGAATGACCTGTTCCGGGGTGATCTGCTTCCGCCGTTCGGTCACTTTGGGTAGAGGTTTGAATTCCAACTCCTCTTCCTCTGGTTCTTCCGAGGCTTGTTTTCGGCCGTCCCGGTGGGATTTTCCACCGACCAGTTCCACCAGTTCTTCCACGATCTCCTTCATTCGGTCGGCCTGGCTGTTCATTTCCGAGGAGGCGGAGGCGGTTTCTTCGGCATAGGCCGCATTCTGCTGGGTGATTTTATCGACCTCGGTCAGCACCTGATTGACGTTTTCGATGCCCTGGGCCTGGTCGTTGGATGCGGCGGCGATCTCCTGAACCAGCTCCTGAATTTTTTGGGTCGATTCCCTGTTTTCACGAAAGGCATCCTGGGTGGATCGGGTCAATTCATTGCCGTTTCGTACCGACACGATCGTTTTCTGAATCAGTGCGGAGGTATTTTTGGCCGCTTCGGCCGCGCGAATCGCCAGGTTTCGCACCTCATCGGCCACCACCGCAAACCCGGCCCCGGCCTGCCCGGCCCGGGCCGCCTCCACTGCGGCGTTTAACGCCAATAGATTGGTCTGAAAAGCGATTTCATCGATGGTCTTGACGATCCGCTCGGTCTCTTCGCTGTTTCGAGTGATTTCGTCCACCGCCCCGACCATGTCCTTTAGATGGTCCTCCGCCTTCTGAAAGGCGGCGCTGGTCTCGGCCATGATCTTCTCGGATAAATTGGCGTTTTCCGCGTTCTGCCGGGTCATGGAGGCCATCTCCTCAATGGAGGAAGAAGTCTCTTCCACCGAAGCCGCCTGCTCGGAGGCGGCGCCGGCCAGATCCTGGCTGGTGGATGAAAACTGTTTGGAAGCCGAGGAGGTTCTGTCGGACACGGTTCTCAGATTATAGATGGCGCCGTTGAGCACTCGGGTGATGGCGCGGATATTGGACATTCCGAAAAGGAGGATGAACAGGATCATGAGTGTGGAGCCGACCAGGACGGTGGTGCGGGTCTTTCGGGTGGTTCGGTCGATGCTTGCCTCGGTCGCGGATCTGAAATCCCGGGTGTAGGTGTTCAATTCTCCGGAAATGATTTCCAGTTCCTGATTGAGGGATTGTTGCTTCTCCCAGGCCGTGATGGTTTGTTCGGTAAGGGTCCGCTGGGCCGCGATGGTGTCGATCACCTCCCGGCCGGCGGCGATCAACTGCGGATCATCGATCAGCTTGAGAATGACCGCCAGATTGTTTTGAGTCACCTCCAGACGTTCCTGGATGATCGTATCCTGCTCCGTGTATTCATCCATATTCCGAAACATGACCAGGTTGAGGACGTTCAGCTGCCACCGTTCGATCAGTTCCAGGGCCGAGCGGGAGGCATCCAGAAGGCTCGCTTCATTGGGGTCGAAATCCTCGCCTTCCATAGTGGCCATGGCCCGTTTGGTTTCGATGGTGGTGACCAGGTCCTGGTTGACCATGCGGAACAGGTGCATCATGCTGTTTTTCTGATCCATCAACTGATCTCTCAAGGTTAGGGTCTGGGTGACCAATTGTTTGAAGAATTCCATATACCGGGTGATCACCGAGGCGATCCGGTCGGCCGAGGCGAATTCAGCTCTATCGGTCTCCAGGGTCTGTCGAATCCCGCCGAGAATGGTCAGGGTCCGGTCCGCCAGGTCCGGCTCCATTTTTTCAAGAAAAGCGTTCTTGAGGGCTTCTCCCTGAAGAATATCCCGGGCGATGTCATTGACCCGATTGTTCCGGCTGAGGAGATCCGACGACACGTTCAGAGAAAACAGATTGATCGCTGTCAAGAATACGGTGATGACAAGGGCGCATATCAGCAGATTCCAGATTTTGGCCCGTATGGTTCGGTTCATTTCTCCTCCGCGGCTGGTTTGATAATGATGTCAGAAAGGAAAAATATTTATTCTCCGGCCTCCGCCTCGGCCTTTTCCGCATCATACCCGTAAATGCCGGCCCCGACCAGCATGTCTTTGCCCGGAACCCGCATGATATAACTGACCTTCTGTTCCGGTTTTCCGCCTTTCAACTTGGGCCACCAGTAATCGACCCATCCTTTGCCCTTTTCGCTTTTGGCCACCATGACGAATTCGGCCGGAAACATCTTGCCTTTGACATCCTTGATGCCGAGGAATTTTTTCCCGATCAGCTTGCTATTGGGGTGGGCGATGATGTTTCCGTCGAGGTCATAGACAAACAGATAGGGTTCTTTGGCCCATTCGCTCTCCGGATCACTGATGGCGGCCAATCCGGATTCGCCTTCCTCCTGGAGAAATCGGGCCGATTTTTCGGTTTTTTCCTTTACCCGGGTGGCGCTGACCTCCTGACCATAGGCGGACGCCATCAAAAAACAGAGGGCAAGCAGAGAGCTCAAAAGAACTATTCTAATTTTCATACCCTTTCAACTCCTTTACTTTTTGAGTGGAAAATTTAATCAGCTCAATAACACTACCGCAAAAGAAGCAAAATTTCACCTGAAATTTATATTTTTTCAACCCTTATGAAAAAAGTGAATAGGATTTACATCATTCAGCGGTGAGCGGATCATCGTCGATTATGATCGGTCTGGGTAAAGACACAAGTGAAAGGATCATGGCAGAGGTAAGCCGCCGGAACGGCTGTTATTAAAAGGGATATAATTTAGGTCGCGGAGGGATGAGGGCGGAGGAATCTGTCTGCCGGAAAAAGCGCAAGGCCCGGCAGTGTGCGCTTTTTACTTCCCGCTGATAATCTTCGATGGTGGAGGGCATGATTGCCATCCCTTCTTTCTGATATTTCTTAAAAAGCTTATTGATGATGCTGCTGTAACTCCTCGATGGTCCACCCATCCAGGCTTTCCTGATGGGATTTGTAGGTCATCAGGTTGTGGGCCGCCAGATTTTCCAGCCCGTCCGGCAGAACGGCCGGCGACGGTCCCGCCTTCTTTTCAATGATCACCACATCCAGCAGCTGCTGCTTCAGGGATAGATCTTTTTCGAGTTCAACCTCATAGGCGGAGTTGAAAAACAAGTCCGTGAGGATCAGTCCGAACAGGCGGTGCCAAGGTATCACAGGAATCGTTCCCATTCAGTGTGAAAGTGTCGGTGCAGTTCAGTTTTGTCTTTTAATGTAACCCTTTGCGAAAAAACTTGCAATCCTATTTATCGGCCATTTCCTTTCCGCTGTTTAATGCATTGAGCCGACCCACCCTCGAATCTCAGAAAAGGCCGAATCACCGGCTTTGTGATCGGGACTGGCCAAACTCGAGGGCCGGGTCCGCGTCGAGGCGGTCGTTCAGACCGGCGCCGGAGTTTACA
>JBKHDE010000047.1:0-24158 GCA_046541495.1 Desulfococcaceae bacterium
GATGGTTCGGATTCAATGCCGGCAGTGAACTGGCCGCGAACGGGGTGGCCGCATCGGCCTTTCTGGTGACCAACACCTCCGCCGCCATGGGGGCGCTTGCGTGGATGTTCGCAGAGTGGTATGTGGAGAAAAAACCGACGGTTCTGGGGATCGCCTCCGGGGCTGTCGCAGGGCTGGTGGCCATCACCCCGGGGGCCGGGTTCGTCAACATGCCGGCATCACTGATCATCGGCCTGGTGTCGGGGACCTTCGGCTTCTACAGCGTGGCCGTGCTGAAGCAGAAGATCGGCTACGACGACTCATTGGACGCCTTCGGGGTCCACGGCATGTGCGGCATGTGGGGGGCCGTCGCCACCGGTCTGTTCGCCACCCCGGCCATCACCGAGGGCGCGGCCGGACTGTTTTACGGCAACCCCAAGCAACTCTGGATTCAGATCGTTTCCATCGTCGCCACCATTCTGTATACCGCCGTGGCCACTTTTGTCGTGGTCCTGATCACCAAGGTCCTGACCGGCGGCCTTCGGGTAGAGCATGACGACGAGATCAAGGGTCTGGACAATTCGCTCCACGGCGAACGAGCGTTTGAAATCGAAATGTAATTCATTTAACAAACATAAGGAGGTTAGTGTATGAAAAAAATCGAGGCAGTCATCAAACCGTTCAAACTGGACGACGTCAAGGAAGCCCTCAATGAAATGGGCATTCAGGGGATGACCATCTCCGAGGTCAAGGGGTACGGGCGCCAGAAAGGCCACAAAGAAATCTACCGGGGCGCCGAGTACGTGGTCGATTTCATCCCCAAAATCAAGATCGAAATCGTCGTAGAGGCCAGCTGGGCCGACCAGGTGGTGGAAAAAATCCAGGAAGCGGCCCATACCGGGAAACTGGGCGACGGCAAGATCTTCGTCCTGCCGGTGGAAAAGGCGATTCGCGTGAGAACCGGCGAGAAGGGAAAAGACGCTATATAGAAACCGCCCACGCTCCCGCCGTCCTTGCCGATTCGGTCGGCGCGCTTTCGGGCGTCGACCGAATCGTTTTGCATCAGGCCAGGATTTCTTTCATCTTTCTTCCTATCTCGAATCGCTCCGAGAAGGAGGCGCCGTCCGCCGAACCGTTCCCATGTAGATGGCGATCAGCACGATGCTCACCCCCAGCCAGCTGAGGGAGCTGGTCGGCCGCTGAAAGAACAGCACATCCCAGACGAAAGCCAGGGCGGGCTGAAGCAGCAGCACCAGCCCCGAGAGGGAAGCCCGGATTTTGGGCAGGGCGTTGGTGATGAGAATCCACCCTATGGACTGGCTGAACAACCCCAGGGCGAGCAGGGACAAAAAGCTCCGGCTGTCCGGAATTCGAAAGCTTTCGCCTTTGAATACCACTTCTAAACCCAGCAGAGCCGCGGTAATGAAAGAGACCAGGGTCAGCACATAGAAAATCGATATCCCGGTCTGATCCGATTGCAGCTTGCGAAGCGACAGCAAAAAGCCCGCATAACAGACGGCGGCGCTCAACCCGAAATAGACCCCGACTTTGTAATCCCGGCCGAGTTGATCCCACTGAAGCCCCACAATCAGGAAGAGTCCGACAAAGGCGAGGGGAATGGATATCAGATAAATCAACCGAATTCTTTCCCCCAGAAAGATCACCCCCATGGCCGCCAGGATAAAAACTTGAAAATTAGGCAAAATGGTGCCCAGGCCCGGCCCCACATACTGGATGCTGGCATGATAAAACACCAGATCCAGGGCGAACAATACCCCGCAGATGAGTCCCAGAAGGAGGTGCCTGGAACCCCGCCACTGAATTTCCCCCCGGCGCCAGGCGGCCGGCAGCAGAATGAGACCGCCGAATAATACCCGGTAGAAAGCGGAGACATCCGGTTCCACCCGGGCGATCTTCACCCATACCCCGGAAAAGCTGATCATCACCGCTCCGGCCAGCAGCGCGATCATTGCCATATGCGGATTATGCCGGTTGAACTCGATCATCTTCAATTCGAATATCCATTCCCCGGTAGAGAGCATGTTGGTGATAAAAAACCATTTTATATATCCTCGACCCCTCCCGATTGCAAGGACGGAAATCGACTCCGTCTTGCGGGATTGACCGAAGGACACCGAACCTGTGCTTGACTTGAATCTGAAAACTCTTTATGTGTTAAAATTCTTTGTAAGATCACTGAAAATGTGTCACTGTGTACAGACAACAGGGTACTTGAATCCATATGATGATGACGATGAAAGAAAGAATTCGGGATTTGGTGTTGAAGGCGGCGGAACGGGCGCATGAGAGCGGGGCGTTGCCGTCTTCGGCCTTTCCGCCGATGGCGGTCGAAGAGCCGAAACTGGAGGCTCACGGCGATTATTCCACCAATATGGCCATGGTGATGGCCTCGGTTCAGAGGATGGCGCCGCGAAAGATCGCTGAGGCCATCATCAACCACCTCGATGACCCGGAAGGGATCATCCGCAAAACAGAAATCGCCGGGCCGGGGTTCATCAATTTTTTCATCGGGCCGGCCGCCTGGGGGCCGGCCCTCGGGGCCATTCACGAGGCGGACGAAACCTTCGGCAGGTCGAATATCGGCCGGAATGAAAGGGTCCAGGTGGAATTCGTCAGCGCCAATCCGACGGGGCCCCTTCATGTGGGCCACGGCCGAGGGGCCGCGGTGGGTGATACGGTGGCCACTATCCTGGAATGGTGCGGATACGAGGTCCAGCGGGAATACTATATCAATGACTCGGGTCGACAGATCAACACCCTGGGCCGTTCGGTCTTCATGCGCTATCAGGAACAGATGGGGCAATCCATTCAGTTTCCTGAAGACTGCTACCAGGGGGATTACATTCGCGATCTGGCGGGGGAGCTGAAGGTCCGGCACGGAGAGGCCCTCCTGAGCATGGATGAAGACGCCGCCGTCGATACCTGCGCCCGGTATGCGGCGGATCAGATCCTTGCCGGCATTCGGGAAGATTTGACCGCTTTCAATGTCCGATTCGACCACTGGTTCAGCGAACAGAGCCTGTACGACTCGGGCAAGGTGGACCGGTCCATTCAGGATTTTCGGGCTCAGGGGCTCATTTATGAAAAGGACGGGGCCCTCTGGTTCAAGACCACCGACTACGGCGATGAAAAAGACCGGGTGGTGGTGCGGGCGAACGGCCTGACCACCTATTTCGCCTCGGACATCGCCTATCATAAAGACAAATTCGAACGGGGCTTCGATCGGGTCATCGATGTCTGGGGGGCCGACCACCACGGCTATATTCCCCGAATGACCGCTTCGGTGGAGGCGGCGGGTCTGCGGCGGGACCAGTTCCAGGTCATTCTGGTGCAGCTGGTCAATCTGCTTCGGGGGGGCGAGCCGGTGGCCATGTCGAGCCGGGCCGGAGAGTTCGTCACCCTTCAAGAGGTGGTGGATGAGGTGGGCGCCGACGCGGCCCGGTTTATCTTTCTGACCCGTCACCAGGACAGCAAGCTCGATTTCGATCTGGAAGTGGCCAAGCAGAAGACCAACGACAATCCGGTCTACTATGTGCAATACGTGCATGCCCGAATCTCGAGTATCCTGACCAAAGCCGGAGAGCGGGGTGTCCCGGAACCGGACCCTGAAAAAAACGTTCCGATCCGGCTGGATACGCCCGAGGAGATCGGGCTTCTGAAAATGATGTCCCGGTTTCCCGAGGTGGTGGAGACCGCCGGCCGGCTTCTGGAGCCGCACCGGATCACCTATTATCTGATGGACCTGGCATCGGGGTTTCACGCCTACTACAACAAGCACCGGGTCCTCACGGATGACCCCGACCTGACCGCCGACCGGCTCTGCCTGGTGCAGGCGATTAAAATCATCATTCGAAACGGCCTCCGGTTGTTGGGGGTGTCGACGCCGGAAACCATGTAAACCGCCGCGGATGAAAAACAATGCCCTGAAAACCCGGTCCTGGGCGGCGACCCAGAACTATCCCCCCTATCCGGCGGAGCCGCCTCCGGCGCCGAAACGGTCTCTGGGCGGCAAACTGTTGCGGGCCCTGCTGCTCTTTTTTTTCGGCGCCTGGATGTTCGCTCTCGGGGTGATCGTGGGCCGGGAGACGGCGCCGATCGATTTCGAAATCAATCCCCTGGCGGAGGAGTTTTCCGCACGCAAGGCCGAGGAGGTGGCCGAGGAGCGGGAACAGCTCGAAAAAGGGGTGGAAACCCTTCAGAAAGCGGAACTCGATTTTTATAAAGAACTGCGAAACGAAACCTCTCAGCCGACGGAACCGATTCTCCCTCTTATGAATCCGGCCAAACCCCTGGAGCCAAAACAGATAGAGACCAAGCGGCCGGTGGCCAAAAAACCGGTGGTCGCCCAAAAAATCGAGACCCCGGCCCAGCCGCCGCCCAAGCCCGATCCGCCGCCCCGGCCGGCGCCCCCACCCGAACCGCCGCCGAAAGCCGTCGGCGGGGAGACCGGCGAATTCGCCATTCAGGTGGCCTCTTACGGCAACCCCATGGACGCGGAACGGCTGGTGGACCGGCTTCGGGGCAACGGATATCCCAGCGCCTACCAGTCCAATGAGGATATTCCCGGGATCGGCATGCGGTTTCGGGTCAAGGTCGGGTATTTCACCAGCAAATCCTCGGCCGAAGGGGTATTGAGCCGATTGGTCAAAGAAGAAAATTTAATCGATGCCTATATTTTTCACCGCAAATAGCCCCAAAGGAATTTCCCTATGAAAATCACCGAAGAAAAGGTCCTCTATGTGGCGGACCTGGCTCGTCTGAATCTGGATGCGGCCGCCGTGGAGCGATTCGCCGAGCAGATCGGCACCATTCTCGACTACATGGACAAGCTTAACGAAGTGGATACCCAAGGCGTCCCTCCCACCTCCCATGCCATTTTCCTGAACAACGCCTTTCGGGAAGACGGAGAGCCGGCCCACCTCGACCGGGAGGCGGCACTGGCCAACGCCCCGGAAAAAGAAGACGGCGGTTTCGTGGTCCCCAAGGTGGTGGGGTAGAGAGGAGCATCCGGATGAACCTGTATGAACTGACCCTGCATGAGGCCCGGGACCTCCTGGACAAAAAAGAGATCTCCTCACGGGAACTCACCCGATCGGTCCTGGATCGTATCGAGGCGGTAGACCGACAGGTGGGGGCCTATCTCACGGTTGCGGCCGATTCGGCCCTGGCCCGGGCCGACGCGGCGGACCGGGCGATCGCCGAAGGCGACATCTCCCCCCTGACCGGCATCCCCCTGGCGATCAAAGACGTCATGTGCACCCGGGGGCTGCGGACCACCTGCGCCTCTCGAATCCTCGAAAACTTCATTCCGCCCTATGACGCCGCCGTCATAACCAAATTGAAAGCGGCCGACGCCGTCCTGGTGGGCAAAACCAACATGGACGAGTTCGCCATGGGCTCCTCCAACGAACATTCGGGCTTTCACATTACCCGGAACCCGTGGGATTTCAGCAGAATACCCGGCGGCTCCAGCGGAGGGTCGGCCGCGGCGGTCTCCGCCGACATGTGCATCGCGGCCCTGGGCTCGGACACCGGCGGCTCCATTCGCCAGCCCGCCTCCCATTGCGGGGTCGCGGGGCTGAAGCCGACCTACGGCCGGGTCTCCCGGTACGGTCTGGTGGCCTTCGCCTCCTCTCTGGACCAGATCGGCCCCCTGGCCAAGGACGTCACCGACTGCGCGATCATGATGAACGCCATCGCCGGATACGATGCCAAAGATTCCACCTCCGTGCCGGTGGAGGCGCCCGACTACACCGCCGCCCTTCGGGACGGATTGAAGGGGCTCCGCATCGGGCTGCCCAGAGAATACTTCGAAACCGAGGGGGTGGACCCCGAAGTGAAGGCGGCGGTTCGAAGCGGCATCGACACCATTCAAGGCCTGGGGGCCGAGATCATGGATGTGTCCCTGCCGCGATCCGAGCAGGTGGTGGCGGTCTATTACCTGATCGCACCTTCCGAGGCCTCCTCCAACCTGGCCCGGTATGACGGGGTCAAATACGGGTACCGGGACAAGGAACAGACCACCCTGATGGAGATGTACCGGTCCACCCGGTCCCAAGGCTTCGGTTCCGAGGTACAGCGCCGCATCATCCTGGGGACCTACGCGCTTTCCGCCGGGTATTACGAGGCCTATTACGGCAAAGCCTCCCAGGTCCGCACCCTGATCATGGAGGACTTCAAAAAAGCCTTTGAATCCTGCGACGCCATCCTGGCGCCGGTGGCGCCGTCTCCGGCCTTCAAGATCGGGGAGAAGACGGACGATCCCCTGACCATGTATCTTTCGGATATCTTCACCCTCTCGGCCAATCTGGCCGGAATTCCGGGCATGTCGGTCCCCTGCGGGTTTTCCCGAGAGGGTCTTCCCATCGGGCTTCAGATTCTGGGCAGCCATTTTCAGGAAGAAACCCTGCTTCGGGTGGCCTATAATTTCGAGCAGGCCACCGATTTTCATACCCGAAAACCGGCCTTGTAGTTACCCAAGGCATCGGCCCGATATCGGGCCGATGCGCACCCCTTTTCAAAGGACATCGACCATGATTCGACACCTCGTTTTTTTTAAGTTCAAACCCGACATTCAGGAAGACCGGATCACCGAGCTGGAAGGTCGTCTCCGATCGCTCCCCGGCCTCATCCCCGAGATCAAGGGCTACGAGTTCGGCCGGGACATCGTCCGATCCGACCGGTCCTATGATTTCGCCCTGTTTTCCACCTTTGAAGACCTGAAGGCCCTGCAAAGATACCAGGTGCATTCCAGCCACCTGGCGGTCCTGGAGCTGATCAAGACGATCTGCGCCGACATCAAGGCGGTCGATTACGAACTCGAAGGAGGCGGCGCATGAGCATTTATCCCACGGGCGAGGGCATTCGAAAGGCGGTCCGCTGGATCTCCGAGGAACGCAAATACGACCCCGATAAAAACGTCAAGAAACTGGTTCGAGAAGCCGTCGAAAAATTCAACCTCTCTCCCAAGGACGCGGAATTCCTGGACCGGTTCGTCAAGGATGATAAGAATCTGGACGTCTGACCATGGCCAAGATTCGCATCCTCCCCGAGATCCTCTCCAACAAAATCGCCGCCGGGGAGGTGGTGGAGCGGCCCGCCTCGGTGATTAAAGAACTGCTGGAAAACGCCCTGGACGCCGGCGCCGACCGGATCATGATCGATGTGGAAAAGGGCGGACGGTCCCTGATTCAGGTTTCCGATAACGGTTGCGGCATGGGCCGGGATGACGCACTGCTGGCCATTGAACGATACGCCACCAGCAAAATTCATCAGGACCCGGATCTCTTCAGCATCCGCACCCTCGGGTTTCGGGGAGAGGCCCTGCCCAGCGTCGCCGCGGTCTCCCGGTTTACCATGGAAACCCGGGAGAAGCGCGCCGCCGCCGGCACCCGCATCGAAATCGAAGGGGGAAAGCTCAAAAACGTCGCGGAGGTCGGGGCGCCGGTGGGCACCCTGATCACCGTGCGGGGGCTTTTTTTCAACACCCCGGCCCGCCGGAAGTTTCTCAAGACCGTCAACACCGAAATGGGCCATATCGGGGATACGGTGGCCTCCATGGCCCTGGGATGGCCCGGGGTGGGGTTCCGGCTGCGGCACAATGACCGGCCGGTCAAGGCCTGGACCGCGGTTTCCGATCCGGCCGAACGTACCGCCGACATTCTGGGACGGGAGCTGCGAAAGGATCTCCACCCGGTGGAATCCGAGACCGAAGCCGCGACCCTCACCGGCTGGATCGCCACTCCCCGACACACCCGGTCGACCTCCCGGTCCATCTATCTGTATGTCAACGGCCGCTATGTCCGGGATAAGGTCATTCAGCACGCCCTGTTCGCCGGATACGCCGGGCGGATCATGAAAGGGGCCTTTCCGGTGGCGGTGCTGTTCCTGCAGGTCCCCCCGGACCAGGTGGATGTCAATGTGCATCCCACCAAACACGAGGTCCGTTTCCTTCGACAAAAAGAGGTCCATCAGGCGGTGGTCGACGCGGTCTCCCGAACCCTTCAAGAGGCGGACCGGACCAAATGGGGCCCCCCGAAAGTCCAAACCGATCTCGCCCCGGTCACGCCGATCGACGACATCGAACCGGCCCCCCCTTCGAAAGGACCGCCTCGGCCCCCGCAGAAGCCGGTGCAGGTATCCGAACCGGCCCGGTCTTATGTTTCGCCGGGATCGACGCCTCGAACGGCTCCGCTCCCCGAGACCGGGAAACCGCAGCCCGCTTCGGCGCCGGAAGGAGCGGCTCCTCAAAAGCCGCTCTGGCAAGCCCGCGGGTTCGAAGATTTGAAAATCATCGGTCAGGGGCTCGGCACCTATATCCTTTGTGAATCCGAAAACGGCCTGGTCCTCATCGATCAGCATGCGGCCCATGAGCGGATTCTGTTCGAGGAGCTGAAACACCGGTCTTCGGGCCTTCGAACATCAGCCCAGCGGCTTCTGATTCCCGAATCCCTGGACCTGAGCTACCGGGAAGCGGAAACACTGGAACGGCTCATCCCTCGATTCCAAGAAATGGGGATCGAAATCGAACCCTTCGGCGGAAACACCTATGTCGTGAAGTCGGTGCCGGCGGAATGGGCCCACAAACCGGCGGAACCGATGATCCGGGAGATCCTGGAAAAAATCCTCGAGATCGGAATCGATGTCGATCTGGACCGCGCCACAGAGGCGTGCCGCATGGTCATGGCCTGCCACGGGGCCATTCGGGCCCACCAGACCCTCGATAACCGGCAGATGCGTCAATTGTTGCACCAGCTCGACCGGTGCGACACCCCGTCCCATTGTCCCCACGGCCGTCCCACCTGGATTCGCTGGAGCGGCCGTTTTCTGGAAAAATCCTTCCGAAGAATCGTCTGACCTTCCCCACCCGTTTGCATGGGTGCTATCTCTTGAAAAATTCTTGCATGGGCAACCGGGAATATGCTATGGAGCGAAAGTTCGTTTACGAACAAAATGTTCTCCCATTTTTATGACCGAGCGTTCGATCATTTTCAGGGCGATCTCGGCCTTTACTTAAAAAAGGAGGTGATATCCCCCGGAATGGGTGCCGTCATGCACCCTCTGTTTTGCAGTACGAGCCATGGATTCGGTTAATGTGATTCTCAAGACCAGGAGGAGAAAAAAGATGAAAATGAAAGGTTTATGGGTGTGGATGATCATCCTGTCGGCAAGCCTTTGCCTGACCGCGCCGGCCTTCGGCCAATCCTCTGAAGCGGAGCAGGAACTCGAAGAAGAAGTGGGGATCGTCGACGACATCACCGAGGAGGTTCTCACCGGCCCCAATGACATGAACCCGGAAAAGATCCTCGGCCCCGGCGGCATCGCCCCCAGCACCGAAGGGGACCTTCTGATGAGCTTCGGGGCCACCGTCCGCTTCATTCCCACGGCCGAATCCGACTGGGATTTCGGTTTGGAGGACGAGGTGCCCGGTTATTTCAATACCCGGCCCTTGAGCGGCTTTTTGGGGGCGTCCCTGGATACGGCCACATCGGTCAATCAGGTCTATCTTCAGTCACTGGCGCTGGACACCGCTATTTCCGGAAGCAACACCGCCACCATCGCCGCCTTCGACGAATTTGCCAATGCCTTGTACACCGCCGATGAACAGACCAATATTCCTCAGGTCTCCCAATTCGCAACCGGGGTGGCCTCGATTCAGGACCTGGGAAATACGGTTGGAAATAATGCCCAGGCCGCTTTCTTTTCCGGAGTCGCCGCGGGAGGTGCCTCCGGCGGCGTGGCCGCCCTGAACGACGCCGCCACCCAAGCCGAGCAGAGAGCCGCTGCGGCGGCGGCGGCAGCCGCGGCCAATCCCGATAACCCCGCCTTGCAGCAGCAGGCGGCCGGGGCCGCCGGGGCGGCCGCCGGTTTGAGAGCCGCAGCCAATGCGATCGCCGCCGACCCCAATGCCGCGGCCAATGTGAAGACCATCGCCAACGCCACCACCATTGAAGCCATGGTTCAGGGTGCCGGTCTGGTTCAGAACGCCGAAGACTTGGCCGCCGGGGTGGCCCAACAGGTCGACCGGGATCCCGCCGCCACCGCCGGCGACCTCGGCGCCAGCATTGCCGATCTTTCAGCTCAAAAAGCGATGGTGGACGGTTTCGACGCCTATTTTCTGGCGGACACCTTCCTGAAGACCCATTCCAACGAGAGCGGCAGCGTCAATGACAGCTACATTCGAAACGAAACCAAGATGTACTTCAACGCCATGCCCCGGGACAGGAAATGGAGCTTTTACGGGGCACTGGAATTCGACCGGCCCATCGATACCGAGACCGTGGATAATCGCGGCGGGAGAACCGACGGCTCGAGCAATTTCGGTCTGGAACGGCTCAACGCCAGCATCGAACTGGTGGACAACCTGCGGCTGCACGCCGGATGGGATATCTGGGGCCTGGACGTGATCGAAGCCGCCTCCATGGTCTACGGCGACGACAATGCCGGGTTCTGGATCAAAGGCGATTACAATCCCTATGATTTTTCCATCGCCTGGCTCAAGCTGGAAGAAAACGATTTTCAGATCCAAGCCACCGACCACAACGAAGCCGCGGATGAAGATCGGGATCTGATCGCGGGGTACTTCGATTATTTCATCCCGAACACCCCCAATGACAAGATCAGGTTTTTCGCCGCCTGGGACCGGATTCGAAATGCACCCTCTCTGGATCTCACCGGCGCCATCGCGAACGGAGCGGGACTGGCCGATTTCGCCGGCATCTACGGCAACAACGGCATCATCGGAAGCGAAGCATCCGCTCCCGAAACCGATGCCTATACCATCGGCGGGTATTACCTGGGCAATTTCAATATCATCGAACTGATGGTGGAAGGGGCCTATAAATTCGGTTCGGCGGACAACACCGGCCTGGAGGGCGTGAATAACGGTCTTTTCGTTATTCAGCACGATGACTACGATATCAACTCATTCGCGGCCGCCTTCGATGTGGCCTTTGAACTGAAGGACCTGGTGGGCTGGCACAGCCTCAAACCGCATGTCGGTTACATGTATACCTCCGGCGATGACGACCCGAATGACGACGAACTGGGCGGCTTCTCCGGGGTCACCAACGCCCAGCGGTTTTCCCGGTTCTGGGGCGGAGAAAACACCATTATCGGCGACACCAACTTTGTGCTGGGCACCGCCCTGTACGGCTATGTGCCGGAATATTACGGCAACGGCACCCCGGTCTTCGTGGGCGGCCTGCAGAATGCGGTGGGCACCGGCAACGGCCGGGGCGACAACCCGGGGACCCAGATGATCAGTGTGGGCATCACCCTGCGGCCCATGATCTATCTGATCTACCGGACCAATGTGAATATGTTCTGGTGGAACGAAGACTTCTATGTGGCCAACATGGTAGACCCCATCACCGTTACCGCGGAGGGCCTGCAGAAGACCCCGTACACCAAGGTGGATGCCGGTTATGTGGGAAGTGAATGGAACAATGAAATCACGCTGGCCCTCAGTAAAAACATGTTCGTGAAGGGACAGGCGGCGCTCTATTTTCCGGGAGACGGCATTGAAGAGGTCACGGCGGCGCTCTCCGGCGGTCAGGAATCGGACGAAATCGCCACCCGCCTGGCCATGGAGCTGATCTGGAACTTCTGATCGGTTCTTTTTCGGAAAGGGAACACTACGGACCAGGGTCGGCCGAGGCCGGCCCTGGTTTTTTATTTGGACAGCATCGCCCGCATCATGTCGCCGGCGTTTTCCGCATGATCCGCGATGGAGCCGAGGGTTTCCGCCAGCCGGATCATATGGAAAACGGTCACCGCGTCCGATTCCAGGCTGAAAATCTTTCGCTTGACCATATGTTCGGCCCGGTCGGCCTCATGCTCCTGCTTTCGCATGTTCCGGATGATGTCCTTGACCAGCTTGCGCTGCTTTTCAGAATAGCTTTTGAAGTATTTCCGGGCCTCGGTCACCATTCGGCTCAGCTCTTCGATAGGATCGATGGCCGAATCGATGAGGAGCAGAAATTCTTTTTGAAACGTCTCCGGTATCCCCGGCTCTTCCCGATAAGAGATCCAGTCCAGAGCGTCTTCCAGGGCGTCCAGCACGCTGTCCTGCTCTCTCAGGTAGCGGAAGAGCTGGAATTTATCCACCGGCATAAAGGTGCCTACCGGAATATGGCCCCGAATCCGCCGTTTAACGGCATCGGCTTCGTTTTCCAGCCGAATGACTTCCTCCCGAAGCCCTTCAAAGGATTTGCAGTCATGGACCATATGGCACTCGATCGCATGCTGAAACACCCAGGCACATTCCTTGACTTTTTCCGCATGCTCCTGAAGCCCGTCAAAAGGGGAGGTCATAAACATCGATAGAAAGGGAATACGCATCTACTGACTCCTTGATAATCGTCTTTTATATTCCACTACAAGACATACTGAAGGGTTACGAAAAGCACCATGCTGGTCAGTGCGGCGGCCGGAACGGTCAACACCCAGTAGAGCATGATCTGAAGGATGACCTTGAAATTGACCGCCTCGAAACCGTGGGCCAACCCGACCCCCATGACGCCGCCGACCGCAGCGTGGGTGGTGGAGACCGGAAGCCCCAGTTTCGAGGCCAGAAGCACGGTGGTGGCCGCGGAAAAATCCACCGAAAAACCCCGGGTGTTGGTCAACGTGGTGATCTTGTGCCCGATGGTATCCATGACCCGATACCCGGCCATGGCGATGCCGAAGGCAATCCCTATCCCGCCGAACAGGAGCAGAAACAAAGGCACCGGGACCGTGGCCCCGACGCTCCCGGTGGTGACGATAAAATAGATCACCGCCAGAGGGCCGATGGCATTGGCCACGTCATTGGCCCCCTGGGCCAGGGCCACATAACAGGAGGTGCCGATCTGAATCCGCCGGAAGATCTCCTCCACCCCGTTTCCGGCATCCCGGCCTACAAACCGCTTCAGGAGGGCGGCCCCGGCAAGTCCGCCCAGCATCCCCAGAGTCAATGCCGTGAGAATCGCCTCAAACATCGACAGGGCCAGGGTTTTGCCCAACGGCGTTTTGAATACAAAAGAGAGAAACACAACGAACAGAGCGAGGCCGATGAAAAAGGGAGAGAGGGCGATCCCCCGGGCAAAGGCGTCCTTTTTGGACAGGATCACTCGGACGATCAATTTAAAGATCAAAAAGGCGATCACCAGACTGAATACCGGCGAAATCACCCAGCTCAAAACCACCGCACCCAACTTGCCCCAATTGATGACCGAGAAACCGCCCGCCATGATGCCGAACCCGATCATGGCCCCGACGATGGAATGGGTGGTGGAGACCGGCAGGGATTTCCAGGTGGCGAAGGAGATCCAGAGGGCTGCGGCCAGAAGGGCTGAAAAGGCCCCGAGCAACGCCAGATGGGGATCCGAAAGGACCTGGGTGGATACGATTCCCTTTCGAATGGTGTTGGTTACATGAGACCCGATAAAGGTGGCCCCGACCACATTGAGGATACCCGCGATAAAAACCGCCTGGCGGATCGTTATCGCCTTGGCGCCCACGGCCGAGGCCATGGAATTGGCCACATCGTTCGCCCCGATGTTCCAGGCCATGTAAAAGCCGAAAATATAACCGATGATCAATACCGAATAGTTCGCAGTCATCATATCCTGTGAAAATCGAACGGATTATAAAACAGCGCGTCATCGCAATCAGCCCCGAGGCTGAAAGCGGCCCCGCCGGAAATCTGCGTGCTTGTAATGTGAGAACGCGGTTCCGTCAACCCATTTTTGAAATCCGCAGGTCCGGTGAAAGGAAGGGACGGGCGAATTTTCGTAAGCAAAGGAATGTTTTGCACTTGCACGACAGCTCTGATAATAAAAAAAGTTTTGTCAAGCGTTGCACCTTCGGTAGGCTATGAAATGGAAAAACTGAACAAAAAAGTCTTCGGGACCCTGTTTTTCTCTCTGTTTATCACCATCACGGGGGTGGGGATCGTGGTCCCGCTGCTGCCGGTCTACGCCCATGATCTGGGCGCAAGCGGCCTCTACATCGGTCTGATTTACGGCTCCTTTTCCTTGTCTCGAACCGTATTTCTTCCCTATTTTGGCAGACGGTCGGACCGGCAGGGCCGAAAACCGTTCATCGTCATCGGGCTTCTGGGGTATGCCCTGATCTCCTTTGCCTTCATCTTCGCCACCAGTGTGGAAATGCTGATCGCCGTCCGGTTTGTTCAAGGCATCGCCTCGGCCATGATCATGCCGGTGGCCCAGGCCTACGTCGGCGACATCACCACCGAAAACCGGGAAGGATTCACCATGGGCCTGTTCAACATGTCCGTCTTCATCGGCCTCAGCCTCGGCCCGCTGATCGGGGGCGTACTCAACGACCGGTTCAACCTTCAGACCGCCTTCATCTCCATGGGGTGCCTGTCCCTTTCGGGTTTTTTCCTGAGCCTCTTTCTTCTGCCGCCGGCCCGATCCGAACGGGTGGTGACCCAGGCCAAACTTCCGGTGGATTGGCGGTTTCTGTTAAAAGACCGCACCATCGACGGAATCTGTCTTTTTCGACTGGTCTATACCGCCTGCATCGGCACCATCTGGGGATTCCTGCCGGTCTATGCGGATACCGTGTTTTCCCTCTCCAGTTCCGCCACCGGGATCCTGGTCATGCTCGGGGTGCTCACCGCCGGCATTCTTCAGACCCCCATGGGCTATCTGGCGGATCGCCGGAACAAACGGGCGATGATCGTTCTGGGCGGACTGATCATCGTGTTGGCCATGCTTTTGTTCCAGTGGTCTTTGGGTTTCCGGGATCTTTTTCTGGCCAATGTGGTGTTCGGAATCGGGGGCAGCCTTTCCATGGCCCCGCTGATGGCCATCGCGGTTCAAAAAGGAACCCAGAAAGGGGCCATGGGCGCGGTCATGGCGCTTTTGACCATGTCCCACAGCTCCGGGATGCTGCTGGGCGCATTTATCGCCGGACTGATGATGGATCTCTTCGCCCTGCGTTACATTTTTTTCTTCGGCGCCTCGATGATGTTCTCGGGGGTGGTTCTCTTTTTCATTTTCACGATGCCTTCGAAAGATGCGGCAGAAGCGGAGGGGATCGGTGGAAGATAGCCGAACCGGGGGCGGGGTTCATACGGGTTCGGGATTTCATGCCGCTATGGCTTTGCGGAACGCTTTCGGTGCTTCTTTTTGTGGGTGAATTTGGATTTGAGTTTTTTAAGGGTTCGTTTTTCTTTCTCCAGGGCCAGCTTTCGTTTAATCTTTCCCCGATACCGCTGGATCGCCTTGAGAGAAATGTAATAACCGACGGCCGCCACCGGCAGACCCAACAGAATGCCGCCCACCGTCAAGACCCCGATGATCTCCGGGGCTCTTTTGAGAATGACCAAAAGGATGTGCTGGTCCAGATTGGAGACGAAGTGGATCTTTTCAAGACCGATAAACCTGGCCCCCAGATAATAGGTCATGCCGTAAAGGACCGGCGCGGTCACCGGGTTGCTGATCCAAACGGCAATGCCGGCGGCGAACTTGTTGTACCCGAGAAGAGCCGCCAGAAAGACGGCCAGGCCCATATGCACCCCCATGAAAGGAGACATCCCGATGAACAACCCCAGAGCGAATCCCATGGCGATTTCATGGGGGGAGCCGCGGATTTTCAGGAATCGCTCATAATATTTCTTGACCCACGACAAAATCCGATCGAGTTGGTTGCTTTTGGACTCCTGATGCTGCTGCATTAATTTGCTCAAAAAAACGGTATCGTTGAACTTTATCGAAGGCCGATCACGGCCGCAAACCGGCCGGTAGCGGCTTCTCCGCGATAGGAAAAAAAGAGGTCGGTTCGGCACCGGGTGCATAATCCGCTGTTCAGAATGTTCTCGGCCGGAACCCCGGCCTTCCGCAGCTGGTCCCGGCTGATGGCCCAGAAGTCGAAATGGTCCCGATCATCTTTGTATCCCCAGAACCGTGAAGGGATCTCCCGTTGATAATGGATAAATTCGGCGCAGCAGGGCCCCAGAGAGGGTCCGATGCCGGCATGGATATGAGCGGGAGCGCAATCAAATCGGCGGGCCATTTCCCGAACCGTTTCACCCAGAATGTTGTGGATGCTGCCGCGCCAGCCGGAATGGACATCGGCCACCACCTTCCGGTCGGCCCCATACAGCAGCACCGCCTGGCAATCGGCCACCTGAATGGCGAGGTTTCGCCCCGGCATATCGGTTACCAGAGCGTCTCCCTTGAGATTCGGCCCATTCGAATTTCGTCCTTCCCCCTTTCGAGGCAGCGACACCACCCGAGTGCCATGCACCTGATGAAGGTAGACCGGTTCCGTTCCCCCCATACATTCGGCGATTCGGGCGCGATTTCGGCGGACCCGGTCTTCCGCATCTCCGGTTCCCCGGCCGACATTCAGGCTGTGAAACGGGGGATCGCTGCAGCCGCCCCGGCGGGTGAACACCCCGTGGCGAAGGGCTGAAAAGCGGGCAAGGTGCGGGAACTGCAGAAAGGGCACTCCGTTTTGTTCAACCTGAATCATCATATGTCCGGTTTCAAGCGCTTCTATTCGAATATGGATTAATTCCAATAAAAAATAAGTAAAACCGATGCGGGTGTCAATCCTTCACTCAATCGCCGCCCGGCCCTGGCGCCATTGTCCGGAAAAAGAGTTCCAAACACGCCGCTTTACGGAAAACATCGAAAACCCTTGTGGGACGATTCAAAACCTGGCATATAGTGTGGTTTTGCCGTTTTGGCAATCGAAAAGGAACCGAAACGATTTCAACTGATCATGAAGCAGGCTTATGCCGACACTGGAAACACACAGCCCCCTCAGCAGATCCGATTCCGGAAACCGGGAGTTTCTTTCGGATGCATCCCTGCTGTTTATCGCCATCATTTGGGGCAGCACCTTCATTATCGTCAAGCAGGCCATCGCGGATATTCCCGCCTTTGCCTTTCTGACCCTTCGCTTCGCGCTGGCCTTTTCTCTCTTGATCCTGATCTGCTTTCGGCGGCTGAAACACCTCAATTTGCGAATGCTGCTGGACGGCGGCTTGCTCGGCGGGGCCCTGTTTCTGGCCTTTTCCACCCAAACCCTGGGGCTTAAGCATGCCCCGGCCTCGGTGGTCGCCTTCGTCACCGGCCTTTATGTTATTTTCGTGCCGATTTTTTCCTCTTTTTTCATCAAAAAATTTCCCACCCCGTATTCCATGGCCGGGGTCCTGCTGTCGGGGGTCGGCCTGGGGCTGATCACCCTGAACGGAACGGTCGGGCTCTCCCGGGGGGAAATGTTTGCGCTTCTGAGCGCCATCTTCTGTTCCATCCACATCATTCTGACCGATGTCTTCTCACGAAAGCATGACACCTATCTTCTGACCACCGTTCAGATCGGTACCACGTTTCTGTTGTCCGGTATGGTATCCGCCGCTTACGATCCGTTTACCCTGCCGAAAATCTGGCACCCGCAGCTGGTGACGGCCATTGCGTTGACCGGCATTTTGGCCACCGTGGTCGGTTTCTTCGTTCAGACCGGCATGCAGCGATTTACCACCCCCACCAAGGCCGCCATCATCTTCTGCATGGAACCGGTTTCCTCGATTTTTTTCGGGTATTTCATCGGCGGGGAATTGCTGGCCGCTCGCCAGTACCTCGGTGCCGCCTTGATCGTTGGAGCGATGCTGACCGCCGAAATCGGGTCTTATTATCGAATAAAATCGAAGACCTTATGCTATGGGAATCCGGGAGGATAATATTTGGCTATTATCTCCTAATCCAAAATTTTTTTTCTTGCATTTCTTGATGTTATCCGGTATGGCTTTATTGATTCACTGTTATATATGAGAAATAATGCATAACCTTGAATTTTCTTCAAGATTAATTAAATTAACCTGATTTGAATAAAACGACCGAAAAGGCGGGAGGTGCAGGATAGCTAGGCCACTCAAACCGGACAAGACCAATATCAATCATCAAATTAAGGCCAAAGAGGTGCGGGTGATCGACCCGGACGGCAACCAGGTCGGTGTGGTGCCGACCGACAAGGCGCTTGCGGTGGCGACCGATTTCGGGCTTGACCTGGTGGAGGTATCCCCCAACGCCAGTCCGCCGGTCTGCAAAATCATGGATTACGGCCGATATAAGTACGAGCAGACCAAAAAGACCCAGGAAGCGAAAAAAAAGCAGAGTACCTTTCAGGTCAAGGAGATCAAGGTTCGGCCCAAGACCGGCGAGCACGACCTTCAAACCAAAGTAGGCCATATCCGAAAATTTATCGACAAAAAGGATAAGGTCAAGGTCACATGCATGTTCCGGGGGCGGGAAATCACCCTGACGGACCAGGCCAGGGATCTGCTTCAGAGAATCGCGGAAGAGGTTGAGGATATTGCTTTGGTAGAGCAATTCCCCAAATTCGAGGGCCGCACCATGATGATGATATTGGCGCCGAGATAGGTGCGATCGGGTCGACCGACGCCCTCCTGCGAATAGCAAGCGTATAGAAATCGATCAGCGTGTAAACGGATCACCGAACAAGTTTTCCGATGGTGGCGTGTGCGCCCGCCCGACGGCGCCCACGCCATCTATTATTTTATATCGAGGTCAACGAAGAAAGGGAGGCGCCTTCTCTTTTTTCATGCCGCCGAGATTCGAGATTGAAATGAATTCACAGGTACCATCGACGACAGGGAGTCAGAATTATGCCTAAGTTAAAGACCAACCGCGGCGCAGCCAAACGTTTTAAAAAGACGGGAACCGGAAAATTCGTCTACCGGAAATCCCACGCCAACCACATCCTGACCAAAAAGAGCCGAAAACGAAAACGAACGCTTCGGCAGGACAACATCGTGGACAAGACCAATGAAAGAGAGCTGAAACTGCTCTTGCCCTATGCATAACGGCAACACCGATATTCTGAATTATTGAGGAGACAACATCATGCGTATCAAAAGAGGGTATAAGGCGAGAAAACGTCGAAAAAAGGTATTGAAACTGGCCAAGGGTTTTCGGGGCGGCCGCAGCAAGCTGTTTCGAACCGCCGCCGATTCGGTGGACAAGGCCCTGATGTATGCGTATCGGGACCGAAAGGTTCGTAAGCGGGATTTCAGAAGACTCTGGATCGCCCGCATCAATGCCGCGGCCCGTATGAACGACCTGAGCTACAGCAAGTTCATCCACGGTCTGAAGCAGGCGAATGTGACCCTGGATCGAAAGGTCCTGGCCGAACTGGCCGTGTCCGACCCGGCCGGGTTTTCCCGGATCGCCCGACTGGCCGCGGCCCAAGCCTAGCCTTGTTATAGATTCACTCGGAACGGATCGCTGAAACGGGAGTATCCGTGGAAAAGCATATCGAACAGATCAGAGACGAGGCGTTTCGGGAACTGGGTGAGACCTCGGACCCGGAGCGGATCAAGGAACTTTCCGTTCGCTACCTGGGGCGAAAGGGCGCCATTACCCAATTCCTGAGAAACATCTCCGGATTGCCGCCGGAGGAGCGTCCCGAAGCGGGGCGGCGGGCCAACGAAGTCAAAAAGGAGCTGGATGCGGCCGTCAAATCGGCCCTGGAAACGGCGGAATCGGGCGCCCCTGCGGCCGAAGACCGAATCGACGTCTCCCTTCCCGGCCGAACCCCGCCCCGGGGCCACCTTCATCCCCTCACCCGAATCACCCGGGAAATCTGCGACATCTTCACCCGTCTCGGGTTCGATGTCGCCGAGGGCCCGGAGGTGGAAAGCGATTATTACAATTTCGAAGCCCTCAATATCCCCAAAAACCACCCGGCCCGGGACATGCAGGACACCTTCTACATCTCCGACAACATCGTCCTGCGGACCCAGACCTCGCCCATGCAGATCCGGGTCATGGAAAAATCCGCGCCCCCGGTGCGGATCATCGCCCCCGGCAAGGTCTACCGGTGCGACTCCGATTTGACCCATACCCCCATGTTTCATCAGGTGGAGGGGCTGCTGGTGGATGAAAAGGTCAGTTTCGGAGACCTCAAGGGGATTTTGACCACCTTCGTCCATCAGATCTTCGACCCGGAGACCTCCCTGCGGTTTCGGCCCAGCTTCTTCCCCTTTACCGAGCCCAGCGCCGAGGTGGATATCCTCTGCGTCATGTGCCGGGGAAAAGGATGCCGGGTCTGCTCCCACACCGGCTGGCTGGAGGTGCTCGGCTCCGGCATGGTCCACCCGGCGGTGTTTGAAAACGTCGGGTACGACACCGACCGATATACCGGCTTCGCCTTCGGTATGGGGGTGGAACGGATCGCCATGCTGAAGTACGGCATCGACGATATTCGAAAATATTTTGAAAATGATTTCAGGTTCTTGAGGCAGTTTTAAGATGAAAGTCAGTCTCAGCTGGTTATCCCGATACCTGCCGGTGGAAATGCCGGCGGCCGATATCGCCGAGGCCCTCACCATGGCCGGTCTGGAGGTGGATTCGGTATTCGACCGGTACGCCTATCTGAACACCGTTCGGGTGGGTCGGGTGGCGGCGGTGCATCCGCATCCCAATGCGGATAAACTGAAGCTCTGCGAGGTCACCATCGGCGACCGGACCCACCGGGTGGTCTGCGGGGCCCCCAATGTGCGGCCGGATATGCTGGCCCCTCTGGCCCTGCCCGGTACCCTGTTTCCCAACGGACTCCTTCTGGAGCAGAGCGTGATTCGAGGCCAGGCCTCCGAAGGAATGCTGTGCAGCGAGGGCGAACTGGAGCTGGGGCCGGACCGAAGCGGAATCATGGACCTGGACCCGGATTCGACCGTCGGGGCGCCGCTGACCGACGCCCTGAACCTGCATGATCCGGTCATCGAAATCGACCTGACCCCCAACCGGCCCGACTGCCTCAGCCTGCTGGGGATCGCCCGGGAGGTGGCGGCCATTCAGGGAAACCGGGTCACCTATCCGGAGGCTCGGCTTTCAGAAAATGCGGGTGAGATCACCGGAAAGACCTCGGTCACGATTGAAGACCCGGACCATTGTCCCCGGTACGCCGCCCGAATGGTGGAGGGAATCACCATCGGCCCCTCCCCCTTCTGGCTTCAGGACCGGCTGCTCTCGGTGGGGCTTCGCCCCATCAACAATATCGTCGACATCACCAACTTCGTCATGATGGAGACCGGTCAACCCCTGCACGCCTTCGATTTCGACCACCTGGAAGAACACCGGATCGTGGTCCGCACCGCCAATGAAGGGGAAAAGTTCACCACCCTGGACGGGAAAGAGCGAACCCTGGCCTCGGACATGCTCATGATCTGCGACGGCAAGAAGCCGGTGGCGGTGGGCGGAGTCATGGGCGGCCTCAACTCCGAAATCGAAAACACCACCACCCGGGTGCTGATCGAAAGCGCCTATTTCGATCCGGTCAGCATTCGACGGACCGCCAAACGGCTGGGCCTCGGCACCGACGCCTCCCATCGATTCGAGCGGGGGGTGGACCCGGACGGTACCCTTGCCGCCCTGGACCGGGCGGCCCATCTGATGGTGGAGATCGGGGGCGGGGCCCTGGTGGACGGGCTCATCGACGAACGGCCCAAGATCGTTGAAAACCGACCGGTCACCCTGAACGTCTCCCGCACCAACCGGGTGCTCGGCATCGACCTGGACGCGGACCGGATCGCAGATCTGCTTCGGTCCATCGAATTCGGCGTGGAAAAAGAAGGGCCGAATGGTCTCACGGTGACCGTACCGTCTTTCCGAGTGGATGTGACCCGACCCGAAGATCTGATGGAGGAGGTGGCCCGCCTCTGGGGATACAACCGGATTCCGGTCACCTCTCCGGCCATGCCGGCGGAGGCGGTCCGGCCCACCCCGCGGATGACCGCCCGCAACCGGATCAAGGACCTGATGTCCGGATACGGTTTTGCCGAAGCGGTCAACTACAGCTTCATCGATCAAGGGGCCTGCGACAAACTGCGGCTGAAGGAAGACGATCCCCGGCGGCGACTGCTGGAGATTCTGAATCCGTTGACCGAAGAACAGACGGTCATGCGCACCTCCCTCATCCCCGGGCTTCTGGAGACCATGGGCCGGAATCTGGCCTGGCAGATGCGAAACCTGCGGCTGTTCGAAATCGGCAAGACCTTCGTCAGCAACGGCCAGGAGGCATTGCCGGACGAGACCGAAATGCTCGCGGGGCTGTTGACCGGCGCCATCCATGAGGGGACCTGGCATACCGAAGAGCGGCCGACGGATTTTTTCGACCTGAAGGGGACTGCCGAGGCGCTTCTGAACGCCCTGAGCCTTCCCGATCTTCGATTCACCGCCATGGACGACACCGACTGTACTTACACCCGGCCCGGCTACACCGCCCGAATCCTCGCCGGCGACCAGGACCTCGGACTGTTGGGAGAGGTTCATCCCACAACCTTGAAGGCATACGATCTCAAGCAGACCGCCTTCATCGTCGAGCTGAATCTGGATCGCCTGATTCCATTGATCTCCGATGAGAAACAGGCCCGGCCCATTCCCCGCTTTCCCTCGGTGGCCCGGGACATCACGATCATTGTGGACCGTTCCGTGGAAGCGGATGATCTTCTTCGAAGCGTGCTGGAGATGGACGAAGAACTGGTGGAAGACCTGTTCCTGTTCGATCTTTACGAAGGGGAAAACATCCCTCAGGGAAGAAAAAGCGTCTCCTTCCGAATCATTTATCGCTCCGCCCTGGAAACCCTTGAAGACGAGGCCGTCACCGGCATCCACCAGCGGATTTCGGACATGCTGCTGAAGAAGTACAATGCGGCGTTTCCGACGTAGATAGGACCCCCGGCAACCGCCTGTAATCCCGGGCGGTTGCTTCTTTTTCCTTCACCCTTCCGTCCAAGAAGACCCCCTTCACGGGTTTCTTCTTTAGGCTGCTTTCGATCCAACCGCTTTCCGCTTGATATTTTTCCCCGGCGAGGATACATGCTTCCTCGCTGACACGACCTTTCACGCAAAGAATTCAGGAACATGGTTTCGACACTCTCTAACTTTTTCGGACTCTTCACCGCCGTATTCATCATGCTCATGGGCGTGGGATCTTTGAGTACCCTGCTGAGCCTGCGGATGACCATGGCCGGTTTTTCAGCCCAGCTGACCGGCCTGATTATGGCAACCTATTTTCTCGGGCTCGTATTCGGCTCATTCGTTTGCCAGCCCCTGATTCACCGGGTCGGCCACATCCGCTCCTTTGCCGCATTCGCCGCCGTGGCCACGGCGGTGGTCATGATGCATGGTCTTTACTTATCCGCTCCCTTCTGGGCCTTTCTGCGATTTGTGAGCGGAATCATCACCATCGGCCTCTATATGGTGATCGAAAGCTGGCTGAATGAATGTGCCGTGCCCGGCTCCCGGGGCCGGGTGTTTTCGATTTACATGATCTGCTCCTATCTGGGCATGGGGCTCGGGCAGCAGATTCTGAATGTGGGTGACCCGCAGGGCCTGGAACTCTTTTTGGTGATCGGTATCTTGCTTTCCCTGTGCCTGGTGCCGGTGGCGGTCACCCATTCGGTCCATCCGGAACTGCCCCCTACGGAAAAGTTCAATCTCATCGCATTGATCAAGCAGTCGCCCATGGGCATGATGGGAAGTTTTGTGGCCGGAATCACCAACAGCTCTTTTTACGCCATGGGGCCGGTGTTCGGCAATCAGATCGGCTTATCGGTTTCGGCGGTGGCCGGGATGATGACCCTGACGATCTTCGGAGGATTGGCATGCCAATGGCCCGTGGGCCTGCTCTCGGACCGCTTTGATCGGGCTCTGATTTTATCCTGGCTGGGAATACTGGTCGCTCTGATCGCAGGCGGCATGATGTTCACAGCCGGCATTTCGTATAGGACCTTGGTGGTGATCATGGCGGTATTCGGCGGTATTATTTTCGCAGTCTACCCGGTGGCGGTCTCCCGGGCCCATGATGTATCCCCGTCTCATGACGTGGTGGCGATCAGTTCGGCCCTGCTTCTCTGTTACGGCGTCGGGTCGAGTATCGGACCCATTGCGGCCTCCGCTTTTATGACCGCTTTTCAATCCCCTTACGCCCTATTCGGTTTTTGCGCCTGCATCGGCATTCTGTATGCGGTTCTCGGGTTCTTCTTAAGACAAATGGAAATGCTCAAACACGTGCCGTTAGATGAACAGGTCGATTTCTTCCCCATGAAAAACACCTCCCAGGTGGCCCATGCGCTGGATCCGCGGGGCAGTCTTGAAGCGGATGTGCCGGTTACGAAT
>JBKHDE010000048.1:0-24107 GCA_046541495.1 Desulfococcaceae bacterium
ACGCCGGAGATGTCCTCCCAATGCACCGGAATCCCCAGCCACCGGTCGGCGGAGCCCCACCGGCCGGGCCCGGCCAGAAGGTACGGCCGATCTTCTCCCGCCAGCTGCCGGTTCAATTTCCCGATCTCCTTGGCGATCTCCACTGTTTTTCCCGGATCGAATCCCTCTGATTTCACATAGACGATATCGGCCATGGCGTCGTTTCGGCCATGGCCGAGGGAATGGGTCGAAAAGCAGATCGCTCCCTTGATCTCCGCCTCCGAAATTGAAACGTCTCCGTGGGTCTCCCCGGCCGTCATGGGCCGAACCTGCAGAAAATAGAGGGTCGCCTTCTCTTCTGAATCCGGCGGCAGATCCACCGCAAATTCGATCTCCACCGGACCCCCCATCCCCTTGCGCCCCATTTCCAAAAGCCGTTCCAGGGCTGCCGGCAGCGGAATGATCCCGTGCTTCAGTACCGAGGCGAAGGTCAGGATTTTGGGTCCGGAAATCCGGCCCGAATCCCGTATCCGCTCCTCATCCGGCAGGTACGTACTCGCCAGAGCCCGAACCGCCGGTTCATTCTCTGCGTCGTCGATGTCCCGGCGCTCCAGGTTCGACTCCCGGGTCAGATCCAGCTTTTCCGGATATCCCCGAATCCTCAGCGCATAGAAAAACCGCTGGGCATTGGTCAGGATCTCCTCCACCGTGGAAAACTGCGGCAGAAACCCGGGGTGTCGGGGCGAAAACCGCAAGGCCGCTTCCCCCTCGTCCAGAACCTTTCCCAATCCCAGAGCAATCCGGGCGATCCCGTCCTCCGTGGCCATCGGCCCCACCGGATAAAAATTCTGGGATTGGGCCGTGCCGGACATCGCCGGATAGAAATAATCCCCGACCTCCCGGCCCGCCAGCTGCTGAATGATCACCGCCATGCGGTCTTCCCGAAAGCTTCGAGCGATCCGCTTGGCGAACTCCCGGGGCCGGTCGTAATAGGTCGAGGCATAGACCAGTTTGACGGCGGTGATCAAATGGTGGAGCCGGACAAAAAAATCCTCATGATTGTTGGGCAGCATGTAGGTCTTGTACAGCCCGGCGTAAGACTGGAATTGGGCGTCTTCCAGAAGACTGGAGGAGCGGATCGACAAAGGCCCGGTCACCTTTTTCAGAAAGCCGGAGAGCTGCTCGTAGAGCCACTCCGGAATATCGGCCTGCAGAAAATGGTCCCGAATTTCGGTGTCGGTGTAATCTGAAATATCGGCATGGTAGAACGGGTGGAGGTTGTTCTCCGACACGAAGGATTCGAACCCGTCGGTGGAGATCACCAGGGTTTTGGGTACCGTAATCCGCAGATCGGGGAAGTCCTTGGCCAGTTCGAACCGGTTCCGGTGCAAAAGGATATCCAGAAAGGCCATGCCCCGGGCCTTGCCCCCGAGCGACCCCTGGCCGATTTTGCAAAAATCGGCCACATCCGGGTCGAAGTCTTCGGCTGAGAACCGGACCACGATTCCCTTTTGACGGCACCGGCGCAAGGCGTGAATGGAGGAGATAATAAAATGACGCATATCCGCCGTCGAAGGGAAATCGGAGGCGGCATAGGTGGAGAGCTTGGAGGCCAGGCTGATTTCGGACCGCGCCATCAGCCAGTTGGAAAAGTGGTTCCGCCGGGCGTGGTACTCCATCGGTTCATCCGGAATGTCGGGCAGGATCTTTTCCAGGGTTCGCAGGTTGGAGGCCCGGCCCACCTCGGTCTGGTCCGAAAGCCGAAAGACGAAATCTCCGAAACCGAGAAACTCGAGAAAGAAGGCCTCGAGATCGGCATGGAGCTCCGGACTGTTTTTGTCGATAAAGACCGCCTGCAATGCCTCGGCCCGGGCCCGGTTCCGGGCCTCTGAACTGAGCAGCAGGATCGGCAGGTAGGGGACCTCCGCCTTGATTTTGGACAGCAGCTGCACACCGGCATCCTCGGTCATGACGCAGTCTTTGGGAAACCGGGTATCGGTGAGCACCCCGAAGACATAGGGCTTGTATTCTTCAAACAGGTCCAGGGCCGCTTCATAGTTTTCCGCTATCAGAATCTTGGGCCGGGCCCGCATCTTGAGCAGCCGGTGCTCTTCATTCAGGGTATCCTCCACCACCGACCGGGTCTGCTTGACCACCACCTTGTAGATCAGGGGCAGCAGGAATGAGCGGTACAGCGGAGAGTCCTCCACCAGAATCAGCACCCGAACCATCCCCTTTTGCGTGTCGGGGGCCACGTTGAGCCGGTCTTCCACGCTCTTGATCAGGGCCAGGAGCAGGTCCGAATCCCCGGACCAGATGAAGATGTTGTCGAGCTGGGGGCAGGCGTCGTTTTCGGTTTCAATGTCGGCGGGGCTGTGGGCCAGCAGGATGACCGGCAGGTCCGGCTTGATCGATTTGATGCGGCCCACCAGGTCGAAGGTGTCCATGTCTTCCAGCCGGGGCATGGTGATGACCAGGTCGAAGTGCTGCCAGTTGAGCAGTTCCAGGGCCTCCCGGCCGGTGGTGGCCTGGGTCAGCCGGGGCGGACGGCTCAGGTTGAGCCCGCGGTATTCATTGATGATCTTGGAGGTGAGGCTGCCGTCTTCCTCCATGATGAAGGCGTCGTAGGGGGTGGAGACCAGGAGGATTTCCCCGATCTTTTTGGCCATCAGTTCATGAAAAACCTTGATCGGGGCTTCCAGGTCCTCTTCTCTAAACAGGGTGACCAGGTCATGGGGTTCGGATTCCATCGCCGTCGTCTCCCGGTGGGGTTCAGGTGAATGCGGATCAGGCGCACTCGGTTTTGTAGATCCGCTGGGCGTCGGCCAGGGCCTCGGGGTCGTCCACCCCGAGGGTTTCGGTCTCTTCGGCCGCCACCGCATAACCGGTCGTCAGACCGTCGGCGGTCATGAATTCGACCAGGTCGGTGATGAAGTATTCCTGAATGGGGACCATTTGTCCGTCCCGGTCTTTGTGGACGATCTGGGGTCGGGATTCCAGGATGGAGAGGTATTTGAGCAGGATTTCCCGGCGGGCCGCATAGATCCCGGCATTGCAGAGGGTGAGGGCGGCCTGACGTTCGGCCGAATAATCCCGCCAGTATTTCCATTCGGTGATCCGGTCGACCCGGTCGCCGTCCACCTCCAGGACCCCGTATTTCTTCTTGTCGGCGGGCCGAAATCCCAGGGCTGCCAGAGGGTGGTCCGCCAGCTTTTGAATCAGACGCTGATAGGTCGCGGCCCGCACAAAGGGCACATCCCCCATGGTGATCAGGACCCGGTCGCAGTCGACCTCCTCCAGAAACCCCCGGGCCGCCAGCAGGGCTCCGCCGGTGCCGTTGAGCTCCGGTTGGCGGCAGTAGCGCACCCCGAGCCCCTGCGTGGCGTCCATGACCGCTTCTTCGCAGAAATGGACGATCAGGGCCTTGGGGCCTTCTGGCAGGGTGTCGAGAATGTGGGCCAGGATGGGGCGGCTTCCCTCGAACGGGGAGGGACCCGGGATCAGGGGGAGCAGGGTTTTATTGCCGTCATAGCCTTTCATGCGGCTGCCGCGGCCGGCGGCCATGATGACGGATGCGATAGGGGTGTCGGTCATATCGGTTCCTCCGAGACGATGGTGGATTCGGGTTCAGATGGACAGGCCGGCAGAGCCGCCGCTTTGGGACGGCGCCGTTTTACAGACATCGCTCCGCCGCCTTGAGATTGATCATCAGCGCGGTGATGGCCGAGGGGGTCATGCCGTCGATGCGGGAGGCTTGGCCCAGGGAAGCGGGCCGAATCGACGAGAGCTTCTCCCGGAGTTCATTGGAGAGCCCGTGGACCGAGACATAGTCGAAGCTGTCGGGAATGCGGGTCTTCTCCAGGTTCTTGAACCGCTCGATCTCCCGCAGCTGCCGCTGGATATAGCCCTCGTACTTGATTTCGATCTCCACCTGCCGGGCGATTTTGGGGGAGACCGGGGTCTCGGGCGGCGCCAGTCGCTCCACCGCCTCGTAATCGAGCTGGGCCCGCTTGAGAAGTTGATCGAGATGAGTGCCGTTGTCGATGGCCGGGGAGGAGCGTTCGGTTAAATAGTCGTTGACCTCGTCGATCGGTTTGATCACGATCCCTCGAATCCGGTCGATTTCGGCGGCGATCGCCTGCTTTCGTTCCCGCATTGCTTTGACCGCATCGGCATCGATCAGCCCCAGGCCGTGGCCGATCTCCATCAGCCGCAGGTCGGCATTGTCCTCCCGAAGCATCAGCCGGTACTCGGCCCGGGAGGTGAACATTCGGTACGGCTCCCGGGTGCCTTTGGTGACCAGGTCGTCGATCATCACCCCCATGTAGGCCCGGGACCGGTCCAGAATGAAAGGGGGCCGGTCCTGAACCCGGCAGGCGGCGTTGATTCCGGCCCACATCCCCTGGGCCGCGGCCTCTTCATAGCCGGAAGTGCCGTTGATCTGACCGGCCAGGTAGAGCCCTCGAATCTTCTTGGTCTCCAGGGTGGGCTTGAGCTGGACCGGGTTGACGTAATCATATTCGATGGCATAGGCGGGCCGCATGATTTCGGCTTCCTCCAGCCCTTCCACGGTCCGGACCAGCTGAATCTGAATCTCCAGCGGAAGGCTGTTGCCCAGACCGCTGGCATAGACCTCGTCGGTGTCGAGCCCCTCGGGTTCCAGAATCACATGGTGGCGTTCCCGGTCGGGGAATTTGACCACCTTGTCTTCGAAAGAAGGGCAGTACCGGGCCGACACCCCTTTGACCACCCCGCCGTAGAGGGCCGAATGCTTCAGGTTCTCCCGAATGATCCGGTGGCACCGGTCATTGGTGTGGCCCATGAAGCTGGACACCTGAGGCAGGGGAATCTCCCGGGTGAAGACCGAAAACGGGGTGATGGGCGCGGGCATCGGATCCTGGGCCTCGAACCGGGAAAAATCGATGGAGGCCCGGTGAAGCCGGGGCGGGGTGCCGGTCTTCATTCGGCCCAATTCGAAGCCCAGCGCCCGCAGATGGGCCGGCAGATCATAGGCGGCGAATTCCCCGGCCCGGCCAGCCTGAATGGCCCGGTGGCCGATATGGACCAGGCCCGACAAAAAGGTGCCGGTGGCCAGGACCACGGCCGGAGCCCGGTAGCCGAACCCGGTCTGATCTTCCACCCCGGCGATGCGGCCGTCTTCCACCACCAGCCGGGCCACCAGGCCCTGCTTGAGGTCGAGTCCGGGCTGGCGCTCCACCGCCGCCTTCATGGCCATATGGTACCGGGACTTGTCGTTCTGGGTGCGGGAGGAGTGGACCGCCGGTCCTTTTTTGGTGTTGAGCACCTTGTAGCTGATGGCGGTGCGGTCGGTCACTTTGGCCATTTCCCCGCCCAGGGCGTCGATCTCCTTGACCAGCTGGCCCTTGGCCATACCGCCGATGGAGGGGCTGCAGGGCATGGCCGCCACCTTGTCGAGATCGATCGCCAGCAGCAACGTGGAGCACCCCATGCGGGCCGCAGCCAATGCCGCTTCGCATCCGGCGTGGCCGGCGCCCACCACGATGATGTCGTATGTTTTGGTGTAGCAACGCATGGCGTCAATATAACCCATTCGGGTCCAATAAAAAAGGGGGCGCTCCCTGAAACAGAGCGCCCCCGATGTGTTTTAAATCAGGTCGGTTGAAAAAGGCCGGTTTAGCTGCCTTCCGCCGCCTTGTGGGTCTTGATGGCGACCTTCTCGGTCAGACCGGAGTAGTACTCCCGAAGGATGTCGAGGACTTCGTCGCGGCCGAAGTGATCCGGAATCTCGGTGCCTTCGGAGAGACCCTTGCGGAGCATGGTGCCGGACAGCAGTACCCGGTCGTCTTTGCCGTGGGGGCAGGTTCTCAGGGAGGCCATGCCGTCGCACTTGTGGCAGTAGAAGGTCCAGTCGATCTTGAGCGGTTCGCAGATCAGGGCCTTGCCCGGATCTTCCGGCCGCGGAATCTCGTCGAAGATGGTCTGGGCCTCGAACATGCCGTAGAAATCGCCCACACCCGCGTGGTCGCGGCCGATGATCATCTTGGAGCATCCGTAGTTCTGGCGGAAGGTGGCGTGCAGGAGACCTTCCCGCGGACCGGCGTAGCGCATGTCCAGCGGATACCCGCCCTGGACGACCTTGTCTTCCACGAAGTAGTTCTTGACCAGCACGTCGATGCAGCGGACCCGGACCTCGGCCGGAATATCGCCGGGCTTCAGGTTGCCCACCAGGGAGTGGATGAAGATGCCGTCACAGACTTCGACGGCGATCTTGGCCAGGTACTCATGGGACCGGTGCATCGGGTTTCTCAGCTGAAGGGCGGCCACATCGGACCAGCCGCGGTCTTCAAACCTCTTGCGGGATTCGGACGGACGCTGATAGATCCCGGCGTACCGGGTGGGGTAATCGCCCTCGGACAGGACCTTGACCGGGCCGGCCAGGTTGTATTTGCCCTGTTTCATGACCATCTGAACCCCGGGATGGTCTTCCAGAGCCGTTTTCATGAAATCGCCCTGGGAATCTTCGCCCTGGCCTTTGTAGACCATTTCGCTTTCCCACTTCTTGTTCTCTTCGGTCATCTCGAATTTTTCGGTGACCTTCATGGTGGCGTAGGTTTCACCCTTGCTGACCAGGGCGATCTCGTCGCCTTCCTTCACATCCTCGTCATCGGTGTCGAGGGTCACCGGCACCGGCCAGAAGGTGCCGTCGGCCAGCAGGTATTTGGAGCAGACGCTCTCCCAGTCCGCCTTGGTCATGAAGCCGTCCAGCGGGCTGAAGCCGCCGATCCCCATCATGATCAGATCGCCCTTGACTCGGGGAGAAATCTCGATCTTTTTGAGTCCTTCGGCCTTCTTCTGTTCTTGTTTCAGTTCCTCGCCTTCCAGCAGGCAGCAGACCAGCCCTTTTCCGCCATGTGGGGGTACAAGCGCCATTTCACTTCTCCTTTCAATCGGTTTTCAATGAGTTGCGTGATTCTGTCCTATACGGTGTCGGCAATTTGCAACGACATGCGTCCGCTTATCTCTGTTTTTAAAATAAGAGGTCATCCTTATTCGGAAAAAGGGGGTTTGTCAAGCGGAAAGGAGAGATTTCGGGCCGGTTCCCCCAAAAGAATCACTTGGAATTGAATAGGGATCATGATATAAAAACCCGAATATTCACCCTATCATAACCCGTTTCTCATCGAGCGGCATCGATCGCTCGATTCAATCCTTCGGGCGCATATTCCGCCGATGCCCCGCGATGAAGGAGGCCATATGAGTGTCAGACTGATCGAACCCACCCCGTCGGCTTATGGATATCCCCTGCTGATCAAGAATCTTCTGAAAACGCCCCGGGTCTATTCTCCGGACCGGGAGATCATTTTTCAGGACAAGAGCCGATACGACTACCGAACCCTGTATCGCAGGATCAGCCGCCTGGCCCATGTGCTGGACCGGGCCGGCGTGAAGCAGGGGGAGACGGTGGCGGTCATGGAATATGACAGCCACCGGTATCTGGAAAGTTTTTTTGCGATTCCCATGATGGGAAGCGTCATTCATACCGTCAACATCCGGCGTTCCCCCGAGAGCCTGGTTCATACCCTGAATCATGCCGAAAGCGCGGTGATCATCGCCAATGTCGAGTTTCTGGGGGTACTCGATTCCATTCAGGACCGGCTGATCCATCTCAAAAAAATCATCCTCATCGACGGGGATGCCGAGACCGCGAAGATCTCACTGGAGGTGGTGGGCGAGTATGAAGCCCTGCTCGCCGACAGCCCGGCGGATTTTCGATTCGAAGATTTTTCCGAAGACGCGGTGGCCGCCACCTTTTATGCGGTCGGCTCCGGCGGGACGCCCAAAGGGGTCTGCTTCAGCCATCGGCAGCTGGTGATGCATACCTACAGCATCCTGGCCTGTCTGTGCGCCTACCGATTTCAGCCCATGGTCGATTCGGGGGATGTCTATATGCCCCTGACCCCCATGTTCCACGTCAATGCCTGGGGCCTGGTTCATCTGTTTACCCATCTCGGGGCCAAGCAGGTCTATCCGGGCCGGAGTGATCCGGAAACCATTCTGGATCTGGTGAAGGCCGAGGGGGTCACCTTTTCCCATTGCGACCCGTCGCTCATCCATACCCTGATCAACTGCCCCAGGATCAAGGAGGTCGATCTCTCGGGCTGGAAGGTGATCGTGGGAGGCGCCCCGCTGTCGCCGGATTTGTGCAGGTCGGCCCTGGACCTGGGAATCAACATTTGTTCAGTCTACGGAATGGCCGAGACCGGTCCCATGCTGACCGCCGCGGCCCTGAAGCCGCACATGGCCGACTGGTCCCTGGACCGGCAGGCGGATGTCCGGACCCGCACCGGGCTGCCGGCCCCTCTGGTCCATCTCGAGGTGGTGGATGTCATGGGCGATCCGCTGCCCCATGACGGAAAGAGCATCGGCGAGGTGGTGGTCCGGGCGCCCTGGCTGACCCAGGGCTATGTCGGCAACCCGGAGGCCAGCGAAAATCTGTGGCGGAACGGCTGGCTTCATACCGGGGATATCGGCTACATCGACGAAGAGGAATACCTGCACCTCACCGATCGCACCGAGGACGCTATCAAGACCGGCGGGGAATGGATCCCCAGTATGGAGCTGGAGGACATCATCTGCGAACATGAAGCGGTCGGCGAGGCGGCGGTGACCCGAGTGCCGGATGAGAAATACGGAGAAAAACCGCTGGCGCTGGTGGTCCTCAAACCGGGGTTCGAGGGCAAGGTCGACGAGGAGACGATTCGAAATTTCTGCAAGGAATATGTCCGTAAGGGAGCGTTGCCCAAACACGGCGTGCCGGAGCGGATCGCCATCGTCGACGCCATCCCCCGGACCAGCGTGGGCAAGATCAGCCGACGCCAGTTGCGTCAGCAGAACAAACCGTTTGATCTGAACCGGGAGCCCGGGTCGTCCGATTAGAGAAAGCGGCGCCCGCGAGCAGGCCTCGGGAAATGCTTCCGGAAGAAGGGAGGGATGCCCGCCCGCCAGCAGCGGAAAAACCGGTATTCAAGGATGTTCGAAAGTGGTTTTGGTCGGATTCGATTCACCATCAGAGCAGAAAAGGAGATGTTTTATGGCAGAGAAGACCTATCAACCCGGAGAGAATTACGAGTATCCTTTGATCATCAAAAAGCTCCTGAACATGCCCCTGGTCTATGCACCCGAACAGGAGATCGTCTACCGGGACAAGATGCGCTATACCTACCGGGACCTGAACCGGCGCATCCACCGGCTGGCCAACGCCCTGGCCGCCAAGGGGATCGGGTCCGGCGATGTGGTGGCGGTGTTCGACTATGACTCCCACCGCTACCTGGAGGCCTTTTTCGCGGTCCCCATGATGGGGGCGGTGCTCCAGACGGTCAACTGGCGGCTGTCGGCCGAACAGATCCTGTATACCCTCAACCATGCCGAAGCCGCCGTCATTATCATCAACTCCGATTTTCTGCCCATTCTGGAGGGACTTCAATCCAAGCTGGAGACCGTGAAGGCGGTGGTGGTCATCGCCGAAGACGGATTCCCGCCCAAAACCGAGGCCCGGATCGACGACACCTACGAGGAGATGCTGGCTACCGCCGAAATGGACTATGATTTTCCGGACCTGGACGAAAACACCAAAGCCACCACCTTTTATACCACCGGTACCACCGGAGACCCCAAGGGGGTCCATTTTACCCATCGTCAGCTGGTGCTTCACACCCTGTCGGCCACCATCGCCGTCGGGGCCTATGAAAACATCGGCCGGTTTCGGTCCGACGACGTCTATATGCCGCTGACCCCCATGTTCCATGTCCATGCCTGGGGCATTCCCTATATCGCCACCCTTCTCGGGGTGAAGCAGGTCTATCCCGGCAAATACGAACCGGAGATGCTCCTGAAGCTGATCGTGGGCGAAAAGGTGACCTTCTCCCACTGTGTGCCGACCATTCTCCAGATGATTACCGGCAGCCCGGCGGTGCGGCAGTTCGATCTCTCCAACTGGAAGGTGATCATCGGCGGGTCCAAGCTGCCCCGGGGTTTGGCCGGCGCCGCCTTTGACATGGGCATCACCGTTTATACCGGCTACGGCATGTCCGAGACCTGCCCGGTCATCAGCCTCTCGGTGCCCACCCCCGACATGGGAGAACTGGCCCCGGATGCGCTGCTGGATGTGGTGGTCAAGACCGGACTGCCGATTCCGCTGGTGGAATTCGAGGTGGTGGATGCCGACGACCATCCGCTGCCCCACGACGGGGCTACCACCGGGGAGGTGGTCTTTCGGGCCCCCTGGCTGACCCAAGATTATTTCAAAGCCCCGGAAAAGACGCGGGAACTTTGGCGCAACGGATGGCTGCACAGCGGGGATGTGGGCCATATCGACGAAAAAGGTTATCTTCAAATCACCGACCGGATCAAGGATGTGATCAAGAGCGGGGGAGAATGGGTCTCTTCCCTGGACCTGGAAAACCTGATGAGTCAGCACGAAGCGGTGGCGGAATCGGCGGCCATCGGGGTGCCCGATCCGAAATGGGGGGAGCGGCCGATGATGATCGTGGTCCTCAAGCCGGAGGCGAAAGGGAAGATCACCGCAGCGGATCTCAACACCTACATGCGCGAGCAGGTGGACGCCGGCAAGCTGCCCAAATACGGTCTTCCGGATCGGTATGAGATTGTGGAGGCCATTCCCAAGACCAGCGTCGGGAAGCTGGACAAAAAGGTGATGCGGAAAGAGTTCGCCTGAGGATCACGAGGGGTTCGTTTCGGCGGGGGGGCGGTGGTGCCGGGTCGGTGCAAACCGGAACCAGAGATTCAGCAGATGAACCGCCAGGATCGCCATCACCAATCGTGGTACCCAGAGCCAAAAGGCGTGAATGCCTAGCGGCAGAAACAGGGCCGGGTCTTCGATCACCGCATGATTGATGCCGATAGAGAGGTGGAGTTTGGTCATATCCTCTCCGGAAAGACCGCTTTCCTTGGCTTCCTCAACGATGACCGCGGCCCCGTAAGCGATGCCGAAAAGCCCGGCGGTGAGCCAGAGCATCCCCACCCGCCGATCGAGCCCCATCAGCCGCAGCAGCGGCTGGACCCCGACCAGTATATAGCCGATGACATGAAAGCGTTTCATGATCTCCATTACGATCATCAGGCAGATGATGATGACGAAAATCTTCAGGCACATGAAGGCGGTCTTCACCACCCATGCCTGAAGCAGGATCGGAAAGGCCGCGGAGGCTGCGGGTTCTGCCGATGACCGAACCGCCTCGGCGCCGGACGGATCCAAGATTCGAGCCAGAATGAATACGGTCAGGCAGGAAGCGGTCAGCCGGAAAGCCGCGGCCGCAAGGGGGTTGATGCCGGATTTGCCTTGTACCGTGCTTTCCACGATCAGGTTGTGGGATATTAAAAGAAACACCGCCATCAAGGTCATCTGCTCGGGGGTGAAGGGCAGCACCATCATGGCGGCCACGCTGCCGTAGATGCCGGTGAAAAGGCCGACCAGCAGCGGAAGGGCGGCCATGGGCGGCAGCCCCAGAACGGACATGACCGGCTCCAGGAGAAAGTCCAGGCGGCCGATCCAGCCGCCGGCATCCAGCAGCAGGGTCAGAAAAGAGACAGGAATCAATATTTTGAGCATCCACACGTATCCCGAGATTCCTTTTTTGAAACCAGCGGATACGGCGGCGCCGAGTGCGGGGAGATGTCTGTACAACCGAGAACCTCGTCGGTAGTTCGGGTTGATCGATTGGAAAATGTTCGGCCGATGAGTCGAATCGAAACACTTCGAGCAAGTATAATCATGCCGGAGCGGATTTCAATCATTATTCCGGTGTTTCGTGAAACCGGAATGATTCACCGGACTTTGGGTGACCTCGGCCGGCCCGCCGAAACGGAAGTCATCGTGGTGGACGGTGATCCTCAAGGGGAAACCCTTCGCCTGATTCAGCGGAGCGATATCACCCGGGTGGTTTCCCGAAAAGGGCGGGGAGTTCAGATGAACGCCGGGGCCCGGCAAGCCACCGGGGAAATCCTGCTTTTTCTCCATGCCGACACCCGCCTGCCGCCGGAAGGGCTGAACCGCATTCGGGCGGCCCTGGCCGATTCGGCGGTGGTCGGCGGGGCCTTTGATCTGGGGATCGATTCGAACCGGCCGATATTTCGGCTTCTGGAGCGGACCGCATCCATCCGCTCCCGGTTGACCCGAGTTCCGTACGGAGACCAGGCCATTTTTCTTCGGAAGCATTTTTTTCGGGAGATCGGCGGGTTCCGGGAAATCCCGATCATGGAGGATGTGGACCTGATGCGGCGGGTCAAACGCACCGGGCGGTCCATCGTTTTTCTGAATGCCCGGGTTCGCACCTCGGCACGCCGGTGGGAAAAGGAAGGCATCATCCGGGGCACACTGAGAAACTGGTTTCTCGTCCTTCTGTTTCTGGCCGGAGCGGCGCCGGGTCGTCTGGCGCGGTATTACCGGTGAAAAACGGCGAAAGTCACTGGTTGAACATCATATAGAACCCCAGGGCCTTGTCATAGACGTTCTGGGGATCGATGGTGTAAAATTCCGCACCCACATTGGCCCCGGAAACGGTGCGGATGACCACTTCCTTTCGAATCTCGGTGCGCTGTTTGTCGTCCAGCCGAAACTCCACCATCATTCGAGTGCCGATTTCGAAATCCATTCGGGTCCAGGGGGTGAAGTTGATTCCGGTTTTTGAGATGTCCTTGATGGTGACCGGGCCCTTCACCTTGCCGTTTTTCATGATGTACATGCCGGTCAGGTTCACCTGTTTCCGGTAATGCCTTCTTCGTTCCAGAAGGGCGATGAAGCGATGACCGCAGGAGCACCGAATTCGGGCGCGGACCGCTTTTTCAAGGTGTTGATACCGCCGGACATCGGCGGTTTTGGCGGTTTTGCATTGGGGGCAGGTAAATATGGCAATACCCTCTTCATTGGCGAATACCTTAATCTCTTCCATAAGAAACGGCGACTTTCATGCAGTTGGGGAAATGTCGGGCTTTCCGGTTGAGAGAAAACATGATTATATTTCCATTATATTCATTTTGAATATAAAAGCAAATTCGAATTGTTGAATCAAGAAGAATGTGCAAATATTCTTTTCAGGTTTAGATACCTATCTCTCTCTTGACCGAGCGGATAATATCCGATAAATTAACCATTTTAAACCCTCCGGCCTTTTGCTGATTCAGTTTACAAAATCCGAAAGTAAAACGATCCAAGAATTCGCCCGGTGGGGCGGTCGGATGCCGATGACCGTCGGGTCGAGAAGGGCCGTAGCGGATGACCCGCAGGATTTCAGAGAAAGGATGTATTTATGAGTGATTCTGTTGTATTGAAGTGGGGAGACAAGACATTTGAATTGCCGGTGATCGAGGGAACGGAAGGCGAAAAGGCGATCGATATTTCCAAACTTCGGCAGACCACCGGCCTGGTCACCATGGACCCCGGTTTTGCCAATACCGGGAGCTGCCAAAGCGCCATCACCTTCATGGACGGCGAAAAGGGAATACTGCGCTACCGGGGCTATCCCATCGAGCAGCTGGCCGAGCATTCCACTTTCCGGGAGGTGGCCTATCTGTTGATTCATGGCAAACTGCCGACAGCCAAAGAGATCACCCGTTTTTCAGTGCTCCTCAACGATCACTCCCTGGTGCACGAAGACATGCGTACCTTTTTTGAGAGCTATCCTCGCCAGTCCCATCCGATGGGGATTCTCTCCTCCATGGTCAATGCCCTCAAAAGCTTTTATCCCTATCTTGAAGGGGCCGAGGAAGAGATCGAGATTACGGTGACCCGTCTGATTTCCAAAGTCCGCACCCTGGCGGCCATGTCTTATAAAATATCCCGAGGGCACCTGGTGGTTTACCCCCGACCGGATCTCTCCTACTGCGAGAATTTCTTGAACATGATGTTCGATTCGCCGGTACGGCCCTATGAAATCGATCCGGATATCGTCCAGGCCCTGAGCGTGTTTCTGATTCTACACGCCGATCATGAGCAGAACTGTTCCACCTCGGCGGTGCGGGTCGTGGGCAGCGGCCGGGTCAATCTGTATGCGGCTATTTCCGCCGGTATTGCGGCGCTCTGGGGCCCACTGCACGGTGGTGCGAACCAGAAGGTGATCGAAATGCTGACCGATATCGCCGAAGGCCGAATGACCGTCAAAGGGGCGGTCCAGCGGGCCAAAGACAAGGAAGATCCGTTCCGGCTGATGGGATTCGGCCACCGGGTGTACAAGACATATGATCCCCGGACCCGGATCATGAAAAAGATGTACGATAAACTGTTGACCAAGCTTCGGATCAAGGATCCACTTCTCAATATCGCCGCGGAATTGGAGGGAATCGCTCTGAATGACCCCTATTTCATCGACCACAACCTCTACCCCAATGTCGATTTCTACAGCGGCATGGTGCTGCGCACCATCGGCATTCCCACCAACATGTTTACGGTCATGTTCGCCATCGGCCGGTTGCCGGGATGGATCGCCCAATGGAAGGAGAGCATGGATGATCCCAACTGGCGGATCAGCCGACCCCGGCAGATCTATACCGGTTCAGCCCGGCGGGACTATGTGCCCATGGAGGACCGGGGGGGCGAACACAAAACCATTCCGTTGAGGCAGTCCGCCTAACCCAATATTCATCGAGGATATCTGAATGACTGAAAAGCCTTATCCCACCGCCGCGCCGGATACCATCACCACTGAGATGCTGGATCCCATCGATTATCAGTATCAGGAACGGCGGGACATCGACATCGAAATTCGGCAGCCGGAATTTACGTCGGTATGCCCCATGACCGGGCTGCCCGATTTCGGATGCATCATCGTCGCCTACCGGCCCGACCGGAAGATCATCGAGCTGAAATCCTTGAAATATTATTTCCTTCAGTATCGAAACGTCGGAATTTTTTACGAACATGTGGTCAACCGGATTCTGGATGACCTGGTTCAGGTGGCCTCCCCCAAACGGATGGAGGTGGTCGGGGAGTTTACCGCCCGGGGCGGCATCACCACCCGGGTGAAAGCGGTTTACGAGGGGATCAAATGAATCGAATATCCTTGCACCGGGGGCGCTCCGGGTTCGGGGCGCTCCTGTGCGTTCTGCCGGTGCTGATGCTTGTCTGGTCCGGCTGTTCATCGGTTTCGGCGGTTAAACAGCAGACCCGAAAGGTCGCCGATGTGATCACCTTCTCCGGCGGCGGGTATAAAAAAATCATCGGAATCATGCCGCTGGAGAATGATTCCTTTATCCGCAAGTCGGATTTCGACAATCTCTTCAAAACCCGTTTTTTCGAGCGGCTGGAAAGGACCTGTCCGAATGTCATCTGGCTCAAACCCGATGACCCGGACACCCCCAATCCGCTGGACCGGGTTCCCCGACTGGCCTCCGGCGGGATCGACAACCTGGCGCTGGCCCGGCAGGGCAAAGCCCTGGGGCTTCACGCCGTTCTGCTTGCCGGGCTGATCAATGTGGATGCGGAGCAGAAGGAAAAGGGGATTCTGCTGTTCAGGGATACCCATTATTTCGGCCGGGTGCAGTTGAACATCGCCCTGTACAGCACCCAAACCGGAGCGAAGTTGTTGGATGAGATCGTGACCCTGCAGACAGAGGTGGACGGGGCCGAGTACGAGGCCATCGCCGCCAAGGACAGCGCCGGTGTCTACGAGCTGACCGAAGCCCTGGAGGAGATCGCCGACACCGGCGGCGACCTGGCCTGTGAAACCGTGCGGGAAGCATCCTGGCAGGCCTTTGTCTTGGATGTGGAAGGAGAGCGGATCTCTTTTGCGCCGGGCCGGGAGTCCGGGGTGCGGACCGGGGACACCTTCGAGGTCTTCGACAGCGGCGAGATAATCGAGAACCGATACGGCCAGCGGTTTCTCGTTCCCGGAAAAAAGACCGGCGACATCCGCGTCACCACGGTGTTCATCGGAAAGGCCGAGGCCGAGCCTCTCGGGGAGATCTACGTCAAGACCGGCTTTATTGTTCGGCCGAAATAATCGATTTTATCTTTCTTTCCCCTGGACCAGTTTAACCAGATCCTCCACAAAAGTCTGCATCCGTTCGGCCTGAGACCGCATCTGGTCCGAGGCCGAGGCGGAGGCATCGGCGCCGGCGGCGTTTTGCTGGGTCAGCTTGTCCATCTCGGACATGGTGATGGTGAGCTGTTCAATGCTTTTGGCCTGTTCTCCGGAGGCGGCGGCGATGTCGCCGATTCGGTCGGCCATTTCCGAAGCGCTGGCCTCGATTTTTCGAAAGGCGTCATCGGTCCGCTTCACCAGGTCGGTTCCTTCCTGAAGACGGTCCACGATGGATTGAACCAGCTCGGAGGTGCTTCGAGAGGCTTCCCCGGCGCGCAATGCCAGCCGCCGCACCTCTTCGGCCACGACCGCGAATCCGGCCCCGGCCTGGCCCGCCCGGGCCGCTTCCACCGCGGCGTTCAACGCCAGCAGGTTGGTCTGAAAGGCGATGTCCTCACTGGTCTGAATGATCTTGGAGGAGGCCTCTCCGGCGCCCGCAATGTCTGACATGGCAGCCACCAGCTTTTCCATGATTCCGGTGGCCCCTTCGACGGTGCGTCGGGTGTCCTGCATTCGTCGGTCGGTTTCCAGGGCATGTTCGGCGTTCTGCTGAATCGTGGCGGACATTTCTTCGAGAGAGGCCGAGGTCTGCTCCAGAGAGGCGGCCTGCTCCGAGGCCCCTTCGGCCAGTTGTTGGCCGGCGTCGGCCAGTTGATAACTGGACCGGTCGATCTGGTCGGCGCTTCGGGTCAAGCCATCGATAATGGCGGTAAGGGGGCGGGCGATGCCGCTACTGGATCGGAATGCCAGCAAAAGGCCGATTCCGAGCAGGCCCAAGCCCACCAATACAAGAATTTTCATACCGTTTTGAAGACTGGTCCCGGCTTTTCCCTCGATGACGGCGGCCAGTTCATAAAATTCGGAGACCGGGCTGGTGACCGCAAAACTGTAAATCGCATCACCGATTCGAAGGGGTTTAAAATAGACATGTTTTTCAATACCTTCAAAGGTGTAGATACCGTCTCCTGACTCTCCTTTGCGCATTTTCCGGTTGACCAGGTCGGCCATTTCGCCATACTCGGCATTCCCGATGTTCACTCCGTCGGCCAATCGGTATTTGGGATGGCTCACCAGGATTCCCTCCGGGTTGATGATATACGCATAGCCGGTCTTACCATAGACTCGGTTCCGAAGGGATTCCCAGATGAGATCCCAGTTGAATTCCACCGCCATGGCCCCCACAAACTCCTGATCCAGAAAGATGGGGGCGGCGACGGTCAGAATATCTCCGGATTTGCCCGACTGAATGGGGGAATAATAGATCGACTTGTCTTTGAGAATCTCCATCGCCTCGGAGTCCGGAATGCCGCCGGGAGAAGGTATTTCCGCTGAGTCGGAATCCGCTGTCAGCGTCAGGGATACGGAACCGTCGGCGCCGATGCATCGGATTCTACGGTAGAGGTCCCGGGGTCGGCCGTTGATTTCCTGCCGGGCGATGCCGAAGATGGCCTGAATTTCATCTTGAAGCAGTTCATGTGCGGTGTCTTCTTGTGAGAATTCATCCCAGTATCCGGTTGCCAGGATAATCCAGTCCCAAGGATCGAAATAGGCATAGGCCAGAAATTTTCTGCGGTCCTCAAAGGTATAGGAGATCAGTCCGGTCCGCTGGGTTCGGTAGTTGTCCAACACCGTCTGAAATTCGGGAATGTGAAGATCCGAGATGACATTCAGCCCCTCCACATCGGCCCGCGGATGGACGATCAACCGGCCGTCCGGAGCCATCACCGCGGCGTACCCCGTTTTACCGAGGGTGGTGTCCAGGATGGTTTCCTTCAGTTTGGAAAATCCGCCGGTATCCGATCCGGTGAAGAGCATTCCGATGATCTCATCGGAGTCATCCCGCAGCGGCGTAAAGGCGCCGATGAAGGATTTACCCCCGATATCGATATTTCCCCGGTAAGGTTCGCCCCGGCGCACGGCGGCGATGACGGGGGAAGGGCCCTGGTCTGGGGTGTCGGCCGGCAGGAAGCGGCCGTGCAGGTCTTCTCCGGATTTAGAATCAACAGAGGCGGCGATGATCAGCATATCCCACTCTGAATTCATTTTCTGGAACACCGCGCAGGCGGAACCGGTGACCTGTCGGACCGTGTCCACATAATGGGTCTGCCCGGCCGGATCATACGGGACGATCGGGTCGAAACCGATCTGAAGAACGGGAAGGGCGGCTTGGGCGGTTTCACCCGTGTACAGGTCGGCGGCATTCCAGGTATAACTCAGGCCGGTGATTTCGATGCCGGCCCTGGCATCGAGGACATACCGAGCCATTTCCATGGCTTTCTCGGTGTTTTCGCGGACCAGTTCGTGCTGGACCCGGCAGATGTGCGAAACTCCTTGGACGGTGTTTCGGGCCTCACTCTCGATCATCCGGTTCAGGATTTCGTTTCTGCCGGTCTTGGCCGCGAAATAACCGCAGGCATTGCTGGAGGAGGCCAGTCGCCAGGCATCCCGGGCCGCCGTATCGATCAGGCCGCGGACGGTCTGCCGATCATAGTTGACACCGGCTTCGAGCACCTCCACGGCCTGTTCGGTGAGCGCATTCCGGGTGACCGAAAGAGTGGAACTGCCGAAGGATCGGAACTGGAAAAAGCTGAACAGGCCCACCAGGACCACGGAAAAGCAGATTAAGGCGGTGAACAGAATCAAGAGCCGAGCCCGAAGAGAAAGGGATTGGATCAAGGGATCTCCTCCTTTCGTAAATCGGCGGCCGCCCAGTCTCCATGAAGCGGGCCTGAGCGGCCCCCGGTAGGATAGGGGATTTCGGTTTTTATGAGGTACCGGATCGGTCGGTTCAGAAACCGAGCGGTCGGTCCGGTGCCAGGTATTCGGTCACATATTCACCGACGGCGGCTTCCAGGCTCATGGGCACGTGGTCGCACCCGGTCTTTCGAAGTTTGGTCATGTCGGCGCGGGTAAAATACTGGTATTTGGCCCGAAGCCCTTCGGGCATGGGGATGTATTCGATATTCACCGGCTTTCCCACCGCCTGAAACAGGGCTGCGGCCACCTCGTTCCAGGTGCGGGCCTCGCCGGCGCCGATATTGAAAATGCCGTTGAACTCGGGATGATCCAGAAAAAACAGGGTCATCTCCACCGCGTCTTTGACATAGATAAAATCCCGGCGCTGTTCTCCATGGCCGTAATCCTCCCGGTGGGATTGAAAGAGCCGGATTTTTCCCTGGTCGCGCACGCCGGGGTAGGCCTTGTTGATGAGGCTGCGCATGTCCCCCTTGTGGTCCTCATTGGGCCCGAAGACATTGAAATACTTGAGCCCGACCATTCGGGACAGCCAGCCCTTTCGCCGGGCCAGAAGGTCGAACAGGTGTTTGGAGTAGCCGTACATGTTGAGGGGGCGAAGCAGGTGCAGCCGCGCTTCGTCATCGTCGTATCCCTGGTCTCCGTCTCCGTATGTGGCGGCGCTGGAGGCATAGATAAACCGACATTCCGGATGGGCTTCGGCCCAGGCGGCGATGCGGGCGGTATAGCGGTAATTGTTCTCCATCAGGTAGTCGGCGTTTTGCTCAGTGGTGGAGGAGCAGGCTCCCAGATGGAAAACGGCCTCGAGGGAGTCGCCGAAATCGCCGGCCTCCAGCCGGTCGATGAAAACGGATCGGTCCAGGTAATCGGTGAACCGAAGGGGGACCAGGTTCTTCCACTTTTCCGATTCGCCGAGATGGTCCACCACCAGGATGTCGTCCATACCCCGCTGGTTCAACCGCCACAGAATCGCGCTTCCGATAAAGCCGGCGCCGCCGGTGACTACAATCATTGAAAACACCTGTTTTGGGATGGGATTTGCTGAATCGCCTCGCATGCGCGCATCACACGAAGCGAAATTTCATATCATTTGTTTCGGATATAATAGATGTAAAGTCAAGGGGATAGTTCACAAAGAAGGTGGAAGCTAATATTTCTCCATCAACCGGGCCACGGCCCCTTCCAGCCCGTCGATGGAAAGCTCGAACATGGGAAAGATGCGGCGGATCATGGAGATGGTCTGGGTGTAGCGCCACATCCGTTCAGGGACCGGATTGAGCCAGACCGAGTGGGGAAAGGTTTCGGACAGAAATCGGAGCTGCTCCAGGCTCGACCGGCCGCTTCGTTCCTCGATGTGGATGGAGCCGTCGGCGGTCATCAGTTCGTAGGGGGCCATGCTGGCGTCGCCGACCATGATGAGCCGGGTTTCCGAATCGAGCCGGGCCATGTCGGAGACCTTGCGGGGCTTTTTATACCGGGCCGGGTCTTCATAGATATAGTCGTAGACGGTGTTGTGGAAAAAGAAGGTCTTGATCTCCTTGAACTGGGCCCGGGCGTAGTTGAACAGGGTCTGGACCATCGGAATATACGGGTCCATGGACCAGCCCCCGTTGTCGATGGCCAGGATCACCTTGAGCCGGTCTTTGAGGCTTCGTTCAAAGACGATTTCGATCTCTCCGGCGTTTTTCATGGTCTGGTAGAGGGTCTCATCCAGATTGACCTGGTCTTTGGGCCCGGCCGGGACCATGTTGCGCAGCCGCTTCAAGGCCTCATTCATCATGGAGGGGGTGAGAGGGCCTTCCAGGGAGTAGTCCTTGTACCGGCGGTCCATGGCCACTTTCACGGCCGATTTGTTTCGGGAGACCCCGCCCACCCGCATCCCGCCCGGGTGGTAGCCGGAATGGCCCACCGGGGAGGTGCCGCCGGTGCCGATCCATTTGTTGCCGCCGTGATGGGCCTCGGTCTGCTCTTTCAGCCGCTCCTTGAAATAGTCGATCAGCGCTTCGGGGGTGAGGTCGGACAGCTCCGATTCATCCACATCCAGGGCCTTGGCCAGGAGTTCGGGATTTTTGAGCCATTCTTCCAGCAGAGCCCGGGCCATTTCGTCCACCTCGACCCCTTCGGCGTCGGGCAGCTCCGCTCCTTCGAAATGGTGGGCGAAGACCTGATCGAATAGATCGAAGTAGCGCTCGCTCTTGACCAGAACGGATCGGGCGGTTACGTAAAAATCATCCAGAGAATGGACCAACCCTTTGCCGAGGGCCTTGTGCAGCGTCAGAAAAGCGGTGGGGCTGACCGGCACCCCGGCGTTTTTGAGGGTATAGAAGAAATCGATAAACATGTCAGGGGCCGGTTAAAAGAGTCTGCGCCGGTTGGTGAATTCGGTGGCCCGCTGGTAATCCCCGCTTTTTTTAAAAAGCACCCCGAGAAACGGCACCTCGCCTTTGAGGAGTTTCTTGGGTTTGAAGTCGGGATCGGACCGAAGGGCGCGAATCCAGTTGATCAGTTCTCGGGTGGCGGGCTTTTTTTCCACGGCTTCAAGCTCCCGCAGCTTGTAAAAGGCGGCGATGGCGCTCTCCATCAGGTCTTCATCCAGACCGGGAAAGTGAACATCCACGATTTTGCGCATCATCTTGGGATCGGGAAAGGCGATATGATGGAAATTGCACCGGCCCAGAAAGGGATCCGATAAATCCTTTTTGGCGTTGGAGGTGATGATGATCACCGGTCGGTGAACGGCCTTGACCACTTTGTCGATTTCGATGATGTCGAACTCCATCTGATCCAGCACGTCGAGCATGTCGTCCTGGAAATCGGTGTCCGCCTTGTCGATTTCGTCGATGAGCAGCACCGAGCGGATTTCCGAGGTGAAGGCCCGGCCGATCTTGCCCATTTTGATGTATTCTTCGATGTTGCTGACGTTGCGCACCGAATCCCCGAACCGGCTGTCGTTGAGGCGGGTCAGGGTGTCGTACTGATAGAGGGCCTCCACCAGCTTCATGGAGGATTTGACATTCAGTACGATCAGCGGCATTCCCAGGCTGTCGGCGATGGCGTGGGCCAGCATGGTCTTGCCGGTGCCCGGCTCTCCCTTGAGCAGCAGCGGCATCTCCAAAGCCATGGAGATGTTGACGATGCCGGCCAGTTCCGGGTCCAGCACATAGCGGGTGGCGCCGGTGAATCTGCTTGGTGTATGATCCATAAATCGGTTTCCTTGTGAAAAAGTCTCCGGTTCGTTGGTGAACGGTTATTCGGATGGGTTTCGGACCCGATCGGATACGGCCCGGGTCAGTTCCAGGACCCGCTCCGCATGCTTCGGGCTCAGAGACCCGGTGCCGCAGCTCGGAGAAATCAGGGATTGCGACAGCAGTGTTGCCCGGTCGATGCCCAGCTTTTTCATGGCTTCGGCATGTTCTTCCCACATGGCCGACAGGGATTCCGGGGTTTCCCGTTCGATATCCGCCGCATCCCCGGTGGGGACGATGCCCCAGGCGATGATTCGGCCCGAGTCGAGGAAATTTTTGATGGTATCCGGGTAGAGGATGAACTTGTCAAAATAGGAAAAAGCGTCAAAATTGACGATATCCACCGCCGTGTCCATGATCAGGTCCCACTCGGTATTGGCGCAGACGTGGATGCCGGTCAGGCCGCCCGCCTCATGAACCGCTCCGATGACCTCCTTCAGACATTCGGCGACTTCCCCTTTGGAGATGCTGATGAACTCGGAAGAACCGAATCCGGCCAGGGCCGGTTCGTCGAAAAAGAGGATGATGGGGCGATCGAATCTGGAAAGCTGCTGGACCTGCCACTTGGCTTTCATGGCCAGGAGTTTGACCGCGGCGTCTCGAAGCTGCTCGTCATAAAAAATGGCCCGGCCGTTTTGGTCCTTCACTGCGGTGGCGAATGTAATGGGGCCGGTGATCTGGGCTTTGAGCGCCGTCGGCTTCGGGTCCTGCCGCTCGACAAAGTCTTTATAAACAAAGAATCCCTTGGCGGTATCCGGTTTGAGGGCGAAGCGGGACTCGTTGATATCCTTTTCACCTTCGCTCACCGCCATGTACTCTTCATAAAAAGCGAGCAGTTCGTCTGACAATATCTCTTCGGTGGAGTTGATAAAGGTGCGGTCTTCCTTGACGGTCAGACTGGGCAGACCCGGCATGAACTGAAAGATCATGCCCTCTTCGGGATAGACCGGCAACTGCACCCAGAGCGGGATTTCAGGGGTGTGGGTGAATACCATTCGGGCCGCCTCCTGATGGTCTCCCAACGGCAGGCTGCCGATGAGAACCGGAAGCCCGTCCGGCTGAAACTTGTTCTCCATGTCTTGCTCCTTGCTATATTCAGATGGAATGATGACGGTATCGAATCAAAATACAAATTTTCCGAAGTTGAAAAAAGAATAAATTTAACACGTGACCGCTGTTCTGGCAAGGATAGATTAAAATTGACACCCCGATCCCCCGGTGCTATGCTGGCGGGATAAGAAAAGCCTTTTGGTGTTTCCTTTAGGAGATGTATGGCAGATATCATTTCGCTGGACCCGAAAATTCAGGATGCCAAGGATAAAAAAGCGTCCGTCGAAAGACGGCGCAAACTGGCTGCGGTGCGAAATGCGCTTCAGGGAGCTCGGCGAAAATTCAGATGTGAAAAATGCCATCAGCAGCTCGACCCCGGATACCTGAGAGAGATTGAGGAACAAAAAAATCTTCGGGTGCCTTATCTTTTCTGTGAGAGCTGTGCGGATGAATATGTGGAATATATCGAACGGCTGAAGGGCAAGGAAGACCCGAACTGTTACTGGCGCAATGAAATCTGGCTTGAGTTGTGGAAACGCTGGATCGATTATCAAGGAACCGTGGACCGGTACATCCGGTCGAAGGAATTTAAACAGCTCGTGGAAGAGCTGAAGCCGCCTGAGTCTGAGGAATAGGAGGGTGCGGAAATGTTTGGAATCGGAATGCCGGAACTGATCATCATTCTGGTGATTATTTTGATTATCTTCGGGGCCGGAAAGCTGCCGGAGATCGGGGCTGGGATGGGCAAGGCCATCAAAAACTTCAAATCGGCGACTTCTGAAAACGACAAAGCCGAAAAAGACAAGGAAAAACTCGAAGACAGCGAAAAATCCTGAACTTCAAGCGTTCCAATACCCCCTCCCGCTTTTGTTTTTCAAGGCGGTTCCGTCGGAACCGCCTTGCCTGCGCTTTTCTCTACTTTTTTTAAACAGATCGGAAAATCCCTCCTTCTGGAAAATCTCTCCGTATTCCGGCTCAGATCTTTGGTCAGCCCATTTGTTCT
>JBKHDE010000049.1:0-24063 GCA_046541495.1 Desulfococcaceae bacterium
TTCAGGCTTGGCCGAAACGATGATGAAGGCCAAAATTTTCAAAGGCGTCGGCGGGCGGGGAAATGTCGGCGGGAGGGAAGGGCGTCAGCATAAAACGGAAGGGCGGCCGAAAAGGCCGCCCCGTAAACATCGATAACGTCGGAAAGAGAAGAAGACATTCCTTCTTTGGATTTGTTACTTCTCCTCGTCCTCTTTCATCTTTTCCTGAAGGTTCTCCCTGAGGATTTCGCCGAAGGTGGAAGTGGCCGGCCCCATCTTGTTGATGTAATCGCTCAAGATGGACTGGTCGTCTTCCATGTCCAGGCGTTTTATGGAGAGCCCGATGCGTCGTTCATCGGTGTTGATGTTCATCACCTTGGCGGTGATCACATCCCCCACGTTGAACTTTTCGCCGGGACTCTTGATCTTTTCCTTGCTGATCTCAGAGACATGGACCAGGCCTTCGATGCCCTCTTCGAGTTCCACGAAAATGCCGAAATCGGTAATGTTGGTTACCGTTCCGGTGATTTCCGACCCGACCTCGTACCGTTCGGCCACCGTATCCCAGGGATCGGGCTGGAGCTGTTTGATGCCAAGGGAGAATCGTTCGTTTTCTTTTTCGATGTCCAGAACCACCGCCTGCACCGTTTCGCCCTTTTTATAAAGCTCTGAAGGGTGTTTGATCCGTTTGGTCCAGGAGATGTCGGATATATGCACCAGACCGTCGATGCCCTCGTCGATGCCGATGAACAGCCCGAAATCGGTAATGTTCTTGATCTTGCCCTCGATGGTGGTTCCCACCGGATATTTTTCGCCGATCACGTCCCAGGGATTGGGTTTGACCTGCTTCATACCCAAGGAAATTCGGCGGCTGTCGGGTTTGATGTCGAGCACGATGGCGTCGACGTCTTCTCCGACCGTCACCACCTTGGAGGGATGGCGGATTTTTCGGGTCCAGGACATTTCCGACACATGGATCAGCCCTTCGATGCCTTCTTCGAGTTCCACGAATGCGCCGTAATCGGTGAGGCTGACCACCTTTCCGGTGACCCGGGAGCCGACCGGATACTTCTCGGCCGCGCTTTCCCACGGATCCTGGGTCAGCTGCTTCATGCCGAGTGAAACCCGCTCCCGTTCCAGGTCGAGGTTGAGAATTTTGACGGTGATCTCATCGCCCACGGAAAACAGTTCGGAAGGATGCTTGACCCGGCCCCAGGAAATATCGGTGATGTGGAGCAGACCGTCCACCCCGCCCAGATCCACGAAGACACCGTATTCGGTGATGTTCTTCACCACCCCGTCCATGATCTTGCCTTCCTCGATGGAGGCCAGGGTTTCGGCCCGGGCCTGCTCGCGCTCTTCCTCGAGAATGACCCGTCTGGACAGAACGATGTTGCTCCGCTTGCGGTTGAATTTCAGGATCTTGAAGGTAAAGGTCTTTCCGACCATCTCATCCAGGTTGCGGATGGGGCGCAGGTCGGCTTGGGACCCGGGCAGAAACGCCTGAACCCCGATGTCCACGGAAAAACCGCCTTTGACTCGGTTGGTGATGGTGCCTTCCACGGTGCCGCCGTCGTCATAGGCCTTCTTGATCTCATCCCAAACCTTGACCTTTTCGGCTTTTTCTTTGGAGAGGACGACCATTTCTTCTTCGTCATCCCACCATTCCACCATGACCTCGACGGAATCTCCGACCTCGGCCTCGATTTCGCCTTCTTCGTTCCGGAACTCGCGGATGGGGATCTGACCTTCGGATTTGTAACCGATGTCCACCAGGACATGGTCTTTATCCACCGAGATGATCCTTCCCATGGCGACCTCACCCTCCTCGAAACGCTTGAAGCTTTCTTCGTACATATCCATCAAGCTTTCCATGGTGGTTTCGCCTTCCATCATTTCGGCGTCTTCCTCTTCCGCTTCCATGGCGTCCAGGGCCTCTTCGGCGGTGAGACCCGGATCCGCGACCTCTGTTTCGGGATCCGCGGCGGCTTCCTCCGTTTCGGTGTTCTCCGACCCGGCTTCCGGTTGTTGACTTTCTTCCTCGATCACATCCGTTTCCGAGGCGTCTGTCTGGTTTTGTTGTTGAGTTTCTTCTTTTACCATTTCTTCCATAAACTAAAATTACCCCCTTGGCCTATTTTTTATTATACCCCCGTTCAGGTAGCATAACCTGTACACTATATATATTCACTGGCTGAAATGCAAGCCTTAATTCGGGAAAAATATAATATTCGCAGAAAAGAGAAGGGAGGGCGGGTCAGAGCCGGGTTTGAATGTGCGCCAGCATGGTGTCGATAACCGCTTCGAGAGAGAGGGCGGTGGAGTCGATGCGAACGGCGTCGGGCGCCGGCTTCAGCGGGGCGAGAGAACGGCTGCTGTCGTTTCGGTCACGAATGCGAAGGTCCCGTTCGACCTCTTCGAGGCTCTGTCCGGTGATCCCCTCCACTTCTTTATAGCGCCGGGCGGCCCGAACTTCAGGGGAAGCATCCAGAAAGAATTTGACGTCGGCATCGGGAAAGACCACCGTTCCCATATCCCGGCCTTCAAAGACCGCCCCCTTGTTTTCGCCCATCCGCCGCTGGACGTCTAAAAGAAAGCGTCTCACCGCCGGTTTGGCGGACACCGCCGAGGAGAGCATCGTGACCTCCGGAGTGCGGATCTGATCGGTGATGTCTTTTTCTTCCAATATCAATCGGGTCCCCTGACCGGTTCGAATAAATTCCAGACGAAGCCGCCGACACAATCTTTCCAGACCGCCCTCGTCCTCCGGATCGATGCCGGCGTATAGAGCGGCCAGAGCCACTCCGCGATAAAGGGCGCCGGTGTCGATGTAGGTGTACGACAGGCGGTCGGCCAGGGCTCTGCTGATGGTGGTCTTGCCGGCCCCGGCCGGGCCGTCGATGGTGATGAGCAGTTTTTTCATTCCAGAACCGCTTTCAGGGCCTGAATGAAGCGTTCATTTTCACGGGGTTTTCCGGCGTTCACCCGAATATGGGTCGGATACCCGTACGCGGCCATGGACCGGACGATCACCCCCTTGCGAAGCAGGGCTTCAAATACCTCGCCCGCATCCTTGCCCACATCGATGAGAAAAAAATTGGCCTGGGTGGGTGAGTATCGAACCCCCATTTCATCCAGAGCCCCATACAGGTAATCGAGCCCTTCGTGGGTGATCCGGCGGGTGGATTCCAGAAACTCCGAATCTTCCAGGGCGGCGCAGGCCCCGATCTGGGCCATGAGGTTGGCATTGAAGGGCTGCCTCACCCGGTGGAGAATGGCGGCGATTTCGGGGGTGGTCACTCCGTAACCGATTCGCAGGCCGGCCAGCCCGTATGCCTTGGAAAAGGTGCGGAGGGTGACCACCGGCCGACCCGCCTTCACCTGAGCGATGCTGTCGGGGTAGTCGGGCGACCGGACGAATTCGAAATAGGCCTCATCCACCGCCACCATCACACCGTCGGGAAGATCCTCCATGAACGCATCGAAATCTTTCCGAGGGGTCATGGCGCCGGTGGGATTGTTGGGGTTGCAGATAAACACCAGCCGGGTTCGATCGGTGATTCGGCGCCCCATTTCCGCCAGGTCCATGCCGAGCCCTTTCAGATTCACGAAGACCGGTCTGGATCCGGCGCACCGGACGCAGATCTCGTACATCAGAAAAGAGGGGCGGGGAAGGATTACTTCATCCCCCGGCTGAAGGCACATTCGGGCCAGCATGGCGATGATTTCATCCGACCCGTTGCCCAGCACGATGCCTTCCGGCGCCACCCCGAGGTGTTCGGCCAATCGGTGCGTAAGCCGCCAGCCGGCGCCGTCCGGATACCGATGAATCTGCCGAAGGGCGTTTTGCAGGGCCTGAACCGCTTTGGGGGAAGGCCCCAGGGGGTTCTCGTTGGAGGCCAGCTTGATGGAATCCCGAATCCCGTATTCCCGTTCCAGGGCTTCGATGGGTTTGCCGGTCACATACGGCTCGATGGCGGCGATGTAGTCCGGCACCGGAAGGCTCATCAGGCGGTCTCCGTCTCCGGTTGCTCGAGTGCCGATTTTCGGCCGGCATCGATGGCGGCCATGTTGAGGGGCAGGAATTTCTCCTTTCCGGCGAACTCCTCCCGAACCGCCTCGCGCATGGCCTCGAAATCGACGATCCCGCTTCGGGCCACAAATGCGGACAGGGCCACGATATTGGCGGCCTTGACGCTGCCCAGATCTTTGGCGATGCCGGTGGCCGGCACCAGGATTTCATCCACATCCTCGCGGCCGGACCGGACCGGTATCAGGGATTCGTTCACCAGAATGACGCCCCCCGGTTTGACTACCGGAGCGAATTTTTCCAGAGAGGGGCGGTTCATGGCCACCAGATGGGCCGGATTTTTGATGATGGGCGACCCGATGGGCCGATCGCTGATGACCACGGTGCAGTAGGCGGTGCCGCCGCGCATCTCCGGGCCGTAAGAGGGAATCCAGGCCACCTCGTAGCCCACCTGCATGGCGGTATGGGCCAGCAGCTTGCCGCACATGAGAATACCCTGGCCGCCGAAACCGGCGAACATGACTTCACTTTGCATAATTCACTCCGAAATCCGTCCTGATGTAAGTTTATGCGGTGGCCGAAACGGCTTCCGCTTCTTCCGGGGTCTTGAAATCTCCCAGGGGGAAATAGGGGAGCAGGGTCTCCTCCGTCCACTTGATGGCGTCCAGGGGCGTCATCCCCCAGTTGGTGGGGCAGGTGGAGACCACTTCCACCAGACTGAAGCACCGGCCTTCCATCTGATAGGTGAATGCCTTTTTGAGGGCCTTTTTGGTTCGGTTGATGAGCTTGGGTTTGATCACCGTCTGCCGGGTGATGTACCCGTCCGTAACCAGGGAGGAGAGGAGTTCGGCCACCCGAATCGGCATGCCGGTCTCTTGAGTGCTTCTTCCCAGGGGAGAGGTGGTGGTCCGCTGGCCCGGCATGGTGGTGGGGGCCATCTGGCCGCCGGTCATGCCGTAGACCGCGTTGTTGACGAAAATGGCGGTGAATTTTTCTCCGCGGTTGGCGGCGTGGATGATTTCTCCCATGCCGATACTGGCCAGATCGCCGTCTCCCTGATAGGTGAAGACCATCAGATCGGGGCGGACCCGTTTGATCCCGGTGGCCATGGCCGGAGCCCGGCCGTGGGCCGCCTCCTGAAAATCGCAGGAAAAATAGTTGTAGGCCAATACGGCGCAGCCCACCGGGGCGATGCCCACGGTTCGGCCTCGTATTCCCAGCTCATCGATGACCTCCCCCACCAACCGATGAATCACTCCGTGGGTGCATCCCGGGCAGTAGTGGGTATGGACATCGGTGAGGGCTTCCGGTTTCTGAAATGTTTTTCCCATTACAAGTGCTCCTTCACGACTTCTATGATCTCCTCGGGGGTGGGTACCTCTCCGCCGCATTTACCGTACCATTTGACCGGGCGCTTGCCCAGCACGGCGCGTTCCACATCCTCCACCATCTGGCCCATGCTCATTTCAATGCTCAAGACCACCCGGCAGTTTTCTTTGGAGGCGGCTTCCTGAATCGCCTTTTCCGGAAACGGAAAGACGGTCTGCGGCCGGATCATACCCACCTCGATGCCTTCTTCCTTGAGGTGGTCGATGGCGGTGCGGCAGACCCGGCTCATGGTGCCGTAACTGACGATCAGGGCCTGATAGTCGCCGTCGGCGTTGTAGGACTCGTATCGAACCTCCTCCTGCTTCATTCGGTCGTATTTGGATTTGAGCAGAAGATTGTGGTTGTTCAGGGCTTCGGGGTCCAGATAGAGGGACTTGACCAGGTTCCGGGTGGCGCTCTTTCGGGTGTCCATGCCGTTGGTGGCCCAGTCGTCCTTTTTGGAGGGTTCGCTTCGAAGGTGCTCGGGAAATTCCACCGGCTCCATCATCTGGCCGATCAGGCCGTCTCCCAGGATCATCACCGGGTTCCGGTATTTTTCGGCCAGGGGAAAGGCCCTCATGACCATTTCCACCGCTTCCTGAACGCTTGCCGGGGCCATGACCAGCATGCGGTAATCGCCGTGTCCGCCGCCCTTCACCGACTGGAAGTAATCCCCCTGGGAAGGTAGGATTCCGCCCAGGCCGGGGCCGCCCCGAATGATATTGACGAACACCACCGGGCACTGGGCGCCGGCGATGTAGCTGATGGCTTCGCTCATGAGGCTGACGCCGGGGCTGGATGAGGTGGTAAAAACCCTTTCACCGGCGCCGGCCGCGCCGAAGAGCATGTATCCGACCGCCACTTCGCTCTCCCCCTGGAGAAACACTCCGTTCACCTCCGGCATTCGGCGGACCAGGTATTCGGCCACCTCGGACTGGGGCGTGATGGGATAGGCGAAGTAGTTGAGGCATCCGGCGCGGATGGCCGCCTCCCCGATCGCTTCGTTTCCTTTCATCAAGACTTTGGCCATTTCTTCTCCTTGCTTTAGGCTTTTGCTTCGGCTTCCGCTTTGATCTCGCTCAGGGTGATGGCGACATCGGGACACATAACGCAGCAGATGGCACAAAAGATGCAGTCTTCCGGCCGGGCCTGATATACGGGAAAATACCCCTTGGTATTGACCTCGCCGGAGATTTCCAGAACATTCTTGGGGCAGACGTCCACACAGAGTCCGCAACCCTTGCAACGGTCCGCTTCGATTTCATGTTTATAGGATGGCATGATTCTATACTCCTTGATTGCATGGTATAATAATATGGTATAATAATAAGGAAAACTCCCGCCGGTCAGGGGCGCAGGGTCGGGCCGGTCGGTCCCCCGCCGCCCGCTTTTTTCCAGGGAGGGACCAGCTGTCGGTCGATCGGTAAAAGGGGGCAGGAAAAACGGCTCGCATCAATTTCGGGCAGAAGGCCGGTTTCCACCGTTAGAAACTCCAGCGGCAGCCCGGCTTTTTGGCTCAGATTCCGAATAAAATCATAGCCCCGGTAAATATCTTCCGGGCCGGTTTCATCAATCAGGTTGGGGTTGCCGATAAAACCGTTGATCTTCAATTTCGCCGCTGCTTCGATCTCCTGCCGGATTTTGAGGCATCCTTCCACGGTTTCCGTAAACGGCCGAAACGGGTTGACCACCTGGAGCATGTGGATTTCCTGATGTTGAAGGGCATCCGCCAGAGCGGCCAGCACCGTGGCGCCGACATCGTCTCCGCCGACATCCAGCAGGGTGACCTCTGCGGGGCGTCGAAGCATGCCGGCGATGGCCGGGCTCAGAATCGGCAGATCGGCATGCATGTATTGTTCCGGCGGCAGGACCAGTTCGATCCCGCGGTCTTTCAGAAGAGTGCGGGCTTCCCGGGTACGGAAATAGGGATTGACCAGGTCCAGGTCGGCGACCCGGACATCGAGACCCGCCCGTTTTCGTTCCACCGCCAGGTTGATGGAAACCTCTGTCTTTCCGCTGCCGTAATTACCGACAATGATAAGGATGCCGGTCAGTTGGATGTTCAATCTTGAATCCTTTATAATGCCTTGTTGATCTTGGACGGCCCGTATTCCCGGGCAAAAAGCGTAACCACATCTAGTAGTTTCAAAATGATTGCCTGTCAAGGTTTTTCGATCCGGTCGAGTAAAAAACCGACCATTGAGTCAGGGCCTATAGACGGGTGCATCCTTATGAATTCGGAACCGAGCTGATGTTGCCCGGAATCGGCAACCATGGTATGAGCAACACACCGATCTATTTTATATAACATGGGTTTGCATAACATGGGATTTTGACACGGACGGTAAAACGATATGGCGAAAGTAAAAACCGGGCTGGAAGCACTGATCGACAGCCCGCCGGATTGGATGCGGAACAAGCGGCTGGGGCTTTTGTCAAACCCGGCCGGGGTGGACCGGCGGTTACGCCACGGGCGGGAGCTGATAGCAGCCCGTTTCCCGAAACAGCTCAAGGCCCTTTACTCGCCTCAGCACGGCTTTTTCGCGGAAAAGCAGGACAACATGATCGAGTCGGAGCACATGGTCGACCCGGTCCTGCAAATACCGGTGTTCAGCCTGTACGGGCATACCCGCGTGCCCACCGAAGAGATGTTCGAGCCGATCGACATTCTGCTGGCCGATCTTCAGGATGTCGGCACCCGTGTGTATACCTTTATCTATACCCTGTCTTACTGTATGGAGGCGGCCAAAATCTTCGGAAAGCGGGTGGTCGTGCTGGATCGGCCCAATCCACTAGGCGGAATTCGGGTGGAGGGAAATCCCCTTGCCCCCGAATACGCCTCTTTTGTGGGCCGGTATCCGATGCCCATGCGCCATGGATTGACGATCGGAGAGCTTGCTCGGCTCTTCAACCGCCATTTCGGCATCGAATGCGATCTGGCGGTGATCCCCATGGTCGGATGGAAACGGCCGATGACCTTTTTCGAAACCGGGCTGCCCTGGGTTCCCCCGTCCCCCAACCTTCCTACCCCGGCTTCCGCCATGGTCTATCCGGGGCAGGTGATCTGGGAAGGAACCAATATCTCTGAAGGCCGGGGCACCACTCAGCCCTTTGAGATGTTCGGGGCCCCGTTTGCGGATACTGATCTGCTGCTTTCCGCCATCGGGGGCAGGGACCAGCCCGGCATTGTGCTGCGGCCGGTTGCGTTCGAGCCTACCGCCAACAAATGGCGCGGCGTATTGTGCCGGGGTTTTCAAATCCACTTGACCGATTTCTCGAAATATCGGCCGTATACCACCTCGCTCAAGCTCCTGCAGGGAATGCTTCGGCATCACCGGGATGCTTTTCAGTGGAAGCCGCCTCCGTATGAATATGAATTCAAAAAGCTGCCCATCGACCTGATCCTGGGGGACCGGGGGGTACGGAAGGCGATTGAATCTATCGCGGATATCGATGAAATGGCTTCCGACTGGAAGAGCGACATCGAAAGATTCATTCAGGTCGGGCGCCGCTTCCACTTATATCCGTAAAGTGCAGCCATAAATGGCTCTTGGACGCTCTCGGAAAAACGGGTGCTTCTAAATCCAAAAGCCCCGGTCCAAAATAAAAAAAGCCCTGGGCGGCAACGACGCGCCCAGGGCTTTTTTTCAGGGATAAAAACTTATGCTTTTTTCAGAGAATCGATTTCTTTTTTGAGATCGCTGATTTCCTGTTTATACTTATCGACGTCGTCTCCACCTTCTTCCGTGTTCTCTTTTTCCTGCTTCCAGGTGTCTTTCAGTTCGTCAAATCCCAGATAGAGGGCCAAGCCGCCGCCGAGCAACAGCATGATCGGAATCGAACCGGCCAACAGCTGCAAAAATGCCGGAAACCAAACCGCAAGGCCAATAACACCCAAAACAGCCGCTACTGCTCCACCAATCAACGTTTTCATAGAAAATCATCCTCCTTTACAAGTGTTTCTCGAAAGTTACTTGTTCTAAGATATATGCTCTACAAAAAAATAAGCATTCCCACGTCCACTACTCTTTCGATGTTCGGCCTTAATCGGATTGAGTCAAAAAAAGAATGAATTTAATGGATTGAATCAATTTGACAATGGCTGTACCGAAATACCATATCAACTTTTATTACGCAAGCTTAAATTTATGGACCCCGTCTTTTATTTTTCCGCCGGTCCATGAATTGGATAAGTTCCGAGAAAGATTAGACTTTATCCGGAGTCTCGACAATTAGTGATTGCAAATGCACCTGCCTTTTGGTACGTCTTTCTGGTTTTTCCGATCCGGAAAGATATCCACCGTAGAATAGATACTGAAAACCCGAACGGACAGGGAATATGTATAAACAGATCAAATCAGGACTCACGCGGGTCACATCGGGAATAAACCGGTGGTTCGACAAAGTCCTGCTCGGCACCGACCACCACTTCCGATGTTTTTTTCCGAGGCGTTTCGGGAAACCGTCCTCATATTTCCTGCGAGTCCTGTTTTCCGGGATTCGTATCGGAGACGCCCAGATGGAGGTCATTCGAAACATTCCCGAAGACGCCATCATCGTTTATACCAATAAATACAAAAGCGATTTTGAATTCCTTTTCTATCACACCCGCTATGAACAGGAAGGGCTGCCGGTTCCGGAGATCGGTTTCGATCACAAGGTCTTTTTTTTGCAGCCGCTGTCCCGACTGTTCAGGATTTTTCTGGGCCATATCCATCATTTTTTCACCCGTTTTTCTTTTCCCGACCCCTATGACAGCGGGTATATTCGGGATAAACTCAAAAACGGACATGCGGCCATGCTGTCGCTGGTGGAAAAGCGGGGTTTTTATCTGCGGTTCGTCAAATCCAACCCGGACCCGTTGCGCTACCTGATCGAAACCCAGCATTCCACGGACCGACCGATATATATCGTTCCTCAGCTGATTTTCTACAGCAAACGGCCTCACCGGTCCCGGCCCGGTTTATTTGATATGCTTTTCGGCAGCCAGGAAAACCCCGGCAAGATCCGCCGGTTTTTCGCGCTTTTCAGAAAGCCGGCCAGCGTATTCGTTGAAGTATCCGAACCGGTGAGCCTGAAGGAGTATATCGAGCGGGAAGGAAATCGCGACCTGAGCCCGGGAAAGCAGGCGCTCAAACTGCGGCGGCTGCTGCTGGTTCAGATCAACCGACACCGGCAGAGCATTACCGGGCCGATTCTCAAGTCCAAGGAAGAACTGAAAGAGAATATCCTCACCAATGATCGGTTGAGAAGCTTCCTGGAGCATTTTGCGGAAACCCGAAATACCCCTCTATATAAGGTCTATAAGGAGGCCAATACCAATATCGATGAAATCGCGGCCCGGTACAATGTCAACCTGATCCAGGTCATGTCGGTGGTCCTGCGGTGGATGATCAATCTGATGTTCGAAGGGGTCTCCATCAACACCGCCGTTCTGAACCGGGTCAAGGGCATGTCCCGGCGGGGGCCCCTGGTCCTGGTGCCTTGCCATAAGAGCCATATCGACTATCTGATCCTCTCCTATATTCTCTATCACAATGACATGCCCTGTCCGCATATCGCAGCGGGCAAAAACCTCTCTTTCTGGCCCCTGGGGCCGATTTTCAGGGCGGGCGGCGCCTTTTTCATACGGCGGACCTTTAAGGGTGCGGTGCTCTATTCCAAGGTTTTCGCCGAATATGTCTTCAAGCTCCTGGAGGAGGGATTCAATATCGAATTTTTTATCGAAGGGGGCAGGAGTCGAACCGGAAAACTGCTCGCACCCAAGCTGGGCCTTCTGAATATTCTTCTGAACGCCTTTCGCATGGGCGCCAGCGAGGACCTGATCTTTGTGCCGGTTTTCGTCGGATACGACCGGGTGCTGGAAGAAGGCGCTTATCTTCATGAACTGGAAGGCGGCCAGAAACGGCCCGAAAGCCTGTGGCAGGTGGTCAAAGCCCGGAAATTCCTGAAAAAACGCTATGGGATCATCTATATTCAGTTTCATGAGGGCATTTCCATGAATGACCTGCTGGCCCGGGAAGGCAAAACCTTTCAGGAAATGAGCACCAAAGAGCAGAATACCTTCTGCCGAAATCTCGGGTATCGGCTGGTCAACGCCATCGACAAGGTTACCGTGGTAACGCCCCATGCGGTGGTGGCCGGGGCCGTTCTCAACGCCCAGAAACATCGGTTTTCCCACAGTCAGCTGATGGAGGACATTCAGACCTACATGAACTATCTGAACATCCATAAAGCCACCCTTGCGGATACCCTGCTGGTGGAGCCCGACCTCGCCTTCGAATATGTCATCGATTCTTATATTCAGAGAAAATTCATCGAGCCGGTGTCATTGGATAAAGTAGAAAAGAGCGATAAAAAGGAGGGGGAGTTCGATGAACGGGAGTACATCGTCAATGAAAGCAAACGCCCGGCCCTGGATTATTACAAGAACAACAGCGTATCCGCGTTTATTCCCGGCGCTTTTACCGCTCTGGCGATCCTGGAGCGGGACGCCTTTCAGTTTTCCACCGCCCAGATCCATGACAGCTATGCCTTTCTCCTGAGAACCATGAAAAACGAGTTCGCCTACGACGTTGAAAAGACGCCGGAGCATTTTATTCAGAAAAATATAAAATCATTCATCGATGAGGCGGTGCTGATACCGCATCCCACACTCCCGGACACCTATAATCTGACCTCCGCCGGGTACCGAAAGTTGAAGATCTTTTCCGCTTTCCTCAAAACCTATTTTGAATCCTACTGGATCGCCCTCAATTTTTTCATGCGATATCCTCGAAACTTCATCGAATCCAAGGATCGGCTCAAAAAGATTCAGTCCATGGGGAATCGCATGTACAAGAAAAAAGAGGTGGAGCTTCCCGAATCCCTGTCCAAAATCAATTTGAAAAACGCCATGGATTTTTATCTCAGCGAAGGGGTCAAAGGCTCCGAGGATGAAGCGCTGATCCAGTTTTTCGCCGAAAAAATCCGCCGGTACCTCAACCTGCTCCAGTCATGAAGGCCCTGGTGCTGGCGGCGGGCCTGGGCGCCCGTCTGCTCCCCCACACCCGGCATCTGCCCAAACCGCTTTTTCGGGTAGGCCGCGACACCCTGCTGGATATCCAGATCCGTCGGCTGGCCGCGGCCGGATGTGAATCGGTCCTGGTGAACACACACCACCTGGCGGATAAGATCGAGGCCCATATCGCCGCCGCCGATTATCCGATTCCGGTCGCCACCCGGTTCGAACCGGAGATCCTGGGGACCGGCGGCGCCATCAAAAATGCATCCGATTTTTGGGACGAGCGGCCGTTTCTGGTCGTCAACAGCGACATCCTCACCGATATCGATCCCCGGTCCGTGTATGATTTCCACCGGATCCACGGCGGACCGGCCACTCTGGCGGTCTGTCCCGATCCCCGGTTCGATTCCGTTTCCCTGACCCGGGAGGGGAAGATCGTGGGGTTCGAAAAAACCGATTCCCGCCCGAAGAGCCGAGACCTGATCCATAGAACCTTCACCGGAATCCAGGTGCTGAATCCGACGGTGCTCGATTTTATTCCCGAGGGGGTCTGCTACAGCAGCATCGATGCCTTCCGAAAGATGATTGCCCGGGGCCTGCGCCTCACCGCCTATGTGGCCGACGGATGCAAGTGGCATGACCTGGGGACTCCCGAGCGATACCGGAATGCGGTCGTGAAGCGTCTGGCTCCCCGGGCCTTGGGAGCGGCTTTTTCTGATTACAGGGAAGAGGGTTTTCAGGAAGTCCCCCTGGCCGGAGACGGCTCCGATCGGCGCTGGAGCCGGTTGATCACCGCTGCCGGGTCTCTGATTCTGGCCGACCACGGCCTGCGCGGATTGGAACCGTCTCCCCAAGAGGTGGACGCCTTTATCGATATCGGCCGGCACCTTCATCGAAAAGGAATTCCGGTACCCGAGATCTATTGGGAAGACCGGTTTTCCGGACTGGTGTTTCTGGAGGATCTGGGGGATGAGCACCTTCAAACCCGGGTTCGAGGGCGGCGGTCCGATGAGATGTTATCCCAATACCGTCCGGTGATCGATGGGCTGATTCGGTTCGGAATAAAAGGCGTTGAAGGGTTCAATCCGAACTGGACCTGGCAATCCCGATCGTATGACCGCTCTCTTATTCTGGAGAAGGAGTGCCGGTATTTTGTGGAGGCCTTTCTTGTCGAGTTCCTGGGACAACGGGTCCGTTATCGGGATTTTGAAGCGGACTTTCAGGCCCTGGCCCAAGGAGCCCTTCAGTACGGGGCGCCCGGTTTGATTCACCGGGATATGCAGTCCAGGAACATCATGGTCCGGGACGGTCGCTGTTTTTTTATCGATTTTCAGGGAGCCCGGTTCGGTCCCCTGCAATACGACCTCGCCTCCCTGCTCATCGACCCGTATGTCGATCTGCCTGTTTCTGTTCAGAACCAGCTGCTGGAAGACTATATGGGCGGGCTCTCCGCCTACCGGTTCATTGACCCCGACTCTTTTCGACAGGGGTACGATTTCTGTGCGCTGACCCGGAATCTTCAGATCCTGGGCGCTTACGGACACCTCAGCCGGGTCAGGGGAAAAACCTCGTTCGAAACCTACATTCCGTCGGCACTGGCCGGTTTGCAAAATCGATTGAATCGGTTTCAGGGAGCCGAACTGGATGGATTGACCCGGCTGGTGTCCACTATAGACCCTTAAACGGTCAGGTTTCGGATGAACTCCTTCATATAACCGAGCACCTTTTGCCGGGCCTGGACATGGGGGATGTGGCCGCAGTCGGGAATGAGGCGGATCTCCACCGGGCCGGAAACCCCTTGGGCGATACCGGTCACCTGGGCCTCGGTGCCGTATTCGTCATCTTCGCCTTGCAGCACCAGGAGCGGGGCGGTGATTCGGGGCAGAAAGAATTCGATGTTCCAGCCCCGAAAACCGGGATCGAGCCAGGTGTCGGCCCAGCGCGCGATGATTCGATCCACATCCTTGCCGTGATACCGGGATAGTTTGGCCTTGAGGTCCGTGGTTTCCAGAATATGAAGGGCCCGGCGAATGCCGGTCAGGGTAATCTCCTCCACAAAGATATGGGCCGCTTCGGTAACGGCGCCCAGGATTCGGTGGGGAAGGCTTGCGGCTCCGATCAGGGCGATGGAGCCGCCGTCGCTGTGGCCGATCAGCACCGCCTGCTCGACTCCGCAGGCATCCAGCACTCCGGGTAGATAAACCGTCGCCTCTGTAATCAGATAATCTTCGGGCCAGGGGGTTCCAAAGCAGTTGGATTCCCCGTATCCCCGCCGCTCGTAAACAATCCCCTGAAGCCCGGTTTCCCGGCATACGCTTTCCGGAAAGTCCCGCCAGATCGCGATGTTGCCCAGACCTTCGTGAAGGAAGACCAGTACCGGACCGCCTCCCTGGAAACCAACCCCGAGGCGTTTCACCCGCAGCCGGCACCCGGCGGTATTTATGAAAAAGGGTCGGTTTTCCATCCGTCAACCGGTTCCGATGGCGGCTTCGTAGGCTTGTTGCGCCTCCTGAAGCAGACGATTCTCCTGGTCGGTGTACCGAGGGGAGAAATGGAAAATCGTGAATCGTTTCACGCGGGCCATGCCCGCCAGGGTGCCGGCTTGATGGGCGGTGAGATGTCGTTTTTGTTCCGCCAGGTTCCGGTCCGACTCGGAGAAAACCGCTTCGATAAAGAGATCGTCCGCCCCCCGGGAGAGGGCCAGGATTTTCTCCTGATTGGAAGGGGTGTAGGCGGTATCGGTAATATAGGCGATCTTCTGGCCCGGGGTAATCCGGGCGATGTTGTCGGACAGCTCTCCCAGAGAGAATACCGGCCCCCCGAAGTCGTCGGAATCGACGGCAAATGGCGAATCGAAAGGGCGCGCCTCAAAAAGGGCGGTTTTAAAACGCCGGACCCAGGGGCCCACCGTCAGGCCCAGTTCTTCCACCCGTTCTTTTAAAATATTGACATGAAATCGTTCCTGAAGCGAGAATCCGAGGCAGGGGGTGGCATGGTCCAGAAGGTCTGCGGAAACCGACAGCCCGGACTCCTTCAGCAGGTGTCCGTCGAACGGGGTTCGAACCGGGTCCGCCTTCGGCTGAAAACGGTTTCGGCACGGGTATTCCCGGGTGATCAGATGGTCGGCATCGATCTCGGTCACGCTCAGAGACAATTCATGGGCATAGGTATCCGCCAGATTCCAGGTGTATCCTGCCAGTTTGCCTTCCACATTCTTCAGGATTCCGCCGGGTCCGTAAAGATACAGGACCTTTTCTCGACCCAGAAAGAGGCGCAGCAGATGGTCGAATCCGAAAAAATGATCCATGTGGGTATGGGAAATAAAGATGTGGCTGATCTTGAGGATATCTCGGGGGGAGAGGGAATGGATATCCCCAAGGTCGAAGAGCACGGCCCGTTTTTCAAAAGCAAAGGGGACAAACACGCCGGGATCGCCAAACGGGGGGTTGACGAGCCTGGGGTGAAATGACGGGCGCATGCTCAGGTCAGGTGTTTTTGTACCTGCCGATTGATGCAGTGATAGATCTCATCATCCGCCCCGAAAATATCGATGACATCTTTGTGATTGATCATGGTTTCGATCACAAAGGAGGTCAGATACAGACTCACCACGTGGGGATTGGGAACAAGATTCCGGTAGGGCGCGATCTGATAATCGATATCGAAATCATCGGCATAGACGAGCTTATCGAGGCTTTTGTGAATCTGCTCTTCAAAGCCGTTTTTGTTGGTCGTTTCCACGAACTTGTTTTCGACCAGTTTCGAGGTGACCGCATTGCTCAGCGTGTCGATATGATCTCGCACGCTGTTGATGGCTTGCCGACGGGCATGCTCTTTGGAAGACTCTATTTTCGAGAGGATGCTGGCCTCTCGGGTGCTTGGGCGAAATACCTTTGCCATTCGAAATTCCCTTCTTGAAGATGTTTAACCGCTTGTCAATATCCCATCATATTAATGGCACTTTCCGCCATTTGCAAGAAAAATGTTCAGGTTTCTTCGATAATTATCTGAGCGGTTTTTCGGCCTTTCCACCGGTTCCACCGCAGTCTGAAAGCGACCCGGTCGAAGGCCTCGGACATTCGGCCCCTGTCGACGTTGAACTGAATGGCGTTCATGGCGCGGGCCGAGGGGTTTCCCTGGCGCAGGCTCATCCGCCGGTGGTGTTTGCCCACGATCATGGAGGAGGAGACCCGAACCTCCCTGGCCAGAAAGAGCGGCTCCGGGTTGCCTTCTCCGAAGGGCAGGAGTTTTTCCAGTTCATCGATCAGGGAGTCGGTGACTTCATGGAAATTGAGTTCGCAGTCGATGTCGATGGTTTTGGTTAGGGGCTCACGGCCGACGGCCTTTGACGCCCACGCCTCGAAATCGTTTCGAAAGGCGTCGATGCGGTCGGGTCGAATCTGAAGGCCCGCAGCCATGGGGTGGCCCCCGAATTTTTCCAGATGAACCGAGCAGGCCTCCAGCCCCTCATAGAGGTTGATCCCCGGGATGCTCCTGCCGGAGCCTTTGCCGATGCCGTTCCGAGAAGAGATCAGGATGGTGGGCCGAAAGAACCGGTTCGTCAGCTTGGAGGCGACGATGCCCAGCACCCCCTCATGCCAGGCCGGATGGGTCAGGACCAAAGCGTTGCGGCCGGTTTTCTCGGGATCATCCCCAACCAGGGCGAGGGCCTTTTCTAAAATCCGCTTTTCGGTCTCCTGCCGCCGGCGGTTGAGCTGGCTCAGGGATTCGGCGATCTCCTCAGCCCGCCGAGGGTCTCGGGTGGTCAGCAGTTCCACGGCGGTTTTGGCGTGGTCGAGCCGACCGGCCGCGTTCAGGCGAGGAGCCAGTCGAAAGGCGATGTCGTCGGTATCCCGAACCGCCTCTTTAACCCCGGCGGCCTTGAGCAGTGCGGTCAGGCCCGGCCGGCGCCCGGCGTTGATGACATCCATTCCGATTTTGGAGAGGATGCGGTTGTCCCCCACCAGGGGAACCATATCCGCAATGGTGCCCAAAGCCACCAGGTCCAGAAAATGCTTCAGGTTCGGTTCGGACCCGGATTTCCAGAACCCGCGTTCCCGAAGGTGTTTTCGAAGGCAGACCACCAGCACGAAAGCGACCCCGACCCCGGCCAGGTGGTCGAAACCGGCGGTGCAGTCGGTGCGCCGGGGATTGACCACCGCCGCCGCCGCCGGAGGGGAGGTGATGGTGTGGTGATCGGTGATGATGACGTCGATGCCGCTTTCTTTGGCCGATCGGACCGCCTCATGGCGGCTGGAACCGCAGTCGACGGTAACGATCAGGTCGGTTTCCCGGGGCAGGGCCACCCCGAAAACATGGTCCACCTGAAGGTCGTACCCTTCATCGCACCGATGGGGAATATAAAAATCGGCATCCAGGCCGACATACTGAAAAAACTCCAGCAGCAGGGTGACGGCGGTGATTCCGTCGACATCATAGTCTCCGAAAATCAGCACCCGCTCCCGATTCTCGATCGCCTGAGCGATCCGGCGGACCGCCGCATCCATATCCTTGATGGCAAAGGGCGGACGAAGATCGGCCAGGGACAGGTTCATATACCGAAAAACCCGGTCTTCGCCGTCGATGCCCCGGTTGGCCAGAACGGTGGCGGTGACGGGCGAGCAGCCCAGAATCCGCTGAATTCTATCCACCTGATGTCGGTCGGGGGTTCGAATGTGCCATTCGTGATTCATGGCGGGAAACATACCCCATTCACCCGATCCGGACAACAGCTAATTGGGGTTTAATCGTGATTCAAGCCGAAACTTTTTTCGGGAATTTTCATCCGTAACTTTTATTTTAACCGTAACTTTTATATTGATATCCCGTGAACGATGGTGATAACCTTTACAAAAAACCTGGAGCGAACTATGTTGTGAAGACCGTCAAACAGTATTACCGGGTGGACCGGCGAAAAATTCATTTTTTAAAATTCATCCTCGAAGGCTATGACGGCGTCGCACTCCTGAGCACCATCGATTCACGCTTGGGGATCGTGCGGGTCTGCATTCCACCCGGTTGCGAGGAGGAAGTAAAAGAAATTCTGCGGGATGTGGCCGAAACGGTTCGAATCGAGCCGGTCGAATATTCTCTCGAACCGGTCGAATCGAGTTGATTCGGCTTTGTTCGCCCCCCAGAAGATTAAATACGACGATTGCATATGATGATCGAATACAAGGCTTGAATGGATCGTACCAAATATCTCTATATCAATACCATCGGATGCCAGATGAATGTCTACGACTCCGATCGCATCGCCACCCTGCTGACCCCCCTGGGATACCAAAGGACCGATACCCCGGGCCGGGCCGATCTGGTGGTGGTCAATACCTGCGCCATACGGGAAAAGGCCGAGCAGAAGGCCTTCAGCTTTCTGGGCCGACTGGCGGAACTGAAACGGAAACGGCCGGAGATGATCATCGCCGTGGGCGGATGCGTGGCCCAACAGGAAGGCCGTCAAATCCTTAAACGGGCCCCCTGCCTGGACCTGGTGTTCGGCACCGGGGCGGTCGGGCGTCTTCCTCGAATGGTGGCCCGGGTCGAGTCCCGCCGATGCCGGATCGTGGATGTAGAGATGAGCGCCGAAATCGATGAATTCGAATATCCTCAGGGCGAAGCCGACGAGGGGATCGTCAGCCGGTTTGTGACCATTATGCAGGGATGCGACAATTTCTGCACCTACTGCGTGGTTCCCTATGTGCGGGGGCGCGAAATGAGCCGAAGACCCGAGGAGATCGTTCAGGAGATCGAGGGGCTGGTCCGGTCCGGGGTTCGGGAGGTCACGCTGTTGGGGCAGAACGTCAACAGCTACGGTAAAAAAGAAGGGTGGTGTTCTTTCAGCGAACTCTTGGCGCGGATCAACGCCGTTTCGGGGCTGGCCCGCATTCGGTTTACCACCTCTCATCCCAAGGATTTGTCCGAGGAACTGATGGCCGCCTTTCGGGACCTGGATAAGCTGTGCAACCACATCCATCTTCCGGTTCAGTCCGGGTCCGATGCGGTGCTGGCCCGCATGAACCGGCGGTATACCCGGGCCGCCTATTTGAGCAAAGTCGAACAGTTGCGACGATATCGGCCGGATATCGCCGTCACCTCGGATATCATCGTCGGGTTTCCGGGGGAAGACCGGGCCGACTTCGAGGCCACCCTGGATCTGATTCGAACCGTGGAATACGACAGCCTCTTCGCCTTCAAGTATTCGGACCGGCCCAATGCCCCGGCCGCCCGTTTTTCAGACGCCGTCTCCGAGGCGGAAAAAAGCGACCGCCTGCGAAAGGTCCTCGATCTTCAGGAATCCTACACCCTTCGCAAACACCGCGCCCTGATCGGAACGACCGCCTGCGTGCTGGTGGACGGCCCGAGCAAAAGGCAGGAGCAGGGGGAGACCGGGGCGGGGATTCAATGGAGCGGGCGCGCCACCGACAATAAAATCGTCAATTTTACCGCTTCGGAAGAAGACCTTTCCCCGCCGTCGGACCTGACCGGCCGTCAGGTGCGGGTCGATATCGAGGAGGCCTTTTTGCATTCCCTCGGCGGCAAAATGATAGTGCGTGAACCTTCACGTGTGAAAGGAGAAAAAATTTATGCTGCATAAGGTAAGCATAGCGGGTCTGACCATGGATCCGACCTCCAACACCCCGATCATTATCCTGAAATCGGATGAGGACAATCGGGCGGTGCCCATCTGGATCGGGCTGCTGGAGGCCACCTCCATCGTTTCGGCTCTTCAGAATATCAAATTCGATCGTCCCATGACCCACGACCTTTTCAAGAATTTTGCGGATCAGCTCCAAATCGAGGTGATCAAGGTGGAGGTCTGTGATCTTAAAGACAATACCTTTTTCGCCCGGATCCATTTTAATACCAACGGAGAAACCTTCGATATGGATGCCCGCCCCAGCGACGCCATCGCCATCGCCCTTCGAACCGGGGCCCCCATTTTCGTGGATGAAAAAGTGATCGACCAGTCCGCGCTGGCCGACGGCGATGCGGAAATGGTGGATGAGAGCGAAGAAGGCAAGAAATGGGCCGATTACCTCGAAAAGCTCAATCCGGAGGATTTCGGCAAATACAAGGTCTGACCGGGAAAAAGGCCGGGGGCCATGATCACCGCAATTACTCAGGTTCGGCCGAAACGATGATCAAAGCCGGCCGGGGGCCTCTATTGAACCGGTGAATTCTGCGTCGGGAGGTTCATCGAAGGGGCATCATCGAACCGCCGTCATAGAACCAGGGACTGCTGATAGTTGATCACCCGCCGCAAAATGGCATCCAGGCCGGTTTTGGGCTCGAACCCGATGGTGTCGCGGATCTTGTCGATAGAGGGCACCCGCCGTTGCATGTCTTCAAAATCCTTGGCATAGGCCTCTTCATAGGGGATCAGTTCGCAGGCCGAGCGCGAGCCGGTCTCTCGAATGATCTTGTGGGCCAGCTCGAGGATGGAAATCTCCTCGGTGCCGCCGATATTGAACACTTCTCCCACCGCCCGGTCGTTTTCCATGAGCGCCAGGAAGGCCTCGATCACGTCCTTGACATAGGTGAAGGTGCGGGTCTGGGCCCCGTCACCGTAAATGGTCAGCGGCGCCTGGTCCAGGGCCTGGGAGACGAACCGGGGGATGACCATGCCGTAGGCGCCGGTCTGGCGCGGACCGACGGTATTGAAAAGACGGGCGATGACCACCTGCAATCCCTTGGTCCGGTAATAGGCCAGGGCGGTGAATTCATCCATCAGTTTGGAGGCGGCGTAGCTCCACCGGAACTTGCTGGTGGGGCCGTAGATAATATTATCGGTCTCCACCAGCGGAGCGTGCAGATGCTTGCCGTACACCTCCGAGGAAGAGGCGATGAGGATCTTTTTCTTGAATTTGGCGCAGAGTTCCAGAACCTTTTCGGTGCCTTCCACGTTGATTTTGATCGATTTCAGAGGGTTGTCCAGAATGTACTTGACCCCTACCGCGGCCGCCAGGTGGTAGACCTTATCGCAGGTGCCGATCAGCTCCAGCATCAGGTTGGGGTTGAGGATGGAGTCGATATGGACGAAAAACCGGCTCTTGAACCGCTCATCCCGCTGGAGCGGTTTGATATTCTCAAGAGCGCCGGTGGACAGGTCGTCGATGATGTAGACTTCATCGCCGTTTTCAAGGCAGGCCTCGGCCAGATGCGACCCGATGAAACCGGCCCCGCCCGTGATTAGAATCCGCATATTCTGTTCCCCTTCATTACAAAACTTTCATTCCATTTGTTTCAAAAGGACACCGTTTTTTCAAAAAGATGCCTTTCTTATCAAGGAAAGGTTGACTTAGGCAATGATAAAAACCTAAAAAACGGCATTCGGAAAAACCGGTCCTTTTTCGATTCCGGGTGATCCGAGCATCTGTTATAGAAATCGAAATACCTGTGAACTCTTTCGGGGCCGAAATCGACCTGCCGAACGGATGCTGTTGAAGATGATTTCCCATATCGATTATTTGACGACTTCGGATCGGTGCCGCCTCCGGTACGGGATCTATCCGTGCCGACAGGAATTGGTACAGGGCACGGTGCTGTTGCTCTCCGGCCGGTCGGAATTCATGGAAAAATACACCGAAACCATTCAGGACCTGAACCGCCGGGGCTTTCACGTCTACAGCTTCGACTGGCGCGGGCAGGGGCTCTCCACCCGAGGGCTCAAGGACCGCCACAAAGGCTATGTCGGGAGCTACTTGGAATATTTGGCTGACCTGGAACAGTTCGTCTCTGAAATACTGCTTCCGAATTCACCGGAACCCCTCCTTTGTCTGAGCCATTCCATGGGCGGCCATATTTTTCTGCGGTATCTTCACGATCACCCCGGGGTTTTTCACAAAGCGGTGCTGGTCTCCCCCATGGTCGACATTTTCACCCCGCCGGTCCCCAGGCCGCTGACCGTCTGGCTCACTCATCTGGCCCGGCGATTGCGGCAAACCCATGCCTACGCGCCGGGGGAAGGGTGCTACCGCCCCCCCGATCCCGAGCGGTTCAAAACCAATTCCCTGAGCACCGATCTCAAACGCTACCTGGCCGCCGCAACCATCGTGGACGGCAACCCCGACCTGGCCCTGGGCGGGGTGACCTACGGCTGGCTGGCCGCTACGTTCGACTCGATCGAGGTCCTGAACCGGCCCGACTACCTGGCGGCCATCCATACGCCCAGCCTGATGGTTACCGCCGGCGCCGACCGGGTGGTGCCGCCGAAGGCGCAAAGAAAAGTCTGCCGGGCCATGCCCGATTGCCGTTTCGAATGGATTCCGGGTGCTTACCATGAAATCCTGATGGAGGCGGACCGGTTTCGGGATCGGTTCTGGCAGGCATTTGAAGGGTTTGTGGGTCTATTACATTGAAACCGTTCCCCGGAGGTCTGAAGCAGCAACGGTGACTTGGGCCAAAAAATACCTTGATTTGTCTCTCATAAACAGGTACCTCTCTTTATAAATCTCAGGGGCTGTGGGGGTGCTTTTTTCTTAAGGATTTTTAATGGTATAAAAAAACTTTTTGCTTTTTCCAATCCGACGGCTTTGGCCGAATTGATTTCCTGCACCTTTTCGAAGGAATTTATGAAGACAAATCCGGCCTGCCGCTTTCGGCGAGGGCACAGGTTGATTCCTGACTTAGCAGGTATGCGAATTGCAACAGATACTCTTCCGAAGTTTATTTAAATTTGGGTGACGAACCCCGACATCGGACGAGATTCATTTTTAACGCCTTATTCAGTGAGGTGAAGATCTATGATCAGGTATGGTCACGTTTTTTTCGTACGGTCCTAAGCGGGATGTCTGTTCATAGCCGATTAGAGCCAACGGGAAAAGTGTTCCGGAGCTTTCGTTTTGTATATTTTTCTTGACACAAAACAGCATCTTCATTTATTACTTCCAAAACCGGTGCGGGGAGACCCAGGGTTTATTCAATCATATATAGGGCCGAGATAATAACTTCTTTAAATGCTGAAGGCGTATAAATCCATAGTTTCATTCCACCAGGCTGCTCAAGTGCCCTTTCGTTTTTGACTGATTCCAGAAGGCGGATCCTATACGATAGCCGCAATAGCGCTGGACGGGCGGAAGGTGAAAAATGCATCGAATGCGGGAGAATCCGAGGCGAATGGTTTGCAGGGCCGGAAGGAATAGAGTAGATATGAAAAACGGTCGACGGGGCGCACCGCCGCAAGGAGAGGCGGGATATGAAAAAAAACCATTGTTGCACAGGGAGATCTTGATCGAAATTTTCTGAAACGAGTTTGCCCGGTGGTTTGGCAGCACCTGCCGGGCCCTTTTTGCTGTTGATAATGAGAAATCTGAATTCATATTTCGTTTTACCTTAACGGGTCAGGGAGGCAACATGTTTAGATTATTAAGGTTGGAAGACAGGATTGTACTGGACGGCGCGGGAATGATCGATACCCTGGATCTGCTGGAGGATCAGGAGCTCCAAAATGAGATGGCAATCGAGGCCTACGACGCGGAAGCGCCCGAAGGGAATGATGGCGCCGAACCCGGCGGTTTCGATTTTCAGATGCCTCTGGACGGCGGCGCCTTCGACCTTCCGGCTGATGACGGCGGCCTGCACGTCCTGGTGGTGTCTTCCGCGGTGGAAGACGCGGACGGCCTGGCCGATGCGGCCCGGGACGGCGTGACGGTGGTCCGCTACGACGCGGACGAAACCGATTTAT